>JBBDIO010000170.1:0-23595 GCA_040880365.1 Litorilinea sp.
GGGCGCGCTGGGGCTATGGCCTGCCGCGCAGCTCACGCTTGCGCTCATGGCCGCGTCGGTCGTGTTGGCGTTGGCGCTGGGTTTCCCCCTGGGCATTGCCGCGGCCAAATCACCGCGCTTCTATGCCGTTTTGCGTCCCGTGCTCGATGCCATGCAAACGCTGCCGGCGTTTGTCTATCTCATCCCCGTGTTGCTCTTTTTTGGCGTGGCGCGTGCGCCCAGCGTCATTGCTACGGTGATCTATGCGCTGCCGCCGATTGTGCGCCTGACCGCGAGCGGCATTTTGGAAGCGCCCGCGGCGAGCAAGGAAGCCGCCGATGCTTTTGGCGCGAGCGCGTGGCAAAAGCTGCGCAAGGTAGAGCTGCCGCTGGCGCTGCCCGCAATTCAGGCAGGGATCAATCAAACCATCATGATGGCGTTGAGCCTGGTGGTGATTGCCGCGCTCATCGGCGCGGGTGGGTTGGGGCGCGATGTGCTGGTTGCGTTGCAGCGGCTGCGCGTGGGGCAGGGGCTGGAGGCAGGGCTGGCAATTGTGTTGATTGCCGTGGTGCTGGATCGATTGTTTCATGTTGCCGAAGGCCGCAAGCAGCGCGAATATGGCCGACCTGCCATGTTCAACAAGGTCTCGCCCCGACTCTTTGCCGCTGTCTATTGGAGCACCGCGGCGATGGTGATGCTCTATTTTATGGTCGTGGATGCCTATGTGGTGGGCCTGCGCGACTTTCCGGAAGCCATGCAATTTTCCATCAGCGCGCCCGTCGATAGTGGTGTGCGCTGGCTGCGCGACAATCTCTATCGCATCGGTAATCTGCCCATCGGTACAGGACCGTTCAGCGATTTTCTGGTGATCTGGCTGCTCAATCCGCTGCGCAGCCTGTTGCAAACGTGGTTGCCCTGGCCGGTGGTAATTGGTGGGTTTGGGCTGGTGGCGTGGTATTCGGGGGGTAATTCGGGCGGGCTGCGGCTGGGCGTTGTCACTGTGTTTGCCGTGCTGGCGACGGGGCTGCTGGGCATGTGGACGCATACGCTGGACACATTGAGCCAGGTGCTGGTCGCAGTGCTGGTGGCGTTGACGGTGGGGTTGCCGCTGGGCGTCTGGTCGGCCCAAAATGATGGGGTACGGGCGGGGTTGCGTCCTGTGCTGGATTTTTTGCAGACAATCCCGGTATTTGTCTATCTGGTGCCGGTCATCATGCTGTTTCATGTGGGGCGGGTGCCGGGCATTATCGCGTCGGTCCTCTATGCCGTGCCGCCGGTCATCCGCCTGACAGATTTGGGCATTCGGCGCGTCCACGCCGAAGTTACCGAAGCCGCCGATGCCTTTGGCGCGACCGCCTGGCAGCGTCTGTTCATGGTGCAATTGCCCCTGGCATTGCCCACCATCATGCTGGGTGTAAACCAGACGGTGATGATGGTGCTGGCGATGGTGATTATTGCCGGGCTGGTGGGCGGCGGCGCGCTGGGCTTCGAAGCGGTTAACGGGTTGGCGCGCAACGAAGTCGGGCGCGGGCTAGAGGCGGGGATCGCCATTGTCTGTCTGGCGATTGTGCTGGATCGGCTGACCCAGGCCTGGGCGCGACGTACGCGCTAGCCCGCAGAATGAACCCAAAAACCGGCACTTGCAGTCCGTGGGCAGTCGGGATATAATGCCGCGCAGTTTATCCAGGTCACGCACCCAAGCCATATGCCGTAAATTTGTCGCGGATTGACCCGTTATTCAAGGGGGCTATCTGTTTCGCCCTGCCTCTCGTCCGTACACTCGTCCGCACATTTGGAACGATTCCACAATTCAATAGCCGTTATTCCCTGTTGATTCTCTGTCTCGCACATGGGCGAGATACCATGTAGCCAATCTACAAGGAGTCTGTCATATGCAACCCCACAGTTTGATGAAGCGTCGTCAATTTTTGCAAGCGATGGGCGCGGGTATTGCCGCGTCTGCATTGGCCGCCTGTGCCGTGCCCGTGGAGCAGGGCGCGGGGACCAGCGCGGGAACGACTGCCGGTTCTGACGCGGGCGAAGGCGCCGCCACCGATGCCGGTTCGCTGGAAATTTTTTCGTGGTGGACAACCGGAGGCGAAGTTGAGGCTCTGAATGCCCTGTATGCGGTCTACTCGGCAGAACATCCCGATGTGGAAATTATCAACGCGGCGTTGGCCGGCGGCGCGGGGCAGGGCGGCAATATGAAGGCGCTGTTGGAAACGCGCATGTTGGGCGGCGAACCGCCCGATTCGTTCCAGGTGCATCTGGGGCGCGAACTGATCGACAGCCATGTGATTGGCGACCGCATGGACCCGCTGGATGAGCTATATGCCGAAGAAGGGTTCGGCGATGTCTTCCCGCAAGATCTGATCGACATCGCTTCCTACGACGGGCATCCGTGGTCGGTGCCGGTGAATATCCACCGTTCCAATATCCTGTGGTATCGCCCCGACAAGCTGGAAGCGGTGGGCTTTGATGCGCCGCCCGCGACCTGGGATGAATATTTCGACCTGGCAGATCGACTGGCCGCGGAAGGCATGGTTGCCCTGGGCATGGGCGATGTGAACCAGACCCAGAGCGGCCATAATTTTGAAAGTATCCTGTTGGCCGTGTTAGGCCCCGAAGCCTATCGCGGGCTGTTCGATGGTTCGGTGGGCTGGGACGATGCCCGCGTGACCGAGGCGCTGGAAATTCTGAGCCGCACCTATGACAATGCCAATCCCGACCGGCTGAGCGTAGTCAATGGCGATGTGGTCAGTGCGTTCCCGACGGATGAGGGCGCGGCGATGATCATCAGCGGCGACTGGGCGCACGGCCAGTTAAAGGCCATCGGCTACGACGGCTATCACTGGGCGCCCGTCCCCGGCACCGAGGGCATGTTCATGGTGCTTTCCGATTCGTTTGGCCTGCCCCAGGGCGCGCCCAATCGGGAAAATGCGCTCAATTTCCTGCGTGCATGTGGCTCCAAAGAGGGGCAGGATGCGTTCAATCCTATCAAGGGTTCCATCCCGGCGCGCACTGACGCCGATCAGAGCCTGTACGACGAATATCAGCTAGAGGCAATTGCCGACTTTGGTTCCAACACGTTGGTGCCGAGTATTCAGCACGGCGCGGCCACCAAGCAGAGCTTCCTGCTGGATTATGATTTTGCGACCAACGATTTGGCCGTTAACCGCGATGTGGCGCAGGCCCAGGCCATGCTCGTCACGGCTGCGGAGGATGCTGCTTTTGGCCAATAAATCCATTTCTATGCGCGGGGAGGCAGGCGTGGCTGCCTCCCCACACGCCCGTGGCGGGCGTCCTGGCTGGTTGCGGGGCGATCGTCTGATCGCCCTGCTAGTACTGTCGCCTTCCATCTTTCTGGTGGGGCTGTTTATCTATGGCTTCATCGGCTGGACGTTCTACATCTCTACGGTAGACTGGAATTCCGTCGTCGAGAATTACGACTTTGTGGGCCTGAAAAACTGGACGCGCCTGGTGAATGATGCGCGCTTTCACAGCGACCTGCGCAACCATCTCATCTATGCCGCGGGCTTCATGTCCCAGTGTCTGATTCTGGGGTTCATTCTGGCGACATTGCTGGATCAGAAGATCAAGAGCGAAGCGGTATTTCGCACGATTTTTATCTTTCCTTTTGCGGTTTCGGGCATCGTCACCGGGGTAGCATGGCGGTGGCTGATGCATCCTTCCTCTGGTCTCAATCTGATTTTTGCCAGTATCGGGCTAGAGAACTTTCAACCGGCCTGGTTTGCCACGCCGCGCCACGGCATGTGGGCCGTGACCATTGCCGCGGCCTGGCAGTTTACCGGCTATGTCATGGCGCTCTATCTGGCCGGGCTGCGCGGCATTCCTGCCGAACTGCGCGAAGCCGCGGCCATCGACGGCGCAGGCTCGATTGCCATCTACCGCTATGTAATTATTCCCCTGCTGATGCCTGTGACCTTTATCGCGATTGTGCTGACCGGCATGAACTCGATTCGCGTCTTCGATCTGGTGACTGCGATGGGCGGCAGTGGCCCGGCGTTTGCCACCGATACGCTTGCCTATAATATGTATCAGACCACGTTTGGCTCCTATCGCTTTTCGCTGGGCGCGGCGATTGCCTCGTTTATGATTTTGCTTTCCATGTTCCTGGTGATCCCCTATCTGCGCAGTATGCGCCAGGAGATTGAACGATGAGCGGGCATCAAATCTGGACGCGCGGCGCAATTTACCTGGTGTTGATTGCTTTTGCCGCGTTTTATCTCATGCCGTTCTATGTCATGATCATCACGGGCCTGAAGCCCTTTGCCGATGTGGATGTGGCGCGGATGTGGCATTTGCCCGCCAACCCCACGCTGGAAGGTGTGCGCGAAGCATGGACCGCGGTTTCGCCCAATTTCCGCAACAGCATGATTGTCACCATCCCGGCGGCGTTCATCTCGGCTATGATTGGCTCAATCAACGGCTACATCTTTGCCAAATGGCGTTTTCCGGGGGCCGATACGCTCTTTATTCTCTTTTTGGTGGGGATGTTCTTGCCCTATCAGGGCGTGCTGATTCCGCTGGTGCGGACGCTGCAATTTATGGGGCTATATGGCACCGTGCCGGGGCTGATTTTTGTCCACTGCATTTTTGGCATCCCGATTACGGCGTTGCTGTTTCGGGGCTACTATGCCAGCATCCCCAATGAGTTGGTAGATGCGGCCAAGATCGACGGCTGCAACTTTTTTGCCATCTACCGTTGGATTCTGCTACCCATCTCCATGCCTGCGTTTGCCGTGGTGCTCTTGTGGCAATTCACCACGATCTGGAATGACTATCTGCTGGGGCTGATCGTGCTGAGCAATCCGTCGCGGGCGCCCATCAACGTGGCGGTTGCCAATCTGGCGGGCAGCTTTTATACCGAGTGGAATGTGCAGATGTCGGCGGCGCTCATTGCGGCCGCGCCCACAATTATCGTCTATCTGCTGCTGGGGCGACTCTTTATGCGGGGTCTGCTGGCAGGCTCTTTGAAAGGCTAGTAACGCGGGGAAGGCAGGTGCAATTGGGTAATTGGGTAACCCTGCGGATTACCCAATTACCCAATCCTTTATGTGTCTAGGGCAGCCAGGCCCGCCAGACATCCTCGTTGGCGTCTAGCCAGGCGCGTGCCGCGTCTTCAATGCTCGAACCATCCAGCTCGACCGCCGCGATCATGGCGATCTGATCTTCGGTGGAATAGTTCATATTCTGCAACAGCGTATGGGCGTCGGGCGCATAGTCTGCCAGACCGGTCCAGAAGATCTTGAACAGCTCGTCGGGCGGATAGTCGCAGTCGATGCCGCCGGCATCGCCGCGTGCATAACACTCTGCGCTATAGGGGGGCAGCGCGACTTCGGTGAGATCATAGGCTGCGTGGACCGAGTGGGGTGTCCAGAAATAGAAGAGCACCGGCTCCTGGCGGCTATAGGTGCCATCCAGCGCCGCCAGAATCGCTTCTTCGGATCCCGCAGTCACAATCTGAAAGTCTAGCCCCAGATTGTCGATGATATCCTGCTCATATTGGGTCCAGCTGGGGTCGCCGGTGAGGAACTGGCCCTGATCACCCGTTTCGGCAGTCCCAAAGAGCGCGGCCATCTCCGGCTCCAGGAAGCCTTCCCAGGTTGCCAGCTGAGGATATTCCTCTAGCAGATAGGTGGGAATATACCAGCCGATTTTGCCCACTGGCCCCAACGGGCCACCATGTTCGACCAGACCCTGACCGTCGATGTATTCGGCGACGGCATCGGCATGACCCGAAGGCCAGACTTCGAGGCTGGCGTGGATGTCGCCCGCGGCCAACGGCGGCCATTGCGCGCTTTCACCAATGGTCACTTTCTCGACAGGATAGCCCAGTTCTTCTTCCAGAATAATCGCGGCAACTTCGGTATTGAGCGCGGCTGCCGACCACGGATTTTCAGCCAGGATGATGGTGGGCTGGTCTGTTGTCTCGGCCTCTGCTGCTTCGTCATCGGCTTCTGCATCGGTTTCTGCTTCGGCTTCTGGGGCGGCAGATGTGTCTGATGTGTCTGCGGGCGGGGTGTCTGCCGCGGGTGCGGCAGGGGTGGCACAGGCGGCCAGCATGAACACCAGCGCGGCGAGCAGGCCGATCAACCGGGTAGATATGTAAGTCTGTTGCATAGAGTCTCCTTTTTTGAATCTCGAGAGGCTTTGACTCTCGAATGGCGTTGCGCGGCACAGAGCGGCCCGACGTGCGTTGGCGCGCGCCGGGTAGCGCTATCCGTTCCTCTGGCACACTTGACCTTGCTCGGTTTGCCCGCAACATGGATTCTGTGGGGAGTATAGCACCCTTGCCTCAGACCTACAATCAATCCGGCGCGAGCCAGACCTACAATCAATCCGGCGCGAGCCGGACCCGCAATCAATCCGGCGCGAGCCGGACCCGCAATCAATCCGGCGCGCCAGCCGGACTAATAGAACAAGTGCGGAACAATTACGGGGTGTTTCCGGCAGAAGGCATGTGAATGACTTCGCGGGACGACTGTGCCGGCTGATTGCCGCGGGCGATGATGAGCAGGCTGCCCACGAGCACAAAACCCGCCAGCGCCAGATAGGCCAGCGCGGTGGGGCCATCCAACGTGACAACCGAGACGCCGCGCAACGCTTGCCAGGTGAGCAGCCCGGTCCACGCCAGATAGCTCACGCCGCCCAGCAGCACGAACCCGGTGCGCTGGTGCGCTGCGAATCGCCGCCGCGATGCGGGTAGCGCCAACAGCCCGGCCAATAGGGGCAAAGCCTGCATCCCGTGTAGCCCCACAAAGTGGGCTACCCGCAGATCGCCGCCAACGGTGCTCCATCCCAGAAAAGGCAATCCAGGGCCGCCCATTTCGACACCTACACTGTGTGCGCCCACCATGCTCGACATGCCCTGGGCCGCGAAGTCTGCCTGTTGTGCCGCCGTGATATTGCCCGACATGAGGGCACCCACCATCATGGCCGCAAATGCAGCCAGCACACCAAACCGGATGGCCCAGGCAAAGGTGGGGTTGGGCAATCCCTGGATGAGCAGACCAATCGCCAACAACAGATTGAACGCCGAGAGCGTAAAAATCAGCACACCCATGATCGAAAAAATTGTAGCGTCGAGTGGGGTGCCGGCGTTGAAATGGCTGGGCACGCCGCGGATCACCTGTAGATTGATGAGTAGCTGTTCGCCAATCAAGGCGATGGCGGTGGCATTGGCGGCCAGTTGCACCCAACGTTGCACCCAACGGTGGCGGCCCCGGATATAGGTCAGCAGCCAGAGAAATGTGCCGCCATAGATCGCACCCGACAGCGCAAATTTCAGGGGCTTGTTCCACGCCGGCGCGCCCAGAATGGTCTTGGGGTCCAGCCACATGCCCACGAGGATGAACGGAATGAGCAACATCTGAAAAATCAGTGCGATGGTCAATAGACGGTTGAAGCGCCACGCCTTGCCCAGCCATGTCAAGGCCAGATCGGGCACACGGGCAGGGCGAATTGCAAAAGTGGTCATGCGAAGTCTCCTTGTTGTAGATGCAGTTGTAGTAGCAATAGCCGCGATCATACTTTTGGAATGCGTGCGCCCTTTGCACAGGGCGCACGGGACGGAATTTATCGGGCAGGCCGCTGCGACTGCCGTTGACCGCGGTGCAGATAGCGCACGCCCAGATAGAGCAGCAAGCCCAGGGGGCCGGCCATGAGCACGAAGATCAGCGCCGGCGATACCCACCAGGCGGAAATGCCGCGGGTGCGACTATCCAGATAGGCCCAGCGGCCTACAAAGAGGTCGAACGCCAGAAAATGAATCCAGCCCAGAGCCGCGCCGGCGGGTGTGCCCAGCAGTGCAGCAATCCCCGTCAGGGTGGGGTTGGCGAGTTCCTGCAAGGCGGTGGGGTCGGCGCTGAACGACATGACGAACCCCAGAGCATAGAACGCGGCCAGTGGTATCACGGTCCAGATCGACGCCATGATGCGCTGCGATCCGCGCCAGCCCGGCAGCAGAATCATAAGCAGCCAGAAGGGCAGAATATAGAGATTGGCGATTTGAAAGAGTATTTCCATGTGGGTATCCTGTGGCTGTGAAACGTCGGCTGTAATAAGTGTCCGTGCGACGGTCAGTTGTTGAACATTGTTCGGTTGATCGAAAAAAAAGAGCGTGGAATTACTTGTCTTTCTGCCCCAGACCCGCGGCATAGGCCCGCAAGATGGCCGGTTCGGTTTGGGTATAGTCCACCGGAAAGCGCGAATCGTGGGCAATGCGCAACGTTGCCAACCCATGCACCAGACTCCACGCGCCATAGGCCATTTCCAGTAGACCGATTTCGGGCTGCACGCGATAGACTCCTTCGTCGATGCCGCGCTGAATTGCCCCCAATAGAATGTAGAAAGACGAATCGGGCGGGGGCGGCGCGAGCAAAGGCCGGGCTTCTTTACTCGCCTCTGTGCTTGCCTCTGTGTTTGCTTCTGTGTTTGCTTCTGGTCCATCGGCTGCACCCGGGTCGGGCATATTGCCGTCTAATACGGCAAACATGATCCGGAAGTAATCGGGATTGGTGACGGCAAAGTGAATATAGACCAGCCCAATCTGCACCAGATAGTCCACAACATCCAGGGTTTTATCCACTTGGGCCATGCGGTCGCGCATCAGGCCATGCCCCTGTTCACAGACTGCCTGGATAATCTCGTCTTTGCTGCCATAATATTCATAGAGCGAGGCTGGGCTGTAGTCGATCCGCTCGGCCAGGGCGCGCATAGAAAGCGCGTCTATGCCTTCGCGCTGGATGATTTGGCGCGCGGCGTCGAGAATTGCCTGACTGGTGCGCTGTTGGCGGCGCGCCCGCGGGGACAAGTCCGCTGATGATTCCTGCGATGATTCCTGTGATGAGTTCTGTGTCTGCTGCATGTCTGCTTTGCCTTGCGATTGAGTTTCCGAACAGTGTTCAGAATTTATCATGCCATTCGGAGTTTGTCAATCCCCAATTTCCGAACACGCGCCGTCTGTGGGGATCAAAAAACCGGAAGCGCATGGGCGTTCCGGTTTTTTTGCAAACAAGAGTAGGGGGTGCTAGACGGTCTGTTTTTCCACGACGGGCGGTGTCGCCGAGCCTTCCCGATCCAGCGGGATATCGGCGCGCCAGCGCGAATCGGCGATAATCTTTTCGGGGTTACAACGATCCTTGTATTTGGCCGCCACTTCGTAGACTTCGGTCAGCAGACCTTCGTCGAGGGTAATCGGATTCAGGCCCAATGCCATGAAGTTATCGTTGCGCACCACCAGCCGATTTTCCAGCGATTCGTTGCGCGGGTTCACGTAATAGCGCACTTCGGCGCCGGTCAGGCGCGAAACAATGCCCGCCAGGTCGCGCACGCGGTGCGTTTCGGTGGCCTGGTTGAAGATCTTCACGCGTTCGCCCGGGGCCGGCGGGTGGCTGATCGCTAGTGAGACGCAACAGACTGTGTCGCGGATGTGGATGAACGCGCGCGTCTGGCCGCCCGTGCCATAGATGGTGAGCGGATGGCCCACACCGGCCTGTACCAGGAAGCGGTTCAGCACGGTGCCATAGTCGCCTTCGTAGTCGAAGCGGTTGATCAGCGCCGGGTGCATGAGGGTTTCTTCGGTGTTGGTGCCCCACACTACGCCCTGATGCAGATCGGTGATGCGCACGCCGTCGTTTTTGTTGTAGTAATAGAACAACAGCGCATCCAGGGTCTTGGTCATGTGATAGATACTACCGGGGTGGGGCGGATAGGGGATCTCGATCTCTCGATCCGAGCCGTCGATATCTACCTTCACATTGAGATAGCCTTCGGGGATCTCCATGCCGGCGGTGCCATAGCCATAGACGCCCATGGTCCCCAGATGCACCAGATGCGCATCCACACCGGCATCGACCAGGGCGCACAGCACATTGTGGGTGCCGTTGATATTGTTGTCCACGGTATAGCGTTTGTGGCGGGCCGATTTCATGGAATAGGGCGCGGCGCGCTGTTCGCCAAAGTGGACGATGGTCTGGGGCTTTAAGGTCTCGATGACTTCACGCAGTTCGTGATAGTCTTCGGCAATGTTCAGGTTGTGAAAGCCGATGGTCTTGCCGGTTTCGGCTTTCCAGGTCGCCAGCCGGGTTTCGATGGTTTCGATGGGGGTCAGTGACTGGCAGCCCAGCTCGACGTCGATCTTCCGACGTGACAGATTGTCGATAATCGTGACATCGTAGCCTTCGGCGGAAAGGCGCAGGCTGGTCGGCCAACCACAAAAGCCGTCGCCGCCGAGAACGATGATATTGCCTTTATTCTGCATTTGTTACTACCTCCTGAAAGAATTCACACGTCGCAATGACAAACATTTTAAGTGAAACAGTCAAACTTTAAGAAAATGTTCACAGACTAATAATAATGTCCGTCTAAAATTTTTGCTGATTGTCTGGCGCGTCCGTGCCGTACTCTACCTCACGCTCAGGTTTTTGCCCAGGTTTTTGCGTGAGGGAGCGGTGCACCAGAAAAAACTGCGCACATCACTAATGATGGATTACAACGGGCTGCAATCCAAATTCTGACGCGCTTGAAAAGAGGGACAACTGTCAAACTGAGGGGAAAAGGAATTATCCCTGCGGTTTTCAGGACGGTTTCCCGTCAAATTCACAGTGTTCTATGCAGATCAAATTCCTCGGATTCGAGGCGCGCTGTGTTAGGATGGGTTAGTTTGCTGATCCGCGTGTACTACGGCGTACGCTGCGGGGTACGGTGCGGATGACGGCGAAGGACGAATAAGGAACATATCATATGTACAATCACAAGGGCCCTATGCGCATTGCGCTGTTCACCGAAACATTTTTGCCCAAGGTGGACGGAATCGTCAGTATCCTCTGCCTGATGTTGCGCCGCTTTCAGGAAGAGGGGCACGAGGTTATCGTTTTTGCGCCCAAAGGCGCGCCCGAAGAATATGCCGGTGCGCAGGTGATTGGCACATCGGGATTCAGTGCGCCTTTTTACCCCGAATTGAAGCTGAGCGTGGCCGGCCCGCGCATCTGGCATCGGCTCCAACGTTTTCGCCCGGATATTGTGCATGTTCTCAATCCGTTTGTGCTGGGGCCGTTTGGCCTCTGGTTTGCTCGCCGTCTGCGCGCGCCCGTGGTGGCCTCGTTTCATACCGATGTGGCGCGCTATGCCCACCATTATGGGCTGGGCATGTTTTCGCCCGTTGTCTGGAATTATATGCGCTTTTTGCACAATCAGGCCGATGTAAATCTTTGCCCCTCGACTGCCGTGCGCAGCGATCTCATCCAGCATGGATTTCGGCGTGTGCGCTGGTGGCACCGCGGCATTGATACGGAACTCTTTAACCCGGGTCCGCGCGATCCGGCGCTGCGTGCCCGTTTGACGGATGGCAACCCCGACGATTTTCTCATTTTGAATGTGGGGCGCCAGGCGCCCGAAAAAAATCTGGAACAGCTGCGCGATGCCCTGTTTCCCCGGCCCGGCGTGCGCCTGGCGATGATTGGCGGTGGCCCCACGCATGAATCGCTCAAGGAGCATTTTGCGGGGACGCCCACGGTCTTCCCCGGCTATCTGAAGGGGGAGGAACTGGTGAACGCCTATCGCGCGGCCGATGCGTTTATTTTTCCTTCTACCACCGAAACATTTGGCCTGGTCGCGCTGGAAGCGATGGCGTGCGGGGTGCCGGTGATTGCGGCGCGCAGTGGCGGCATTCTGGATACCGTGGTGCACGGTGTCAACGGGTTGATGTTCGATCCCAGCCGCCCCCAGGAAATCGGGCAGCAGGTGGAGAGCCTGCGCAACAATCCGCAGATGTATGAAGAACTGGCGACCAATGCGCTGAACCATGCGCGCAATCGCTCGTGGCGCGCCACCATGGATCAACTGATTTCCTACTATCGCACCGCAATCCGGGTACATCAGCGCGCCCACACCGGGCAGGTGGTCACCAATCCGGTTTAGAGCCTGGGTCGGCGGGCAACCAGGATAGTTAATAGCCACAGGAACGGGTCGGGATGTATAAACCATTCCGGCCTCTTTTGTTTCAAGACCGTCCACGGGGTGTGATATAATTGTGCAATTGTGTTAATGAGCCGGGTCTGTTTTTGCCGAATAGCCGAATAAGACTTTGTCGAGTATGAACAGCACAGAACCTATTTTGTTACAGATATTGTTATCGAGAAATTTTTTGACACGCACCAATCACAGAACGACAAACCATCGAACTACACTAGGCGCACGCATATACAATGGCTAACACGCTGATCATTGGGTTGACCGGCAATATTGCCACCGGAAAAAGTACTGTCCTGGACTACGCAGCCGCAAAAGGCGCCTATGTCATTGATGCCGACAAGGTCGCGCATCGCGCCATGGCACCCGATGGTCCGGCCTATCGGGCGATTGTCGATGTATTTGGTCGGGAAATTCTCCACGAGGACGATACCATTAACCGCCGTGCATTGGGCAAAATTGTCTTCGCCGATGCCGAAAAGCTGGGACAACTAGAGCAGATTGTGCATCCAGTGGTCTTTGAGATGACCCGCCGGGAGATCGATGGCGCGTCCACTTCGGTTGTCATGCTCGAAGCCGTGAAGCTACTGGAAGCCGGGCTGTTGGTCACACTCTGCGACGAAGTTTGGGTTGTCGCCTCTACCCCCGAAAACCAGATTCAACGGCTGCGCGATAATCGGGGGATGGATGAAGCCGATGCCCGCACGCGTATGCGTATGCAATCGCCCCAGGCCGCCAAGATCAACCAGGCCGACCGGGTGATTTACAATGACGGGAGCCTGGCAGACCTGACAGCCCAGCTCGACCGGGTATGGGCAGGCCTGCGCCGAAAATATCCGCACCGCATGTCGAGTCTGGTGGCCCAGGCCGATTCATAACGGGGCGTCATGGCTGCCCTTTCATAATGTACATTTATTGCCACATTTTTTATCGGTACAATTTTTATTGCCGCATTTTTGAGGAGAAGTTCGCATTGCAGGCACTCAAAAAAATTTGGGTGGAACACCCTGTCATTTCTAATTGGGTCATTTTGGCCGTGGGGATGGTCATCATCCTCTATTTTAGCGCGCGGGAAGTGGGATTTTTGCCCCAACAGTGGGCGGCTTTGGTGGGCGCAACCATTGTGCTGGCGGGGTTGTGCGCGTGGATTATCAATTGGGAATAGTGGCAATCATGCGCGCGCTACAGAGGATTTAAAACAATTATGAGCAAAAGAGATTATTACGAGCTGCTGGGCGTAGATCGCGGCGCCGATAAAGATGCGGTGCGCAAGGCGTTTCGCAAGCTCGCGCAAAAATATCACCCCGACGTCAATAAATCGCCCGAAGCCGAGGTCATGTTCAAAGAAATCAACGAGGCCTATCAGGTACTCAGCGATGATCAGAAGCGTGCCGCCTATGACCGCTTTGGGCATGATGGTGTGCAGGGCGCGGGCATGGGTGCAGATTTCAGCGGCGGCGGTTTTGGCGATTTTGGCAGCATCTTCGAAGAAATTTTCGGCGGCATGGGCGGGTCATCCACCCGTGCGCGTCGCCAGCCGCGCAGCGGGTCAGATTTGCGCGTAGATGTGCATCTCAGCTTTGAAGAAGCGGTGTTTGGCACCGAAAAAGAGCTGGATATCCCGCGCACCGAGCTGTGCGAACGCTGTGATGGGACAGGTGCCGAGCCGCCAACCACGCCCGTGGTTTGTTCGAATTGTGGGGGCGCAGGCGAAGTCCGGCGTCGCCAGCAAAGCCCGCTCTTTGGCGCGGTGATCACGGCGTCGACCTGTCCTTCGTGTGGCGGCAGTGGTGAAGTGATTCCTTCGCCCTGTACTCGCTGCAATGGCGGCAAGCGCGTGCGCGTGAGCCGCAAGATCAAGGTGAATATTCCGCCGGGGGTGGATACGGGCACACGCATCCGTCTGGCCGGCGAAGGCGAAGCCGGGCATCTGGGTGGGCCGCATGGCAATTTGTATGTGGTGGTCGATGTGGAACCGCATCCCTTCTTTGTGCGCGACCAGGCCGATATCCACCTGGAATTTCCGGTTAATGTGGCGCAGGCCGCGTTGGGTGCGACGGTTCACATTCCCACGCTGGAAGGCGAACAGGAAGACCTGGAAGTGCCGCCTGGCACCCAGACGGGCCGGGTGATCCGCAAGCGCGGTTTGGGTGTGCCCCGTCTGCAACGCAACGGGCGCGGCGATATGCTGGTGACGGTGCGTGTGGTCACGCCCACCAATCTTTCGGCAGAGCAAAAGCGTTTGCTGCGCGAGCTTGCAAAAACGTTTGATGATGACACTATTGAAACCAATAAAAGTTTCTTTGATCGCATCTTTGGGGGCAACGACTGAAGGCGTGCACTTTTGCCTTTGGGGCGCCGATTGGGTTTGCACCTGCACGCGGCGTTTGAAATTATGTAGTGTTGAGATACTTTGAGACAGGCCGCGTGCCTGTCTCGGTTTTTTTATAGACTTGTAGGGATTCGTCTACGATAGAGACAGGCTGCCTACCGGATAGCCAGGAGCGCGAACAATGGCGGATGAAGTATTGGAAATTTCGGTGGTGGTAGATTCCGAAGCCGCCGAGGCGGTGAGCGAGCTGTTCAACCGCTATAATGGCGGCGATTATGACAGCGACAGCGAAGCGGGCGAGGCTGCCGGCGGCGGCGCCGTGATCGAGGCCACCGGCTTCGACGATGACCAGCGTCCTCTGCAAGAGGGCCATCAGCTGGTGGTGAAGACCTATTTCAAACCCGGCCCCCGCGGCGAGGAAATTCGCCAGAAGATCGAAGAAGGTCTGTGGCGGCTCAGCCTGATCTATCCCATGCCCGAACCCCAGGTGCGGGTGATCCGCGAAGAAGATTGGGCGCACGCCTGGAAGAAGTTTTATAAACCCATGCGCATCGGCGCGCGGATTCTTCTGAAGCCGTCGTGGGAAGCGGCGGAGACCCAGCCCGACGACATCGTGATTGAGCTGGATCCGGGCATGGCCTTTGGCACGGGGATGCACCCCTCCACGCGCCTCTGCATTGCCGCGCTGGAAGATTGTGTGGAGCCAGGGCAGGAAATGCTCGACGTGGGCACAGGCAGCGGCATCCTGGCGGTAGTCGCAATCAAGCTGGGCGCGGCGCGCGTGTTCGCCACCGATATCGACCCGTTGGCCGTGCGGGTCACGCGCGAAAACGCGGCGCTCAATGGGCTGGCAATCGATGCCGATGGTCCCATCCATGTGGAACAGGGTAGCGTGCCCGCGGGCATGGCGCACCGCTTCCCCGTAGTGGTTGCCAACATTTTGCCCAATATTCTCATCAAGCTCATGGATAGCGCATATGGTAATCCGCCTTTGACCGAACCGCTTGCACCGGGTGGCATCATCATCATGGCGGGGATCATCGAAGAACATGCCCCCGAAGTGATCGAGACGGCGGCGCGCTATGGGCTGAACCTGGTCGATACCAAACGCGAGAGCGATTGGGTGGCGCTGGTATTCCGTGCCCAGTCAAATTCACAGTCAAATTCACAGCCCGATTCGCAGTCTGGTTCATAGCGACAGCCTGCTATGCACCGCTTTTTGTTGCCCGGTGTGCAGCCCGATGCTGGGGGCGTGCTGGATCTGAGTCCTCTGGCGCATCAGCTGGGGCGGGTATTGCGCGCGTCGCCGGGCGTCGAAGTGCTGGTGTTGGATAATACGGGGCGCGCCTATCATACGCGTCTGACTGCGCTGGCCGCGCGCAGCGCGCAGGGCCAGGTCATCGCCAGCCACATGCTGCCCGAGCCGCGTACCCGGCTCACCCTCTATCTGTGTGCGCTCAAGGCCGATAAATTTGAATGGGTGTTGCAAAAAGGCACCGAATTGGGCATCAGTACTTTTGTGCCTGTGTTGAGCGCGCGCACTGTGGTGCGCCCGCTGGCCGCGCTGGAAAAGAAGCGCGCGCGCTGGGAAACCATTCTGCGCGAGGCGACCGAACAATGCGGACGCGGCATCATGCCACACCTGGCGGCCGCGGTGACCTGGTCGGATGCGGTTGGCGCATCCACTGCTGAATCTGTGCCGCCCTTGCTCAAGCTGGTGGCGTGGGAAGCCCTCGCGCCAGATCTTCCCCACGCACGCGTGCCGGACGTATCACACCCATCTACCCCGTCTTTTTCTGCCTCGTCCCCTGCGCCCCAGGCTTTGGGACAGGTGGTTGCCAATTGGCTGGATACCGCCGAACCTGCACACAGGCCCCACATCGCGTGCGCCATCGGTCCCGAAGGTGGGCTGGAAGCTGACGAAGTTGCTGTGGCTGAAGGGGCTGGTTGGCAGGTGGTGGGCCTGGGTCCGCGCATCTTACGCGCCGAAACCGCGGCTCTGGCTGCCGCCACGATTATTTTGCAGATATGCGGTGAATTTGCGCCCTAGCGCGCATCTGAGCCGATTTGAGCCGATTTTCACCGGCGAATGCCAGTCTTCTCCCTCCTTAAATCGTATGCTGGTCCTGAACCACGGTGCCGCGCATGGCACGTGACGGTTCACCGCTTTCCTGCGGTATCCGGTCCGGTTGTTTCCGGCCCAGTTGTGTCTGGCCCAGTTGTGCCGACCGCGTGCGCGGCAATGTGCATCGTGAAATCACATTTCGTGATCATCGTCTCGCGCATTCCAATTCTTCACAGTGAAAGGACTTCCTGCATGATTCATCTCCTGCGCCGCGGCTATGGCCTGACCCTTAGCGCCGCCTTTGCCCTCACGCTGATTTGGCTGGGGCTGGCGGTGTTGCCTGCCAGTGCCAAGCCCAATGTCGAAATCAACGCTTTTACACTGGATATCACCCCGGATCCGCCTACCGCAGCCCCCGGCGAGACCATTGTCTATACCATGACCCTTGTCAATAGCGAGGCTGCGACGCGTACAGTCGCATTTTCTGCCACGCTGACCGGCCCTGTAGACGGGGTGCGCATTGAGCTGGTGCGCGCAGCATCTGAAAAGGTGAGCACCCAGCGCAGTTTGCGCACTGCCCAGGGCATCCGCTGGCTGGGCGCGGTGGGCAGCGAAGGCACGCTCACGCTGCGTGTGACCACGCGCGGCGACCTGCTCACCAGTGCAGGCGGCGCGATTACGCTAGCTGCTGCCGCTGGACCCGGTCCAAACAACCTGCCCCTGCAAGCCAGCGCGACGGTGCCGATCAGCGAACTGCCGCCGCTGAATATAGAGGCAATGGAACTGGATATCCTCTTTACCGATGACGCGGGCATCCCCATTCCCGTCAGCCCCACCGGCGCGCAAGGGGAAGACAGCATCACGCTGCCCAGCTATGCCAATTTCCGTGCGCGCGTCACATTGACCAATACTGGTGAAACGCCGGTGGTTGGCCTTCTGACCGGCGCATTCCTGCCGACGATTCCCAATGAAGTGGCTGCCGCGCAGGATTTTGCGCGCAGCGCCTGTGCGATTGAGGTGACGGCGGTGCGTGTGGATAGCGGAGTGGCGGTGCCCGTGCGCCCCGCTGCCTTTGGCGCGAGCGCGCCGCGCGTGGATTATGCAATTCTGGCGACGCTGGGCCGCGACTCGACCGCGCGTTTCGAGCTACAACTGGAACTGCGCGGCGGCTATGGCTGTGTGCTGGAAAGCGTCCTTCAACTGCGGGCGCGTGCGCTGCCGACCACTTTTGAACAGCCGCTGTTGCCGCGGCCGGGGCTTTTGCGCAATCTGTTCCAGGTGACGCCCCAGATCGGTCCCTCTGTGTTCATCTTCGCTGCCCTCAGCGATTTGGGCGATGCGCCCGATTCTACCAATCACTTTGGCGCATCCATGCGCGCCTATGCGGGTGTGACGGCGAATTTCCCTACGGTTTTTGATCCCGCGACGGGTCTGCCTCAAGGCCCCAAGCATCGTTTCGTGCGTCCCCTCTTTCTGGGCGACCAGGTGAGCCAGGAGACGGAAGCCGACCTCACGTTCCTGCCCCTCAACCGCAACATCGACCCGCCCAACGACATCCCCGACCTGGATCGTTTCGACGATGGGGTCAATGTGGGTGCGATGGCGTTGCAACACTGTGTGCCCACAACTGTCCCGTTCCGGGTCACGTTCAGCCAGGCTGCGGTAGACCGTCTCAAGCAAGAGGGCAAGACCGCGTATCTCAATATCTGGCTCGACGGCAACCGCGACGGCGACTGGGACGATGTGCTGGGCTGCGATGGCATCCAGGCGCCGGAACATATCGTCATCGATCAGGTTGTCATGCCCGCCGCCGGTGGCGTCTATAGCCTGATTGCGCCTACCGGCAATCTGCCGATTCCCCAGAATCAGGTGGGCGAAACCATGTGGCTGCGCGCCACGCTCAGCGATGAACCTTCGGTGAAGACCGGGCAGGTCACTGCGCTGGGACAGGTCATCGACTATGGGGATGGTCGCGGCCCTGCCGGCGGCTTCCGGTTGGGCGAAACGGAAGACTATTTGGTGAAACCCGCCGGCTACCAAGGCGAACAAGGCCCCGATATCAGCATCGATGTGAGTGTGGCCGAATGGGATGACATTGTGCTTTTGGGTGACGAGGTGATTGCCCAAACGCAACTGCTCAAGCGCGTGCGTCTGCGCAACCTGGGTGACATGCGCGCGGCGGGCACACTCATCATCGAAACGACGCCCAATCTGGGCATTCCCGAGGTGAATATCGCCGAGGTAGAAACCGCAGTCCCGGCCCAGTTGCCCTTCAGCGAAGTCTGTCCTACGCTCGACGACTGTCACCTCGAATTGCCGCTGGCCGAGTTGGCGCCCGGTGCGTTGCGCGATCTGATCCTGGGCTGGGAGGTGGAAGAAGGCGAACGCATCGTCGTCGATTTCAACTTCCGCGTGGAGATTGACGGCGTTGACGCCGCCCCCGGCAACAATGTCTTCGAAGTGAGCCGCCAACCCCGCCTCACCCCGCTGAACCTGTTGACGCCCGCGCCCGGCGTGGTCCGCCAGCCGCTGACCGCGACGGTTGCATCAGTGGCATCGGTAGCATCGCACTGGCCCCAACCGCTGACTGCGACGGTGACCAGCGGCGTGGTGACCGGTCTGCCCGGCGCGTCGTGGACCTTCCGCACTAACAATGAATTGCTCGAGCCCCAAACCCTGGACGCAAACGGCAACTGGAGCGGCCCTGTGCCGCTTGGTCTTGGCGACAATCTGGTTTCGCTGGAATATCTGGATGCGCCCGGCTACGATCAGGCGGCCATTGAGAAGTACAACGACACCGAACGCAAGATCATCGCGATTCTTATCGCCAACAATCTGCCCTGGAACCCGGCCAGCTTTGGCGTTCGCTTTGGCGCACTGGGCAATTCGGGCAACAATTCGGCCCAGGTCCACGTCGGCCAGGAAGGGGGCGGCATTTGGAACGTGCTCGATGAGGCAGGGAACACGGCCACCGACGGCTGGATTCTGCCGGTGATCCGCGGCCAGGAAATGCAAATCACGCTGAATACCACGACGTGCGGTTGCTCCCACCTCTTCACTGCGCCGGAGGACGAGGGCGAGGGCCCGGCTGTGACGCTCCAGATTGGCGCTATGCAGCCCCAAACGCTCCTCCCGGTTGTGAATGGTGGCGGTCTGCATCAGCTTTCCACCATCCTGAGCGATGTGGCCGACGGTGACCCTGTCACCCTGACTATCGGCTGTGAGGATGACGCGGAAAATCAGACTTATGGCCAATGCTGGGTGTATACCGGCGTGGTGAAAATCTGGCAGCCGGTGCAGGTGGCGGACTTTGATTCTGACGGCGCTGTCGATGGCGCAGATTTCCTTATCTGGCAGCGCGGCGCGAACGGCCAGGCCGTCCCCTGGCACAGTGGGGCCTATGGGCAAAGCAACCCTGTTACGACCAACAGTGCGGGCGAAGCGTTTATCATGTTGCCCCCCGGCGACTATGGCGTCACCGTGCGTGCCGAAGGCTACCATCCCTTGCGTCTGGGTTCGCTCAGCGCGAGTTTCTTCAACGGCGGCCGCATCCAACTGCGGCCTATGGGCGACCCTTTGCCGACCGAGGAGATCACTCTCGCCTACACCGACGAGGGCTTCGAGCAGGCTACGCTGGAAGTTACACCGGGCACACGCCTGCGTATGACCAATGCCAGCCTCGGGCAGTTCGAAATTCAGGATTTCCTCGACGCGGCAACACCGGTTTCGGTGCAGAGTTCGCATCCGATTCAGAGCGGCCTGATTGACCCCGGCGAGGACTTTGTAGTGGAATTCGCAGAGTTGGGCGATGTGCGCCTGGTCAACACCCAGAATCCGGGCGATGAATTGCTCATTCGGGTTGCCGAACCCCAGGCCGCTAGCCCGCAAATCTTCCTGCCCTTCATGGCGCGCACAGTGGGGGATGGCGAATAGGCGTCACCTTGTAACTGGCAGTCAACCGATAGCTAGAACGTGTTCTGTTCTTTGGGCCTGTGTGCATCTGTGTACACAGGCCCATTTGATTGGCACATGATTGGCGCATGATTGGCGCATGATTGGCACAATCCCCACAGCGCACTGTGGCAAAACCGCGTAGGCCACCCTACATCTATCGGGTTTGACCCGTGGCACAATTCCGAGTACAATGCACTACGGAAAACATAGTGCAATGGAGAATCAGACAAACCAATTCGCATATGCAGGAGTGTATGGATTGGTTTTTAAGTTGAAAAGTTCAGCATGAGGAGGTTGAGGATGGCTACAGAGCAGACAAACGGTATCGGGACAAACGGCGCTGGGACAAACGGTGCAAGCGCAAACGGAACAGGTGTTAACGGGGCCGATAGCGGTAACCGCATCGAAGACGTGATCATTGTGGGCAGCGGGCCGGCAGGCTTTACCGCCGGGCTGTATACGGGACGCGCCAATCTGGAACCGCTTTTGCTTACGGGCAATGAATATGGCGGACAGGTGAGCATCACCTATGAGGTGGAAAATTATCCTGGTTTTCCCGAAGGGTTGAGCGGGCCGGAGCTGGTGGAAAAGATGAAGGAACAGGCCGAAAAGTTCGGCACCCGCATCGAATTCGACTATGTGACCGAGATTGATACGGAATCGCACCCCTTTGTGGTGCGCACTCAAAACGGCAAAGAGCATCGCACCAAGGCGATTATTCTGGCGACGGGCGCACGCCCGCGCTATCTTGAAGTGCCGGGCGAAAAAGAATATATGGGCAGGGGCGTCAGCTATTGCGGCACCTGCGACGGCTTTTTCTTTCGGGGCAAGGATGTAATTGTGGTGGGCGGTGGCGACAGCGCCGTGGAAGAAGGTCTTTTCCTGACCAAATTCGCCACGCGCGTGCGCGTTCTGCATCGGCGCGATGAATTGCGCGCCAGCAAGATTTTGCAGGATCGCGCCTTTGCCAACGAGAAGATGGAATTTGTCTGGAATACGGTCGTCACCGAGGTTCTCGGCGATGAAGAAGGCAAGGTTGTGGGTGTAAAGACCGAAAATACGGAGACGGGCGAAGCGGGCGAATTGCAGACCGACGGCGTCTTTGTCTTCATCGGACATTTGCCCAACAATGACCTTTTC
Source organism: Litorilinea sp. (assembly GCA_040880365.1). Classification (GTDB taxonomy): domain Bacteria; phylum Chloroflexota; class Anaerolineae; order Caldilineales; family Caldilineaceae; genus JBBDIO01. The sequence goes on from JBBDIO010000170.1 coordinate 21,465, forward strand.
GCAGGCAAGCTGGAGATGGACGAAGACGGCCATCTGATTACCGACACCAAGATGCGCACCAATGTACCCGGCATCTTTGCGGCTGGGGAAATCATGGACAAGGTCTTTAAGCAGGTCGCAACCAGCGTGGGACAAGGGTGCGCCGCGGCCATGCAGGCCGAAAAATGGCTGGGCGACTACGATTCGCATGGCTACGAAAGCGCCGAGGATCCCCGGGTATTCCGGTTGCCCAGTTCGGCTAAAGTTTCGGCTTAAGGCTTTGGTTTAAGGCTTCACTCTGGGAAAGCCACCGCGCAGACAGATTTCCTCTGCGCGGTCTTTGTCTCACAACAACATATTACAGCAAGGCTCCCTGGGTTTCTTCACAGAACCTGGGGAGCTTTTCTTTTTAACTCCGATATGGGCCTAATGCCGCGCCCCAAGCCCCGGTCTATCGCCAACTTCGCTTCTATCAATCTACCGCCGCCGGCTGGGTCAGTGCTCCGCCCCACGTCAGCCCTCTATCCCAACGAACACAGGTGACAACGATGCATATCCACCGCCCGCGCCCTGAGGGTGGCCTGTTCGTTAGTCCACCGGCCATCCGGCAAGGCACGTCCCTGCCCGCGCCTGTGCTACAATGCCGGGCATGTCTGACCAGTCGCCCACCGCCACCGCCAGCACGCCATCCACCCCGGCCACGCCACCCGAACCACCGCTTGCGCCGCCGCAAACGCTGGGGCGCAGCGCGGGCGTGCTGGCGTTGGGCAATCTCGCCAGCCGCGTGCTGGGGCTGGTGCGCGAGTTGGTCATCAGCTGGATTTTTGGCGCGGGCGGACAGGTGAGCGCGTTTCGCGTGGCGGCGCTGGTGCCCACGCTGCTCTATGACTTTCTGATTGGGGGCATGTTGAGCGCGGCGCTGGTGCCCGTGCTCAGCACCTATGCCGCCAATCGGCGCGAGTTTGTGCCGCTGGTCTGTGCGCTGGTGACCATCTTCGCCCTGGTGCTGACCTTGCTGGTGGTGGCGCTGGAAGCGTTCGCCGCGCCCCTGGCGGGTCTGCTGGCGGCAGGATTTCAGACGACGAACCCCGAAATGTTGGATCTCACCGTGCGTCTGCTGCGCTGGACCGCGCCCGCGGTCTGGCTTTTTTGCATGGCGGGCCTGCTCACGGCCACGCTCTATGCGTTGCAGCGTTTCAGCTTCCCGGCGCTGGCGACTGCGGTCTACAATCTGGGGATCGTGGCGACCGCGCCTTTGCTGGCGCCCATCATCGGCATTTATGCGCTGGCCGCGGGCATTTTGGTGGGTGCGACTGCGCAAGTCGGCATTATGGCGTGGGATCTGGCGCGCGCGGGCATTCGTCTGCGCCCGGTGTGGGCCTGGCGACATCCGGCCCTGGGGCAGATGCTGCGCCTCTATCTGCCCATTGCGGGGGGCATGGTGGTGAGCCTGGCGCAGATTGCGCTGGATCGCCGGCTGGCAACCGGCGCGGCCGAAGAGAGTGTGGCCTGGATGGCAAATGCGACTACGCTGCAACAGATGCCGCTGGGTCTCATCAGCGTGGCGATTGCGCTGGCCGCGTTGCCCCAGCTAAGCCGGTTTTTTGCCGCGGGCGACGAAATGGCCTTTCGCCATACACTGGGGCAAGGGCTGCGCATGGTGCTGCTGCTGATTGCGCCCGCCGCAATTGTGCTCTGGCTGGTGGGGCAACCGCTGATCGAACTTATCTTCCAGCATGGTCGTTTTGAAGCCCGCGATACGGTGCAGGTGACTGCGGCGTTGAATATCTATGTGTTGGGTATGCTCTTTGCAGGCATCGATTTTCCCCTGAACTATGCATTCTATGCGCGCAAGAATACGCTGTTGCCGGCGCTGGTGGGCGTTGCCAGCGTCGGTGTCTATGTGATTGTGGCCTATGGCTTGTTGGATCGGTTGGGCTTTTTGGGGCTGGTGTGGGCCGATACGGCGAAACAGGCCGCGCACGCGATTGTGATGGCGCTGTTGCTGGTCTGGCGAGTCGGCCCGTTAGGCGCGCAGATTGGGCGCGGGCTGTTGCACATCGGGCTGGCGTGCGCGGTGTTGGCCGGAGTGCTCTGGGGCGTAGAAATGACCCTCGTTGGGCTGGGGGTGCGCGGTTTGCTGGGCCATGCG
>JBBDIO010000171.1:0-8556 GCA_040880365.1 Litorilinea sp.
CACCAACACAGTCGGCTCCATGGTCGTCTTCGACAAGGGTGTGCCGCTCAAAACCGCCTACAAACGCTTCAAGATCCGCGGCAAGGGCAGCCAGGGTGAACCCGACGACTACGCCAGTATGCGCGAAATGCTACGCCGCCGCTTTCGGCGCATTGTAGAACCCGAAGCAGAAGCGGGACCCGGCAAAGGCGCGCGCACACGCGCCCGCACCGAAAACGACACCTGGCGCATCCTGCCCGATCTGGTCATTGTCGATGGCGGCAAAGGTCAATTGGGCATCGCGGTTGAAGTGTTGGAAGAATTTAATCTGACCAACCGCATTCCCGTCGTCGGGCTGGCGAAGCAAGAGGAAGAATTTTTCCGGCCCCACCAGTCGCACTCCATTTGGCTCAAACGGGGCAGTCAGGCGCTCTTTCTGGTCCAGCGCATTCGCGACGAAGCCCACCGCTTTGCCATCACCTATCACCGCAATCTACGGCGCAAAGAACAGACCCGTTCGGCGCTCGACGATGTGCGCGGCATCGGTCCGGCGCGTCGCCGTGCCCTGCTCACCTATTTTGGCGGCGATATTGACCGCATCCGCACCGCCACCATCGAGGAACTGCTGGCAGTGCCCGGCATGAACCGGCGCGCGGCCCAGGCGCTCAAAGACCAGCTATAGGAGCCTAGCGTCTGCCATGTCCGCAACACCCACGCCCTCATCACCTAGATCCTCATCACCATCAGAAGCCCGCGGCAACCGCATGGCATCAGGCCAACCGGGCCTGCCCTCCGGCAGCCACAATGACCAGGTCGCGTTCGCCGCGGTCGTCCGCATCCTCACCAGCTATGATATTCCCGTTTCCGATGTCGAACACGCGCTGCATAACGCCGTGGAACATCGGACCCTGCGCCCGCGCCAGGAGCTATTTGCCCAAAATGCCCCCCTGGAGCGCATTTATCTGCTGCTCGAAGGCAGGCTTTTTCAGGAACGCGTCGAAGAAATCCAACCCGGACAACATCGCGTGACCCTGCGCCGCGAGGTGCAGCCCGGCGAATTTGTCGCCCACTTCGACCTGATCTACGGCCAGGACCACAGCACACGCGCCCGCGCCATGTCTTCGGCCACGCTCATCGCGATTGAGGCCCAGGCCATGAACCGCCTGCTCTACCGCCACCCCCAGCTGCGCCGCAGCATCGCCCCCCTGGAACATATCTCACGCCTGCGCACCATTCCGTTCTTTCGCCACCTGGATCTCACGGCAATCAGCTATATTGCCACCGACGCCCATCTGGAAAAAGTGGAAGCCAACCAACAGCTATACGCCGCCAACGATCCCGCCGACCGTATCTATATTGTGGAGCGCGGCCAAGTGCGATTAACGGATGCCCAGGGCGAAACCCAACTGCTGGGCAATGGCATGGCCTTTGGCATCCTGGACTATATTTACCCCAACGCGCCCCTCGATGGCGAACACCCCTTTGGGCACAGCGCAGTAGCCGTCACCGCCGGGCAGGTCATTTGCCTGTCGCGCCAGGCAGTCATGGATCTTACCGGCGTGAACCCGGAACGCCACGGCCTGCAACTGCGCAAAGATTGCCTGGATCTGGTAGGCAATATGCCGGTCTTTTCCCAATTTAGCGAAGGTGAACGCCGCGCACTGATAGGCTATATGAGCCACATCCACATCCCAATCCATCACCTTGTTATGCAACAAGGCGAAATCGGCGATAGTCTGTGGATGCTCATGCCCGACAGCGTCGCCATCCTGCGCGCGCTCTCTGCGGGCGAAGCGCTCCAACCGACGCCGGTATCCGGCCCCAACTATTTCGGCGAGCTGGCCCTGCGCGTCGATCGCCCGCTCGATTCCACCATTCAGGCCGAACCCGACAGCCAATGGCTGCGCCTGCACACCGACGATTTCCAGGCATTTCTTAAAAATTACGGACCCGGTCTGATGGAGCAGCTCGTGCTCAGTCCCGATGCCCAGCGCTATCTGGGACAACACCGCACGCGCATGCGCTATGCCTGGCTCGACGACGACGAGCAACTCATCACCCGCCAACGGCGTCACTGGTTCATTCTGGTGCACAAGGCATTTCTGCCCTCGGTATTAGTAATGTCCTGGATGCTTCTGGTGCTGTTGTTTTGGCCGCGCACCTGGCTTGCCCTCTGGCAGCTCACCCTGGTAGGTATTCCCGGCGTCCTCTTTGGTTCCATGCTGCTGTGGTCCATCATCGACTACGCCAATGACTTCATGCTGGTCACCAGTCAACGCATTGTGCGCCAGGAAAAGATCTTCATGGTCATGGAATGGCGGCAAGCCGCGTTCCTCGAACAGATTCGCAATATCGATGTGGGCTATTCCTTTATGGGGCGCGTGCTCCAGTTTGGCACACTCACCGTCCACACCGCGGCAGCCGACGGCGCGATCCACTTCGATGGTGCGCCCGACCCTATTGATCTGAAAGCCACCATTCTGGAACAGGTCAACGTCCGCAAACAGCATCAGCAAGCCTCCAGCAAAATGGTGATCCAGAACCTGCTGGAAGATCGCCTGGGCTTGCGCTTGCAGATTCCCATCCAGGTGCGCCCCGAATTTGACGAAGGCGACGAACCCAAACGCTGGCAATGGCTGCGACGCCAATATCGGCGTCTGCATCTGGATGTCAACATGCGGCGCAACGAAGCCGACCGCATTATCTGGCGCAAACACTGGTTTGTGCTCATGGGGCGCTTGCTCGCGCCCATCACCATCCTTCTCTCCATCCTGATTATCGTATTCGCCGGCCACCTGCTGCCCCCCACCTTCGCGCCGATTATCACGTTTGTGGATGTAATGAGCTTCGTATTGGCCGCGGCAATGGCGGGTTGGGCGGCGTGGAACATTGCCGACTGGCGCAACGACACCTATGAAGTGAGCAATCGCGAAGTGGCGGATGTGCGCAAAAAGCCGCTCTTCTTTTCCGAACAGCGCCGCACTGCGCCTCTGGACGAAATCGAAAATATCGAAGTCAGAATCCCCAGCCCGCTCCACTATATCCTCAATTTCGGCAATGTGCGCCTGCAAACCGCCGCCTCGTCGGGCGAATTCAGCTTCGACTGGGTGCCCTTTCCGCGCGATGTCGCCGACGAACTGCGCCGCCGGATAGAAGCCTATCGCCAGGAACAAGAAACCAACCAGACGCGCCGCCGCAACGAAGAATTGCCCGACTGGTTCGAAATGTACAATCGCCTCAGCGCAGATAACTTTTCCCAGCGGCCGCGCCTGTAGGCGGTGCGCGTGGAGAGTTTGCCGTTTCATCCGCGCTCCTCTCGCCCAAGCGGGCGCGCTCGAAGCGGTGCACACACGCATGTACAGCGCGCCGATATGTAGGGGGGCGAATATATTGTATCTGAGGGTAAAAAGGGATTTGCAGCGTTTTACAAATGGGATATGTAACTACGAAAGCCTACCACCCAAAACTGAGGCGGTCGATCAGACGTTGGGGCAACCCCGCCGTGCGCATCTGGCTTTGGGTCAGCTCAATTGGATATTCCACGCGATAGTGGCACCAGCTCATTTCTTCCAGATCCATAATGGCGTAGGCGGCGCGGGCGTCGTTATCGCGCGGCTGTCCCACGCTACCCGGATTCAGAATCAGGCGCTGGTGCGGCGAAGTTTCTAAAGCGACCGGCTCGCCTTCGACCGGCTGCAACATATCCACAGTTGTCACCTTGCCGCCAGTGGCAGCGGCGCGTCCATCGGCAAAGATGCGCCAGCGGAAAATCACCGGCTTGTGCGTATGCCCCACCAGACAGATGGGTTCGTGGAAAGCCGCAAAGTTCTCCATCGCAATGCTGGGGGTCAGTATATATTCCCAGACCGGCTCGCGCGGGCTGGCGTGGGTAATGAGAAAATCGTCTGCACCCTCAATATTGACCGGCTCCTCTGGCAAGGCGTCCAGATATTGGCGATTCGCCGTGGAAAGCTGATCGCGCGTCCACAACACCGCCGCGCGGGCAATCGGGTTGAAGCTATCCACATCGACACCAGCGCGACCCAGCGCAGCCCAATCGTGGTTGCCCACCACACACAGCGTCGCCTGTGCCTGCATCAATTCCACACACTCATTGGGGCAAGGCCCATAGCCCACCACATCGCCCAGACACCACAGGGCATCATATTCGCCCTGCGCGTGCTCCAGCACTGTTTCCAGCGCCGCCAGATTGGCGTGAATGTCGGATAATACCAGTACGCGTGTCATGAATTTATCATAGCACATAATGCCCAGAGGCCGATTTTCTTGACGGATATTTTTGCCTCGTCTATGATGCCCAAATGACGCAGGCAGACTGGATTGTGCCGTGAACCGCTCGCGGTTACCCCACAATCCGCAGATCGCAACGGCCCGACCATCTGCATACGCGCAAGCACAGCCAACTCAGCAATTAACCAAAGCAGATATAGCCAACATGCCCAATCAATCCACAGATCGCGCCACACCCGGCGCCACACCCGGCACAACGTCCGCCCAAAGCACTGCCCCTCCATCACACGCCGAATCACCCACATTTCAGCGAGTGGGGATTCTCTTTCACCCCAAGAAACCCGAATCTATCGAGTTGGCCGGGGCGATTGGCGACTTTCTGCGTGCCCGGGGCATGCAGGAAATCTGGTTCGAATCGGCCTGGGAAGGCGAAGCAGTCCTGACCCATCTGCCCCACGTCGATCTGCTGATCACGCTGGGCGGCGATGGTACGCTGTTGCGGGCCGCCCGCCTGGGCGCGGCGCACGATGTGCCCATGTTGGGCGTCAAGATGGGCCGGTTGGGCTTTTTGGCCGAAGTGCTACCCGATGACTGGCAGACGCCCCTGGCGCGCGTGCTGGATGGCGACTATTGGGTCGAAAAGCGCCTCATGGTGCGGGCACGCGTCGAACGCCCCAGCCAGCCACCCGATGCCGATGCCGACTGGCACACCTCCACCGCCACTGCCGCATGGCACCACTCCGAAAACACCGGCTCCCATGGGGATGGGGCTGGAACCCAGCCCAACGCTGCCGGTCCTGTCGCGGAGATCTCATCCGAATCTCAACTCGCATCGGCACCAGAATCTGCGCCCGCTCAAGCGCCGGCTTATAACATTGTGGGCGAATATGATGCGCTCAACGATGTGGTGCTCAGCCGGGGCGCGCTGGCGCGCATTGTCCGCATCCGGGTCAAACTGGATGGAGGGTATCTGACAACCTATACCTGCGATGGTTTAATCGTCAGCACCGCCACGGGCAGCACGGGCTATGCACTCGCCGTACACGGCCCCATTTTGCCGCCCGAATTGCGCAATATTCTGGTCATGCCCATCGCCCCCCACCTAAGCATGGATCGGGCGATTGTGCTATCTGAAGGCGCGGAAGTCCGCATGAAAGCCTTTAGCGACCACGAAGCCATGCTGACGGTTGATGGACAATTTGTCGTCGAAATTCACAACGGCGATGAAGTCGTGGTCGTGGGCAGCCCGCACCTGGCCCGCTTCATTCGGGTGCGCGAGCACAACTACTTCTATCAGGCGCTCATGGATAAATTGCGCTGGCAGGGCTGAATCGGCTGCCCCTATGGGCCGCTTTACAATGCAAGGTTCACATAAACGATACACGACTTGCCATGCGCGAAATGCAAAGCAAGTCGCATTTCTATACGCCGCATTTCTATATGATGAGGAGATCTGGCTGTGAGTGATTCCACCCCAGAGCAAACCCGCGGCAATTCCAACCCGGAAACCGCAACAACGACAGAACCCGCAGCGACGCCTGCTTCAGGTACATCGGGCACAGGCACATCTGCACCAGAGACAACGGGCGAAGAAACGCTCTACTGTGTGAATCATCCCACAGTCGAAACTCTGTTGCGTTGCAATCGCTGCGGTCGCCCAATCTGTCTCAAATGCGCAGAACTCACCGACGTCGGCTATCGCTGCAAGGAATGTATCCGCGGCGTACAGGATAAATATTTCACCGCTTCAACCGGCGATAACTTCATCGCCTTTGGCGTCGCGCTGGCGGTCACGGCGGTCATTGCGCCCATTCTGGGCATCCTACTCGGCATGGTGCGCTTCTTTGGCTGGATCATCGCGCTCATGCTGGGCGGCGTGGCCGGTGGCACACTGGTGCAGATTGTGCGCGCCGCCATCCGCAAGCGACGCGGGCGCTACATCCGTCACTATGCAGTCGCGGGTGTGATGATGGGCGTGGTCGTCGGCAGCCTGGTTGCGGGCGCGCTCCTGGGTGTGTCTCCGCTCGCCTTTTTAATCAATATACCGCTGCTCATCTTCACCGTCCTCGCGGCCCTGGCGGCGAACCGGCTGTTGCGTTGATTGCTTGCAGGGGCCAATTGCCTATGTTATTATGCAAAGTAGAACATGGCAATCAACCTGCATCCTGCAATCATCCAAACTGCGATTAATCAGAAGCCAATCGGGCGCGCATATTTGGCCCGCGTCAAAATCGCGTTGTATACGCGCCACAACCGGAGGAATTAACGTGAGTGCCGTTTCTCGCTCGGCGATCAGCCTGCTCATTCTAGCGCTCTTATTAGCGGCCTGTACGCGCGAGCGTCCTGTGCCCGAGTTGCTGCCCCTTGTCGATGAACAAGGCACGGCGGCAGACGCCCCCGTGATCGTAGATTCTCCGGTCGGCGAAGAACCCGAAATCCAGGGCAATCCCAGTGTGAGCCAGACCAGCAACATCACCGATCCGTTAGGTTTGGACGATGAGCCAGATGTGACAACGCCCGAAGCAGGCACAACGCCCACGTCTGGCACCCCCGAAACGTTCTCCTATACCGTGCGCCCCGGCGACACACTGACCGAACTGGCAACACGTTTTGATACGGAAATCGACATCCTGCGGCGGCTCAATGCCCTGGATAGCGAAGCCCTGGCCGTGGGTCAACCGCTGGAAATCCCCTATGTGGAGGGTATGACCGCCGAAGGCGCGCCTACGCCCACGCCCGGCCCCTTCTTCTATACCGTGCAGGCAGGCGACACGCTCAGCGCCATTGGTGCCCGTTTCGGCGTAGATCCCATCGAAATTGTGGAAGAAAACGGCATTCTCGACGCCAACAATCTGATTGTTGGTAGTCAAATCCAGATTTCGGGCTATGCCCCGCCCGTCGCGTCCGCCGATTCTGCAAGCGACGAAAATGATGGCGACGACAGCAGCGCACCCGGTGCCACTGCTAGCAGTCGCTTTGTCCATATCGTGCAGCCCGGCGAGGGCCTAATGGAAATTGCCGCACGCTATGGTGTGGATATGAACGAAATCTCCAACGCCAACAATCTGGTCAACCGGAATGTGTTGCGCGTGGGGCAGGAATTGGTGATCCCCGGCATCACCGCCCGCGATGCCGCCATCCGCAGCGGTGCCGTTCACATTGTGCAAAACGGCGAAAGTTTGCTCGGCATTGCCCTGCGTTATGGCGTCACAGTCGAAGAGATCATCGAATTCAACGAGATCACGAATCCCAACGCAATCTCGGTGGGCCAGCAGTTGATTATCCCACGCGAATAGCGGGCGAATCTCCATACAATAAAAGTGCGGCCATTCCAAGTGGATAGCCGCACTTTTTATATTCTCCACCAAATCTCCTGCTTGCAATCCCGCAACTTATTGATGTCAGCCCCACTCCTACTCTGGCGTCACATAGGCAGCCGTAATGCCGCCATCCACCGTAAACTCGGTCCCTGTCACAAACGAAGATTCATCCGACGCCAGATAAAGTGCAGCCTGGGCCATTTCCGCGGCCTCGCCAAACCGCCCCATGGGAATATGCACCAACCGTCGTGCCTTTTTTGCATCCGTATCCAAAAATTTCATCAATAGTTCAGTGCGCAGCGGACCCGGGCAGAGCGCATTGACCCGAATATTCTCGCGCGCGTGGATCACCGCCAGTTCGCGCGTCATACTCAACACACCGCCCTTGCTGGCAGTATAGGCCAATTGCGGTGTCGCCGCGCCAAGCAGCGCCACAAAAGACGCAGTATTGATGATGGAGCCGCCGCCCGCCCGCCGCAGCGCGGGAATGCCATATTTGCAGCCCAGGAACACGCCTTTGAGATTGATCGCCATCGTCAGATCCCAAATGGCTTCCTCGGTGTGGACGGCATCGTCATCGTCGCTGTGCATGATGCCCGCATTGTTAAAGAGGATATCCAGCCGTCCAAACTGGGCTTCGGCATGGGCGATCATAGCCGCGCAATCCGCGGCCTGGGATACATCCGCTTCGACAAAGCGCGCATCGCCGCCCACTGCATCCACCGCCGCGACCGTCGCGTGCCCTGCCGCCTCATCCCGATCCACCACCACAACCTGCGCGCCCTCCTGGGCAAACAGCACAGCCGTGGCGCGCCCGATCCCACCCCCGCCACCCGTAATCAACGCTACCTTATTTTCCAAACGCATTCCCATTGCCATCTCACATTCATTGATTAGAATCTACGCGAAAAAGTCTCATATCAGCATCTAAAGTCGAGAAGTCAGTCTAGCTGCGGGTTGTCTGCAAAAACGTAGCGACCGCCGCCTGCACCCGCAATGTCACATC
>JBBDIO010000171.1:8656-23365 GCA_040880365.1 Litorilinea sp.
CCAGATCATACCATTGCACACCCTGCATACGGCGAAACCAGGTCTCCTGGTGGCGCACATAGCGATGAGTCTCGATCTGGATGCGTTCAATGGCCGCAGGCAATGTCAATTCTCCCTGCAAATAGGCTCCAATCTCCCGATAGCCCAGGCTTGTCAGCGCCGGCAACGCCGGATCATAGCCCGCAGCCAAAAGCGACTGCACCTCGGCGACCAATCCTTGTTCCACCATCTGCCCCACCCGCGCGTCGATGCGGGCATGGAGATCCGCACGACCCCGGCGCAAACCGATTTTCAATACGGCGTAGGGCGGCGGCTCGCTGCCTTCCAGTTCCACTTTGGAACGACCCGTGGTGAGAAATATCTCCAAAGCCCGCATCACCCGCCGGTGGTTCTGGGGATCGACCACAGCCGCCGCAGCAGGGTCCACGCGTTGCAGCCGTACAAAGAGCGCGGCGCGCCCTTCCTGCGCCAACTGCGCCTCCAGCTCGGCGCGCAGCGGCAGATTGGGCGGCACTTCGGGAATCCGCAACCCCTCTGCCACTGCTCGAATATAGAGGGCAGTGCCTCCTACCAAAAATGGAACGCCCGCGCGCGCGTGGATGGCATCGATCTCAGCATAGGCCATTGCCTGATATTCTGCCAGCGTCAATGTAGCCGCGGGCGTGCGTACATCCAACAGGTGATGCGGCACGCGCGCCTGCTCCGCCGCCGACGCCTTGGCCGTGCCGATGTCCATGCCCACATAGATCTGGCGGCTATCCGCGCTCACCACCTCGCCGTGAAACTGTTCGCACAGTGCCAGGCTCAGCGCAGTCTTGCCCACGCCGGTCGCGCCCAAAATCACTACCAACGGGCGCTGTCTCCCCAAATCGTCCGTCAAATGAACATCATCCTGTCCGCTTATTCGGCCTGCACCGCGCGCGCAATATGCTCAATCTGCGGCGGTTGATTGGCAAGCAACTGAATCGCGATCACATCAATCCGCCACGGCCCGCGCCATGCTGTCTCGGCCACATACCGTTGAGCCAACTCGCGAAGCTTGGCCTGCTTGTGTGCCGCCACCGATGCGCGCGCACTGCCAAAACGCATCCCGCGCCGGGTACGCACCTCGACCAGGACCAGCCATTGCGCAGCCATGTCGCCCGTGCTGTAATCCGGCGCAATCACCGTCGCGACCAGATCAATCTCGCCGGCGGCACAGCGCCAATTGCGCGCCACAATCTCAAAGCCGGCGGCCTGCAAATGATCAGCCGCCCAAACCTCGCCCCGCGTGCCCAGCGTGCGCCGTGCGTCAGCCATCGCGCAGGGTTCCTTCCCCCTTTGCCGCGCCCGCCGCGCCCGCCGCGCCCGACGTTTCCAGAGAATTGGGCACACCATCGAACAGCGAAGCGCACCGGGCCACAGGCGCAAATGTATAGCGATGCACAGGGCATGGTCCCGTTGCGCCCAATGCCGCCAAATGACGCGGCGCACCATAGCCTTTATGACCGGCAAACCCATATTCGGGATAGACCTCGCCCAGATCCACCATCAACGCATCTCGCGCCACCTTCGCCAGGATCGACGCCGCGGCCACCGATACAGAAATCCGGTCGGCTTTGGCAAAGCTGCGCTGGGGCAGCGGACAACGGGCCAGCCGCACCCAGTCAATGAGCAGAAAATCGGCGGCCAGTGTCAGGCCTTCCACGGCGCGCACCATTGCCAGCCGGGTCGCGGCCGCGATGCCCATGCGGTCAATCTCCTGCGGCGATGCCATGCCCACCGCGGCCGCGGCCGCCTGTGCTCGAATCTGCGCATCCAGCGCCACGCGTCGCGCCGGACGCAACAACTTGCTATCGCGCACCTCGGCCCATACGCCGTGCGTACGCGCCCCATTGTCCCCATCGACACAAAATTCAGCAAGGGGCAGGATAACCGCCCCCGCCACGACCGGCCCCGCCAGCGCGCCGCGCCCGGCCTCATCAATGCCCGCGATGGCCCGAAAGCCTTGTTGCCAAAGCTCAGTTTCGTGGCCCAAATGGGGTTGCGCTGGTTCGAGAACTGTCATAGATGCCCTGCGTGCCATAGCGTTCAGTATAGCATTTAGCAGCCCGCTGCGCCCAGCCGCGCCGGATGACTCACAGCATTGGGGCAGGGCGCAAAAAACAAAAAGCCGGACTTCAAATATGAAATCCGGCTTTCGTACATTGCTAGCATTCTGGTCGCGTACACCGCGCCATTCTTCAGGTGTGCCCAGCCTCAATGTCAGTCTCTTTATGTCAGACTGTTCAGGCTGTACTGCCTAGACCTTGAGGAAACGCTTCTCGCGCAGGCGGGCAGCCTTGCCCTGCAAATCTCGCAGGTAATACAGTTGGGCACGGCGGACCTGCGCCTTGCGCAAGACTTCCACCTTTTCCACAACTTTGCTGTGCAACGGGAACGTGCGCTCTACGCCCACGCCGTGTGCCCCCGTCCGGCGGACAGTATAGGTCGCGCCAGCGCCCTTGCCCCCGCGGATGGAAATCACAACACCCTGAAATACCTGAATACGCTCGTTGCGACCTTCGGTAATCCGCTGGTGGACACGTACAGTATCACCGGGATTTAATTCCGGCATGTCGGCGCTCAACTCCGGCTGCAACGAAGCCATGAGTGCATTGGTCATAATCTCACCCGATCCTTGTCTCACTGCCGGTACAAATCCGGTCAAAACGATTTCTCTGGTGCGGCCCAAACCGGCAAATTGCTAATAAATTGTGGTTGCCGCTCTGTCCACAACCTCCCGAGTATATCATGATGCCCTTGCGCGGCCAAAATTTATCAAACCCGGTTACTCATGTTACACGGTTTCCCATATTCGGTTCCTGCAATTTTGCCTGCCATTAGAACGCAACTATAATGACCGACGGATATAGGGACCGGTTTCGGGCGGCAAAAAGGCACTGCTTCGCAAACACAATTTTGCATCAACTATATAATAATCCGTATGCATGAATCTTATGACAAGTTCCATGCATATGCAAAATCTGCGTTCGCAAAAACACGCGACAAAGTGGATTCATCGGCACTTATCTTTTATCTTCACCTTTGACGATTTTTCACTTCTACGATTTAACCCTTTGTCGATGCGGGCCTTTGCCAGCCCTGGACTGCAAGAAAGGCATAATCCTCAGCCGAGAGCGTCAGGTCGGCGAGCAAATCGGGACGTCGGCGCAGCGTTTGCAACAGCGCCTGTTCACGTCGCCAGCGCGTCACATTGGCGTGGTGTCCGCTCAGCAACACATCGGGCACGCCTTCGCCGCGAAAGACCGGGGGGCGGGTAAATTGGGGACCTTCCAATAACCCATCCAGGCCCGGCGAGTGGCTATCCTGATGCGCGCCCTGTTCGGCGCCCAATGCGCCCGGCAGCAAGCGCGTCAGCGCGTCGATGATGACCATCGCGGCAAGTTCGCCGCCGCTGAGCACATAGTCACCAATACTGATTTCGTCGGTGACTAACTGTGTGCGCACGCGTTCATCGACGCCTTCATAGCGTCCACAGATGAGCGCCAGACGCGGATAGCGGCTCAGTTCGTGGGCTACGGATTGTGTAAATAATCGACCCTGGGGCGTCAACAAAATGACCGGAACATCTTCCGGCAGCGTTGGCTGCGCTGCGATGTCCCAGGCCGGCAAACTTTCCTCTGCATTCCGGGCAGGCAACGTCCAACCTGCCGGTCGTGTCAAGACCGTTTCAACGGCGCGCACAATAGGTTCGGGTTTCATAATCATGCCACCCCCGCCCCCATAGGGCGGCTCGTCGCATACATGATGCCGATCCTCCGTATAATCACGCACATTGTGCAATGCCACGGTCAAGAGATGATTGACCTGGGCACGCTTCAGGATGCTCTCCGACAGCGGCCCGTCGAACATCTGCGGAAACAGCGTAAACACGTCAAAATGCAGTCCCGTGCGGGAATTGGACATGTCGCAACTCTTGGAACTCATTCGTAACCTCAACATCTTTCGTTTATTACAGCGTTCTCGCTCTACCCACACGCCCACCGACTCGTCTGCGGCCACAGGCTCCAGTGGTTCCACTGCGAACCACACCGGCGCAAATTCGGGGCAGGCGTCCACAACCATTACCAATATTAAATCCACCGGGGCGAAATCCAACGATTCTAAGCAGAGTGATTCTGCGCCCACTGATTATGTGCTGGATGATGCCGAACAAACGGCACCGGAATTACACGCACCAGAGTTATCCGCAGCAGTGCAATCTACCCCGCCGGTATCTTCTGTGCCCGAATCTTCTGTCGAGATTTTAACACACGCCGCCGCGACCCTCTCTGATGATTCCTCGGCCAATTCGGGGACCGGCACGACCGCGCCCGGAAATCTCGCGCCCGACGAAACCGACGCGGGTCTGGAGACAACATCCGCCACGCGCACCTGGAATTTTGGGTTGAGCCAAAGTCGCGCCCAGCGCGCCCGGCATCTGCCCGCCGGCGTACAGGTCGGCGTAGTGGGGCTGGCATTATTGGCCGTGTGGTGGTCGTGGCCCTTGTGGGCAAATGCCGAACGCCCCTTTTCGACCGGGGCAGGCACCGAAATTGCCATGCTGGAACGCGCGCCCGATGCCGAGGCCGCGGCGACGCCGCCCAGTGCGGCCACCCGCGCCAGCCTGCAAACCCTGGCAATTGTTAACCCCGATAATTTGCCCCGCCCTGACGTGTCGGAACCCCTGCCCGCACCGGACAGTGCCGCGCCCGAAAGTGCCGTGCCCGAAAGTGCCGCGCAAGCAGCCACCAACGCCGTGCAGGCCCGCCTGACCCAAACTGACACTGCACAAACCGATGCCGCCCAGCCTGTGAGCGCGACGGAAGCCGTTACCGATACAGATTCGTCTACAGATGCAGTGGGACCGGAAAGCGTATCGGCAGACTCCAACGAGACGGATACCGACGCAGCCGATATCACAGGCGAAAATTCGGACACAGACGGCGTGAACGCAGATAGCGCTGGGGATGACACCGCAGATGCTGGTGCAGATGACGCCCAGGCTGATACCGAGATATCTTTCCCCGAAGTTGGGGAGAGCGATCCCGACGCCCTGACACCATTCCTGCTGGAGGTCGAAATCCCCGCGTCAGATGCGGCGCAAGGCGATGTCGTACCCGCCGCCCTGACCGTGCCCAGCAACGGGCAAATCAACGGCGTACAGGCCGATCTGATTCTCTTGCCCACTGCCACGCCGCTGGCCGACGCCGGACGCCTGCAAGCCCAGGCCGCACAACTGCCGCGCATTGAAATCATTCCTGCCGTCGGCGTACGATTTACTCCCACCCCCGAACCCTCGCCCACGGTCACACCGTCGCCCACGCCCACGCCCATCCCATCCACATCGGGGCGGGGTCGCCTGTGGTCCACGTTCACACCCGGCGCGGCGCTCGAAACCGATCACTTCTGGATTGGCAACCCCTTTGAGGGCATTTCGGCCAATCGCTCGGCCAGCCCCAGCTATCAGTTTGGCTCCACTGCCGGCAGTCGCTATCGACCTCACCACGGGATCGATATCTCCAATCCCAGCGGCACGCCTGTGCGCGCCGGAGTCGTGGGTGAAGTGGTACATGCCGGGCTGGACGATCCCGATCTCCTGGGTCCCTATGGCAATTTCTACGGCAACGCCGTGGTCATTCTGCTGGATCAGCGACTGCCCGTAGCCGGGGGCGAGCTGGATGTCTTTCTGCTCTACGGGCATCTCAGCGAAGTGCGCACCACCGTCGGCGAACGGGTTCGGCCCGACGATATCGTCGGCCTGGTCGGCATGACCGGCATTGCCATCGGCCCCCACCTGCATGTAGAAGTGCGCCTGGGCGCCAACACCTATAACCACTCTGTGAATCCCTATTTGTGGATGGAACCGCCCAGCGGCAGCGGCACCGTCGCGGTGCGTATCCTCACCGCCGAAGGCCATACGTGGGCAGGCGCAAAAGTGAGCATCGCGCGCTTTGATGGCGGCGCGGCCGTCTGGGCGCGGCAAATTGAAACCTATCTGGATACGGAGAATATCGGTCCCAATCCGGTATGGGGCGAAAATGGCGCGATGGGCGATGTGCCTGCGGGGACCTATTACCTCATCGGCAACATTGAAGGCGAAGCCATTCGCGCCGAGTTTACCGTGAACGCGGGCGAAACGACCTTTATCGAAGCCCGCACCCAACAATGATGCCTGCATCCAACACGCCGGTGCAGATCTTCACCGATGGCGGCTGCATCGGCAATCCCGGGCCTGGTGGCTGGGCCGCGATTCTGCGCTATGGCGAACACCTGCGCGAATTAAGCGGGCGATTTCGCGCCACCACCAACAATCGCATGGAACTCCGCGCCGCGATTGAAGGGCTGGCTGCGCTCAAGCGGGCTTCGGTGGTGGAGATCTATACCGACAGCCAGTATTTACGCCAGGGAATTACCCAATGGTGCCATCGCTGGCAGGCCAACGGGTGGAAGACGGCGAAGAAAGAACCCGTCAAAAATCAGGACTTGTGGCAGTGGCTATTGGCCGAAGTCGCGCGCCACGAACCGGCGGGCGGCATCGACTGGCGCTGGCTCAAAGGACACGCGGGGCACACCGAAAACGAACGCGCCGACGATCTCGCCAATCAGGCGGCGCGCAGCGTTTCTCCCACCGACCCGCTTGACGAGCCGGAAGATAACCGACGCGACTGGCCGCAGAATGGCCTGTTCAATAAGGGGTGACAGGGACAAAGGGGTGACAAGGGACACGGCACATTCCATAATGTCGTGTCACCCTGTCACCCCCTATATATAATCTTTAATGGCGGAAGTGGCGTGCGCCGGTCAGTGCCATCACCAACCCCAGCCGGTCAACCGCTTCGATCACCTCATCATCGCGCACAGATCCGCCCGGCTGCACCACGGCGGCAATGCCCGCCTTGGCGGCCTCTTCGATGCCATCGGCAAAGGGGAAGAACGCATCCGACGCCATCACCGCGCCCTGGGCCTTGTCGCCCGCCTTGTGGCTCGCCATCATCACCGAATCCACCCGGCTCATCTGCCCCGCGCCAATCCCCACCGTAGCCTGATCCTGCACATAGACAATCGCATTGCTCTTCACCCAGCGCGCCGTGCGCCACGCAAACGCCAAATCGGCCAATTGCGCCTCGGTGGGCTGCGCCTTGCTCACAATCTGCCAGTTCGCCGGATCCATATCGTTCTGGCTTGCATCAATTTCCTGCACCAAAACTCCCCCAAAGATGGACCGCAGCGACAAGGGGCGCGTTGGCACGCCCGTGGGCTGCACCAGGCGCAGATTCTTCTTGCGCAACAGCACATCCAGGGCATCGTCGTCATAGGCAGGCGCGGCCACGACTTCGACAAACAGATCGGCTATGCGTGCCGCCGTCGCCCGATCCAACGGCTGATTGACCGAGATAATCCCGCCAAATGCGCTCACCGGATCACAGGCCAGGGCCTTTTCATAGGCGACTTCCAGCGAGGATGCCGAAGCCAGCCCGCACGGATTGCCATGCTTGATAATCGCCACCGTGGGTTCCGCATAGTCCTGGGCAGCTTGCCAGCTTCCATCCAGATCCAGCCAGTTGTTATAGCTCATTTCTTTGCCATGCAACACGACAAAGGGCGCGCCGTCCGCCTCATAGCCATATAGCCCCCCCTGCTGATGGGGATTTTCGCCATAGCGGTTGAGCTGCACCTGGTGCAGGTTCAATTCCAGCCGATTGGGCAGCGGCGCATCGGATTCCGCGTCGATTTCATCGGCCAGATAGCGGGCAATGGCCGCGTCATATTCTGCGGTGTGACGAAAGGCCTTCAGCGCCAACTGCTTGCGCTGGGTCGCCGTCGTGCCCGTCGCGGTAAACGCCTCGGCAATCGACGCGTAATCCCCAGGATCGCACACGACCGTCACCGATTCCTGATTTTTGGCCGCCGCGCGCAACAGGGCAACGCCCCCAATATCGATCTCCTCAATGGCCGTGGCGAGCGTCACATTCTGTTGTGCCACGGTGCGCTGAAAGGGATAAAGATTCACCACCACCAGATCAATCGGCTTGATCGCGTGGGCTTCCAGCTCGGTCAGATGCGCTTCGACGCGCCGCGCCAAAATGCCGCCGTGGATCGCCGGGTGGAGTGTCTTGACCCGCCCGCCCAGAATTTCGGGAAATCCGGTCACATCATCGACGCCAATCACAGGAATGCCCGCATCCGCAATCGCTTTGGCAGTGCCGCCGCTGGCAACCAGCTCGACTTCTGCCCCATGCAGCCCGCGCGCCAGCTCCACCAGTCCCTGCTTGTCAGATACAGATAACAGTGCCCGAAACCTTGCCATACGTCACATCCTTTTCTAATTGGGTGTTGCACGCCAAAATCCAATAAAAAAGGGCAGTTGATCAGGGATCAACTGCCCAGCCCAGGCGTTCGACTGTTGCAATATCCGGCCACATCTCTCCCCCGCAGTACTCTGCGCATGGATAACCTATCCTCGCCAGTCGAGATGGACGTCTATTCAAATATGCAGACCCCAGTATAGGCCGGGAGCCAAATGGCTGTCAAACCGCGCAACCCACGCACAACGACCGCCACACCTGTAAAACACAAAGAATGGAAGGCCGGATTCTCGAAAATCCGGCCTTCCATTCTTCCTCTATCCTTGTCGATACATCTTTGCGTATCTGTGTAACCGCACAACTCACCCTACCCCTATATAAAAGCGGACTGGATGCCGCGCGGTCGGATGCTCACCAATCAACCGGGGCTACTCGCGTGCCCTAGGCGATGGCGCCGATGCCCAGAATTGCCAACACGAAGAAAATCAGGGCAATTACCAGGAACAAACCAAAGAGAATTTTAGCAATCGAGGCCGCGCCCCGGGCCACACCCGTGAATCCCAATGCGCCGGCTATCACCGCAACTACAAGTGCAATCAGTGCCCACTGTAACATAATATATACCTGCTCCTTATCTTGTCTCGTCTGTTGTCGTCGGTTGTTCAGCCTGCCCAGAACCAAATAGACCAATCTGTGTCATGTTCGAGCGTTTCCTTTTGCTCTGCTCTGTGCTCGAGTATACAAACAATTTCTGGGGGCAGGTATAGTCCGGGATACAGGCAACAGACCCAGGCATGTATACAAAAGGATGGGCCGATGGGAAACGGCGCGGCATACTGTCTGCGCGGGGCACAAATATGACGCATTTTCGGGAAATGATTTACAATAGGCATAGTTCTGCAAGATTCGCCGACTCACAAGTCATGGCAATCCGGGTACGCAACAACACACGCACCAGATTACCCAACCAACCGACACGTTTGACGCGGACTGCGACGATGGTTTTCCATCGGACTTTCCATCCCGCCGCTATGCCCAGCCTACGCGCCGGCAGGGTTATTGCCATTGACCGCGCGCCTATGCACCTGTGGATTGCGAAACGCGCCTATCACCAATACAGTTGAATTCGGCAAAGTTGAAATCAACTCCCTGGTGTAACCGTATCCACCTGTATCAAACACGCTTACCAACACTTCAGTCCCCAATCTACAATCAAAACTCACTTATCGATCAGGAGAACAATATGAAACTGGAACATGTCGCCATCAATGTGCCGGAACCGGCCAAAATGTCCGCGTGGTGGTCCGAAAATCTGGGTATGCGCATCGTCATACAATCCGATGTCTCGCCCTTCATGCACTTCATCGCCGACGAAGCAGGCAGCATGATGGAACTCTACAACAACCCGACAGCCCCCATGCCCGACTATGAAAACACCAACCCGTTCAACCTGCACATCGCCTTTTCGTCCAGCGATATCGACGCCGATCTGGCGCGTGTGGAAGCTGCCGGCGCCACCCGCGTGACCGATGTCACCACCACCCCCGCGGGCGACAAGCTGGTCTTTTTGCGCGACCCCTGGCAGGTTCCGTTCCAATTCGTCCAGCGCCAAAAACCCCTTGTCTAGAGAGTAGACAATCATGAAGCTCGGACTCGGCCTCTACGACGGCATGGTCACTGCCGATAACCTGCGTTTTGCCCGGCAAATGAGCGCGACTCACATCGTAGCCCATCTGCCTTCGGCAAAAACGTTCCCCTCCACCAAAGAAGGCTACTGGTCCTACGAAGACCTGCACGGTCTCGCCTCCTTTGTAGCCGAAAACGGCCTCAAGCTGGAAGCCATCGAGAACTTTGCGCCCAATCTCTGGGATCAGATTTTGCTCGATGGCCCCAAACGCGCGGAGCAGATGGAAAAGCTCAAGCAGACCATCCGCAATATGGGCAAAGCCGGCATTCCGGTGATGGGCTATTACTTCAGCATTGCCGGGGTATGGGGACGTGTGCGCGGGCCATTTGCGCGCGGTGGGGCCGAGTCCGTTGGCTTTATCGAAGACGAAGCGCCCGCACAAACGCCCATCCCCAACGGCGAAGTGTGGGGCATCAAGTTTGATGAAAACGCGCCGGCAGGCGATATTGGCACGGTATCGCGCGAAGAAATGTGGCAACGGCTCACCTACTTCCTGGAGAACCTGGTGCCCGTCGCCGAAGAAGCCGGGGTGCGGCTGGCGGCCCATCCCGACGATCCGCCACTCACCGAGCTGCGCGGCACCGGTCGTCTCATCACCCACCCCGACTATTACCAACGGCTGTTGGATATCGTGCCTAGCCATCACAATGGCCTGGAATTCTGTCAGGGCACGATCACCGAAATGCCCGACGCCGACCCGATTGACGCGATCCGCCGCTATGCCCCCACCGGCAAAATCTGCTATGTACATTTCCGCAACGTGGTCGGCAAAGCCCCCAACTATCGGGAAGTATTCATCGACGAAGGTGACGCCGACATGATTGAAGCGTTGCGCGCCTATCGCGCGGGCGGCTTTGAGGGCGTCATGATTCCCGACCATACGCCCGCGACCGCGTGCGCGGCTCCCTGGCACGCCGGCATGGCCTTTGCCCTGGGCTATATTCGCGCGGCCATGAACACGTTGGATAAATTTGAAGGATAAATTTGAATAGGCAGTCTGTGACGCGGCAGGCAGGTAGACACCAGCAGGCGGACACCAGAAAGAGGAGATCAACTTGGACTTCGTAACCCTTGGCAGAACCGGATTGCGCGTCAGTGTCATTGGCCTGGGCTGTGGCGGACCGAGCCGGCTGGGCATGGCGACGGGCAAATCGGAAGCCGAATCCGTGGCTGTGGTACGCAAGGCGCTGGATCTGGGCGTCAATTTTATTGATACCGCCCACGCCTATGGCACGGAACCCATTGTGGGCAAAGCCCTTGCCGGCGTAAACCGTGACGACGTTATTCTTTCCACCAAAAAGAACGTCTCGCGCGACAATGTGCGTGTCAGCGGCACAGATATGGTGACAGGCGTCGAAGAGTCACTACAACGCCTGGGGGTAGACTATCTGGATATCTTCCACCTGCACGGCGTGAGGTTCGAAGACTATGAATATGCCGCCACCGAGATTGTGCCCCAGCTCCAACGCCTCCGGCAAGACGGCAAGATTCGCTGGCTGGGCATCACCGAAAATTTTAGCGCCGAAACTCGCCACGAAATGCTCATCCGTGCGCTGCAAGATGACTTCTTCGATGTCATGATGGTCGGCTTCAACATGCTCAACCACTCGGCCCGCAACGCGGTATTTCCCCAGACCATCGCCAAAAACATCGGCGTGCTGATCATGTTTGCCGTGCGTCGCACGCTCAGCAACCCCGACCAACTGCGTACGACCATGCAAGAACTGGTCGCCGATGGCCTGGTCGATGCCGAAGCCTTTGATGCCGATGATCCGCTGGGCTTTCTCACGGATAGGCGGGCATCTGTCGAAGGGCAGGTTGCCGAATCGCTGACCGAAGCCGCCTATCGCTACTGTCGCTATGAACCGGGCGCGCATGTGGTGCTTTCGGGCACGGGCAGCGTGCAACATCTGGCCGAAAATGCAGAAGCGCTGTCGCAGCCACCCTTGCCGCCTGCCCACGTTGCACGCGTCAACGACCTGTTTGCACGCGTCGATACTGTTTCCGGCAACTGAGATTTTGGCAATTATTTTGGCAATTAAGTGATGCGTTACGTGAGAGTTAGTAATGGGTTGCAAAATTTATGCACGAGCAGAGAATGTCACCGCTCCTGCGGTGACATTCTCTGCTACCCGTGTCACCGCAGGAGCGGTGACCTACCTAACCGTCAAATAACGTCTTACTTAAGGTTCCGGCAACCAAAGCCGAACAGTCCCCCTCCGACCGATTCGCATCCAATTCTGAACACCAGGAATGATCTCTATGTCTAAACGCAAAGTACTCTTAACCGGCGCATCCGGTCTGGTCGCCAGCCTTATGTTGCCGACCCTGCGCGAACGCTATGATATGACGCTGCTGGATGTGCGCACCACCGACCGCAATGGCGACCCCGTGGAAGGCGTGCAGATTGCCGACCTCGTCGACCGCAACCGCGACGCCTACCGGGAACACTTCAAAGGCCAGGATGCCGTGATCCACCTGGGCTTTACGCGTGCCCAGGATGAAAACGACCCGGATCAACGTTTCACCGCCGAATTTCTCAATGTGCAGATGGCCTATAACATCTATCAGGTTTCGTGGGAAGAAAATGTGCGCCGCGTAGTAGCGGCCAGCTCGAACCACGCCGCCGACTACTACGAACCCCTGATTCTCGACCACAAAATGGACATGGTGACCCCCGAAATGGTGCCCCTGTCCGACAATTACTATGGCTGGTCCAAACAAGCCTATGAACATCTGGGATTCGTCTTTGCCGTGGGCAAAATTCACGGGGCCAAAGAAGAGGGCGTGCAAGCGCGCATATCCGGGCATGGCGGCGCCACGATCTTCGACCGTGCCCCGGGACGCCAGTTGGAAAATGTGCAGATTCGCATCGGTGGGCCACGCGAAACCGATATGGCAAACGCGCCCAAAGGCGACATGCGCACCGTACGCCGCGGTCTGGGCGCCTATCTCAGCGCACGCGACCTGACCCAGCTTTTTGTCAAGAGCATCGAAACCGAAGACATTCGCGACGAAAACGGCATCCCGTTCCAGATTTTCTATGGCATCAGCGGCAATTCTCATGCCTTCTGGAGTATTGCCAGCGCGCGCAAGGTTATCGGCTACGAGCCGCAGGACAACAGCGAAACCAATTTCAACGATCTGGTGGCCGAACACATCCGCGTGGCAAAAGCCCGAGCCGAATCTGAGCAGGCCGCATCCTCGCAGGCGGACAAGAGTTAATGGGGCACGTATGACCGACCCGAACGTGCAGCCCTTTCAGCCGACAACCGACTTCACGCGCGTCGATGCCCTGGATCGCCTCTACACCATTGGCGCCTATGGGCCGTGGGCGGGCGCGCGCATTCCCGATGCGCCCGGCAGCCTCTCGTGGCGCAATGACCGCTTCAGCGACCTGGAGGCGTGGCGCACCACGGCCCGCGACCAGGTATTGGCGCGTCTGGCCCAGCCCGATCTGGGCCGCGCCGCCGGTCCGTCCAACACACAATATCCCAACACGCTATATGACGTACGGGTCGATGCCACATCCGAGTTTGATGGCCTGCATCTGGAAGAACTTTCCTGGCAGTTGCCCTATGGTCCGCGCACCCAGGCCTTGCTGCTCAAACCCCAGAATCACGACACCCAGCACGCCGACCCCCTGCCCGCGGTGCTGGCACTCCACTGCCACAGCGGCATGAAGGCCTTTGGCGTCGAAAAGATCACACGCACCGCCCAGCCCCAACACCCCATGATGGAAATGTTGCAACAGCGGGCCTATGGTGGGCGGGCCTGGGCCAACGCGCTGGCAAAGCGCGGCTATGTGGTGCTGGTTGCCGACGCCTTTGCCTTTGGCAGCCGCCGCGTGCGCGTGGATCAGGTTCCCGAAGCCGTGCGCGATGGCATCGCCACCGACGACATTTCCACGCTGGAAAGCGCCGAAGCCTATAACGCGTGGGCCGGCAGCCACGAAGCGGTCATGGCAAAGGCTCTGTTTTCCGCAGGAACCACCTGGCCCGGCGTCTTCAGCGCCGAAGACCAGGCCGCGCTGGATGTGCTCTGTGCCCGCCCCGATGTAGACGCCAGTCGCGTCGGCTGTGGCGGGCTTTCGGGCGGCGGTCTGCGCACGGTCATGCTCGCGGGGCTGGACGACCGCGTGCGCTGTGCCGTCTGCATGGGCATGATGACCACCTGGCGCGACTATGCCATCAACCGCTGCCATACCCATACGTGGATGTGCTATGTGCCGGGGCTGCCCCCCGAACTGGACTATCCCGAAATTCTTGGTTTGCGCGCGCCGCTCCCGACCCTGGTGCAAAACAACCGCGAGGACGCACTCTTTACGCTGCCCGAAATGGACCGCGCGGTAGACATGTTGACCCAGGTCTACGCCAAAGCGGGCGCGCCCGACGCCTTTGCCGCCCAGACCTATCCCGGCCCCCACAAATTTAATCTGGACATGCAGGCCGATGCGTTTGCCTGGTTCGACCGCTGGCTCCTGGCCTAAACGCTGGCTGGACGCGCGTGCAACCGCATACCCTCTATTTCGTACCATTCAGGAGAACCAAACTGTGAGTGAACCATATAAGGGCATTTTTGTTATTGTCGTCACCCCCTTCACCGAGTCCTATGCGCTGGACGAAGAAAGTCTGCGCCGGGAAATTCGTTTCTGTATGGAAAGCGGCGCGCAGGGGGTGGTCGGCCCGGCCA
>JBBDIO010000172.1:0-4634 GCA_040880365.1 Litorilinea sp.
CGTCAAGCTCGCACACCTGTTTTTGCCGCGTTTTTGTTGCTTTTGGCGTTGGGCATTGCTGCGTGCCAACCCAATGCCCAGGCCGCATTGATTTCGCCGCAACTGGGCGAACAACTGGCAGCGGAGGCAGCCGGTGAGCAGCTGGTGCTTCAGCCGACGCCGGCACCTCTGACATTTGATCAGCTAACCGAGGAAGAAGTCTACGCCGGTGTGGCCGATGATGGGTTGGCATTGCTCAACAATGCCAACCCCGATAATGGTCAGAATATCGCGCTGGCAAATGGCTGCGTGGGTTGTCATGCGCTGGATCCCGCGGTGCAGATGTCTGGCCCGACCTGGCACAATGTGGCAGATGCGGCGTCGAGTCGGGTACCCGGACAGGGGCCTGCCAATTATCTGTGGGAAAGTATTCTCCAGCCCAATGCCTATGTAGTTTCGGGCTATCCGGCAGATGTGATGCCCCAGAACTACGGCGAATTGCTGAGTGAAGATGATTTGGCAGATATGGTTGCCTATTTGCTGACCCAGCACGGCAACTAATCCTGCCGCTTTGGAATGTTTAGGGCGTAGTCGGTTGGGGCTGTTTCCGAACCACATTTGTAGTGAGTAAAACTGAAAACCATTCTGAAACTGTTGCACGGGCGAGGCCATTGCTCTACACGGGCCTCGCCCGTGTATTTTTATCGTCCTTTAACCTGGAATCGGGTCTATACTCGGTGTAAAACACTGAAATAGACACTGGAAATAGGCAAAACGCGCCAAATTGGTCAAGAATTGTTCGCGCTGCGACCAGTTCGGTGCTATAATTTCGAGTTATGGCAAGAGAACAAATCTCTCCGGCGATTTTGGAACGGCGTTGTCCCAATTGTGGGACGCGTGTCGCCCAGGATGCCGAAAGTTGTTTCATGTGTGGGCACGATTTGCGCGCGCCGGTTCGTGGGCGTCGCCGCTTCTCCTGGATCGACGCGCTGCTGGTCATCGCGGTTCTGGCGGTGTTGGGGGTTTGGTGGAGTATCGCATCTCAGCCGCGCCAGGAAGTCGTGGGAACGGATGAATCTCAGGCGTTGTTGCCCACAAATATCCCGCTGTTGACGGCCACGCCCGAAATCGACGCGGCGGCCGCGGTGGATGTTCCCCCTACACCCGTTGCCAGTGTGCGCGAGGATGGCGTCGTGCGCCATACGGTGCAGGGTGGCGAGACGCTGCTTGCCATTGCCGCCCTTTATGAGATTACTGTCGACGAGATCCAGGCGGCCAACGATCTGGATAGTGTGTTGATTCGTGCCGGGGATGAGCTGATCATTCCCATCACGCGCGAGGCGACGGCTGGCGATGGCGAGACCGTGGCCTCTACGTTTGAATATACGGTGCTGGCCGGAGATTCTATCATTTCGATTGCCAACCGCTTTGGCAGCACGCCCGAAGATATTTTGCGTGCCAATGGGCTAACCGGCGAAAATCCTGTCATTCGTGCGGGAGATGTGATCAACGTGCCGGTGCCGCAGGTGCCCCAAGAGGTACTGGCTTCCGGCGCGGTCGCGCTTGCGCCCGATGGCAGCCTGCAACAGTCGCTCTACGCCGAGCCGCGCGTGATCGGGCCGCCCGATGCGACGGTTATCGAACGCGCCGAGCCGGTTTTGCTGCGCTGGATCAGCGTGGATGTATTGCAACCCAACGAATGGTATGTCTTACTAATCTACCCGTTGAACGGCGCGGCCCAGGAGTTTCCCAGCATCTGGACCAAGGCCACCAGCTATCGCCTGGATAGTTCGTTTGCCCCCGAAGGCAGTGATACTGCGGAATATGCGTGGCAGGTCTCGGTGGTGCGGGTGCGCCCCGGTGCAGGCGATCGGTATGCGCTCGATGCTGCCAGCCCTACCAGCGAATTGCGCAATTTCTCCTGGCGTTAAACGCCGATAAACCTAAAAACTCCCTATACTAGAGAGGTATGTACCCACAATGAGTCAGTTGACCCATGTCTGGGTGGAAGCTGCATTTTTGTCCGACGCGCTTGCCACATTGCCCAATTCGATTGAGGTGCTGATGGCTGTGCCCGGTGACGATCCCCTGGCGAATGCAGGACAGGCGCAAGCGATTCTGGCGTCGTCGCTGGTGCGCTATGACCGCGCCGTCTTCGACCGTCTGCCCAATTTGCGGCTGGTGCAGCGCACGGGCATTGGTGTGGATAATGTGAATCTGGAAGATGCGACCGCCGCGGGAATCGTAGCCTGCAATACGCCCGATGGCCCGACCGAATCTACGGCGGAACACACGGTCGCCATGTTGCTGGGGCTGGCAAAACGCATCAAGCAGGGCAATGATAATCTGGCCGAGGGCAAGTGGGGGCCGCGTGGCGGCACCATGCTGGGCACCGAGGTGATGGGCAAGACTCTGGGGCTGGTGGGCCTGGGGCGCATCGGACGCCGCGTGGCCTATATCTGTCGCAATGGCTTTGATATGACCGTGCTGGCCTACGATCCGTTTGTGACCCCCAGCGAAGCCCAGGCCATGGGCGTGACGCTGACGAGCCTGGATGAGGTGATCGCGCAGGCCGATTTTCTGAGCCTGCACGCGCCCGTGACGCCCGACACGATTCACCTGATGAATGCCCAACGCATTGCTAGCATGAAGGATGGCGCCTATTTGCTGAATCTGGCGCGCGGGCCATTGGTCGACGGTGATGCGCTGCTGGATGCGCTGGATCGGGGCAAGCTGGCAGGCGCCGGGCTGGACGTATTTGACCCCGAACCGCCCGCAATGGATTCGCGCTTGCGCAATCACCCCATGATCCTGGCGACCCCGCACAGCTCTGCCGTCTCGGTCGAAGGGCGCAACCGCATCGAAAGCATGGCAATCGAACGTCTGCTCACCTTTTTCCGGGGCGAACGCCCGGCGGATGTGGTGAACCCGGATGTTTATGCGGGCGGGACCTTACGCACCGCATAAATAGGCATGACAACCACATAAGTACAAAAGACCGCATCCTGGCCTGGGATGCGGTCTTTTTTGTGGGCGATTGGAACCAAATTATGCCGATCTGCAAGGAATATCCATAGAAATAGTAACCTTCTGCGGGATTTATCGTCAATATAATCAATAATAGTAGTCATTTTGTCGAATGATGAATTTCATATTGCCGGTTTGAAAGAAAACCCTGCATGGAGGTTAGAACCTGAATGGCGAAAATTGCACGCCTATTGGCATTTCCGACGACAGACGACGCCCGCTTTCGATTTGAGTTACAGTTTCCCGCGCCCGAACCTGGGTATCTCCCCCATGCGGGGGCCGGGGAGTTGAAGCTGGGCGATGGCAAGGTGATCGCCTTGGGGGAGCTGGTAGGACCCACGGCGGATACCTGGGCCGCTGCCCACAAGCTGGATCTGGGTGAGTATCTGTATGAAAAGTCGCCCGTGCCCGCGCAGGCGACGCTGGTCTGGGCAGATACAACCCTGAAGGCCGAAGTGGTCGCAGCGGATAACCGCACGGGGGACAATGGCGCGTTGCCGGTGGTCAACTGGCTATCGACCTGGACGCTCGAACATGTGCCGCTGGATGTGGTGGTGGAAATTGAAGTAGGGCCTGTCGCACGCGGGACGCAGATTCGCATAGACGGCGGCGCAGGCAATCTGCGTGTGATAACGGCAGATACACACCGCGTCGAGCGCATAGAGACGCCTGTGCCCAGCCACAAGGCCAACTGGACGTTCATGTATAGCAAGCCGGGAAGCTATACGCTGACGGTGGACTGGCTGGACGCCGACGGCTATTGGCTGGCGCGTCTGGCCGATACGCCGGTGGAAGTGGTGCCGCCGATTGATGAACCCGAAACCATGAAACGCGCACAGCTATCTAATCCTGCGCCTGTGGCAGATGGTGATCCGGGCGATCCGGTAGCGCAAACCGCTTCTGCTGTGCCGTGGCTGCCCTTTCGCTATGTCCGGCCACAGTGGGCCTGGGCACGCACCTATACCCATGCGGGTGGCTCGGTAGTTTCGCGTTCGCTGGCGCTGGGCACCTATCTGGCGGTGCGCCAGGAGGTGACGGTGGGCGGCGCGCTGTGGTATCAGACGGGCGGCTATGACTGGATTCCTGCCAGTTCGGTTTCGCTGCTCACGCCGTCGGATTTGCGGGGGATAGAGCTGGAAGCCACAACCCCCGACCCGGACCCTGATCCAGATCCCGACCCGGAACCCGAACCCGGCCCTAATAATCGCGGCCTGGTGACGGCAAATGTGCTCAATGTGCGGGCGGGGCCGGGCGTTATCCATCCAATTGTGGATCGGTTGCGCTATAACATGGAAGTGCGGATTACCGATCAGACCAGTGTGGGCGGCGCGGTGTGGTATCGCATCGGCACGGATCGCTGGGTGCACAGCGCGTGGATTCGTCTGATTGGCGGCGGGGGCAGCGAACCGGGACCCACGCGCCAGGGCGTGGTGACTGCGGATGTGCTCAACGTGCGTGCCCGCCCCGGTGTGCGGGCCGATAATCCCCCGGTGGCGCGGCTGCTGCGCGGGGCGCAGGTCACTATTTATGAAGAAGCGACCAGCGACGGCGCAATCTGGTATCGCATTGGTGCCGACCGTTGGGTGCACGGTGGGTGGATCCAGCTGGCGAGCAGTGCCAATTCACTG
>JBBDIO010000172.1:4644-23196 GCA_040880365.1 Litorilinea sp.
GAAGGCTATGTCTCGCCGTTGGATCAGAATATGCCCAACACGGCCCAGGCGTTGCCGGTGGGCTGGGTAGTGGGTTCGATTTTGAATGTGCGCGCCGCACCGGGCACCGATGCCACGATTGTGGGCAGCGTCTATTACAAGCAGGCGCTGGCAATTTTGGAAACACGGGTGGTTGCCGGCAATAACTGGTATCGCATTGGCACGGAGCAGTGGGTATATGGCGCACAGGTGGGGGTAGCCCGTCGCAAGGCGCGACCCACGTCGATTCGCGCCAATGAACGCTGGGTAGGCATTGGTCTGAAAGAGCAGACCGTGGTCGCGTATGAGGGCGATACGCCGGTCTATGCTGCGCTGGCGGCGACGGGGCTGCCACGCACGCCCACGGTGCAGGGCGTTTTTCGCACCTGGTGGCGCGTCGCCTCGCGCAAGATGGCGGGTGGGTCGGCGGCAACGGGTGGCTACTACTATCTGGAAGAAGTGCCGTGGACGCTCTACTTTTATGCGGGCTATGCCCTGCACGCGGGCTATTGGCACGATGCGTTTGGTCGTCCGCGCAGTCATGGCTGCGTGAACCTTAGCCCGTATGATGCCTGGTGGATCTTCCGCTGGAGTGAGCCGGGCGGGGCCAACAGCCCGGCGGTCTATGTCTATTGGGAATAGACCGTGGGAATAGATTGCGGGAGTGGATGACCGTCTGACGCGCGTTGAGCAATTTCGGACGCCGCCGTGGGGACAATCCAGCAGATAGATAAAGGCCCGGTATGCCATGTGCAGCCGGGCCTTTGTTTATGGAGCAGGTATGTGCAGCCCATAACAAAAAGACTCGCCTGCCGGACTAACCGACAGACGAGTCTTTGACTGGTCGAGCGAACAGGTTTCGCGTAACAGGGGCGCGCGACAGGTTGAAGCGGGATGCTGCGGCCTAGCGGATTTCCAGTAATTCCACTTCGAAAATCAGGGTGGCATTGGGCGGAATCACGCCGCCTGCGCCTTGCGCGCCATAGCCCAGTTCGGGCGGGATGACGATCTGACGTCGCCCACCAACCTGCATATCGGCGACGCCCAGATCCCAGCCCTGGATCACCTGGCCTGTGCCCAGTTGGAACGAGAAGGACGCGCCCCGATCCAGCGAGGAATCGAACTTGCCGCCATCGAGCAGCCAGCCTGTATAGTGGACGACCACGACCTGCCCGGTTTCGGGCGTCGGGCCTGTGCCCACTTCAAAATCGTAGATCTGGAGTCCTTCGTCGGTGGTGGTGTAGTCGGCGGCATCGACTTCGGTGGGCGCGGCGGGCGCGCCTTCGGATACTTCCACCAGCTCCACATCAAAAATCAGCGTGGCGTTGGGCGGGATTACGCCGCCTGCGCCCTGGGGACCATAGCCGAGTTCGGGCGGGATCACCAGGATGGCCTGGGTACCCACGTTCATGAGTGCAATGCCTTCGTCCCAGCCGGGGATGACCATGCCGGCGCCCAGCGGGAATGAGATCGGTTCGTTGCGATTATAGGAGCTGTCGAAGACGGTGCCGTCCTCCAGCGTGCCGGTATAGTGCACGGATACGATTTGCCCGGCCTGGGCCTGGGGGCCATCGCCTGCCGTTACTTCGGTGTACTGTAAGCCACTCTCTGTGATCACGGTTGTCTCCGGGTTGATTGGGGTGGGTGTTACATCGGATACGGGGGCAGCGGGCAGGGGTGTGGGGGTCGCAGTCGCGGCCAGCGGGGCCACCGTTTCCACTACGAGCGGTTGCTCGGTTGTGGCTGGGGCCGCACAACCCGCCAGCAGCGCGACGCCGAGGACCAGCGCCAGGATCGCCACGCGCGGTTGGGTCTTCATGCGTCCCAAACCGACCTGCCCTGCGCGCCGGATAGGGGCGCGGTCATTAGCGATTGCCAACGATTTATCAAAAATTCTCATGTAGATTTTCCTGTAGTTGGGAGGGGTTGGGCCATGTGTGCGCCGGGCCAGGGACCCGGGGGGGTATCCGGCAAATTGACCAGAACGTCTTCCTGATTATAGATGCGCAGGCCGCGCGCCTGATAGTTCTGGAGCGCATTGGGGTGATCCAGCGTGCAGGTGTGCACCCAGACACGCTGCGCCTGCCATGCCCAGGCCCGCTGAATGGCAGTGCTTAGCAACAGCCCGCCGATCCCTTGCCCCACAAATGCGGGCAATAGGCCAAAATAGGCAATTTCGACGCTGCTATCGTCGTGGTTTTCCAATTAAAAATAGCCCGCGGGCGTGCCGCGCAGATAGGCTATCCAGGTCGCGTAGTTGGGGGGCGCGAGTTTTTGTTGCCAGCGCTGATAATCCCAGGGCAGCCGTTCGCGCCAATACCAGTTACCGCCCACGGCCGTGTATAAAAAGCGGTTCAGTTCAGGAGAAACCACTTCGGCCTGGCGGATTTCCACGCCTTCGGGCGCGCGCGCCGATGCGCGCAAATCGCGGGGCGATAGCATTTCCAGGTAATAGACGGTCACTAAGGTCAGTTGCACCATGTTTCACACTTTAACACCTGCGCGGGATATCTTCCGAATTTTGAAAACGACTACATCAACAGGCCGGCGCTGAAGAGCAGGCTGAAAAAAAGGCTGAGGCGGGCGGTGCCGGCGAGCGTATCGTTATAGGTGTGTGGGGAATCGCTCCAGATTTCCTGGATGTGACGAATGCCCAGCGGCAGGCTGGCAAGCGGCAAAAGCAGAAAGATTGAGCCTTCGGTAAGCCCCCAGACCAGTACGTTGCCCAGATAGGCCACAAGCATGAGCGCGACATATTCGATTTGCGCAGCCTTTTTGCCAAACATAACGGCCAGGGTGCGTTTGCCGGCGCGGCGGTCGGTTTCCAAGTCGCGCAGATTGTTGACGACCAGGATGGCCGTGACCAACGCCCCGGCGCAGACGCTGACCAGCAGCGAGATGCCTGTGATTGCGCCGGTTTGCAGATAATAGGTGCCGTTGACCGCAACCAGGCCAAAGAAAATAAAGACAAAGAGATCACCCAGCCCCCGATAGCCATAGGGGAAAGGTCCACCCGTATAGGCAACTGCGGCCAGCAGGGCGGCAATGCCTGCGACTAGAATGGGCCACCCCCCCACGCTAATCAGATAAATGCCGATTAGTGCGGCCAACCCCAGCGTGAGCAGCGTGGCGTTGCGCATTTGCGTGGGCGATACCCAGCCGTTGGCGGTGGCGCGCAAGGGACCAATGCGGTCGGGTGTATCGGCCCCGCGCAGATGGTCGAAATAGTCGTTGGCAAAGTTGCTGCCGATTTGCAGCAGGAGCGCACAGAGCGCCGCAGCCAGGGCGGGGCCAAACGCAAATTCACCGGCGCGGATGGCAAGCGCGGTTCCCAGCAGAATCGGGCCGAGCGCAGCAGGCAGGGTTTTGGGCCGTGCCGCCAAAAGCCAGACACGAGCCATGCCCGGCGCTGGTGCAAGGGTAGGGGCAGCGGCGAACACGCGGGCGGGATTACGTCGGGGTGTGGTAGCTGTCCCGCGAGTACGGCGATTTGCTTTGCGAGCCACAGATGATTACTCCAGAACGGTGGGGTGATTGCGTAGGTAGTCGATGATTGTCAGAATATCGGCGTCGGACAGATCGGGGCGGCCACCACTGGGTGGCATAGCCAGGCCGGTCTGGTTGTCGGGGTCATCGGCGGCAATGCCGGTGCGTACGCGCGCCAGCGTGGCGGCAGGATCCATTTCCTGCACCTGGGCCGAAACCGTGAGATCGCTGCCCAGCCCCGCCACGCCCTGGGCATCCTGACCGTGGCACGCGGCGCACGATTCCAGGTATAGCTGTTCGCCGGCACTGTGATCGGCGGTGTCGCCTGCGGAATCTGTTCCCTCAACCGCGCCCGCAGCCGGTGTGGGCGTGGTGACTGGCGTGAAGTCACCTACCGCCACTTGCGTCAGGGGCAGGCTGGCAGCTGCCGAGGGTGCGGTCTCGAAGAGGTAGTAGAAGATACCCCCAATCACGAGCACGACGCCCAGCACCGCAGTCCAGGGGGGGCCGCGGCGCGAATCGGGATCGGGTTCACCCGAAGTCAGTGCGATGAGGGCTAGAATAGTCAGGACAAAAAATGCGGTCATCGATAAAAATGGGATAGTGATGAATCCACCCCAGTTGATATAGGCGGTGATGCAGGAAACGCCGCTGCGACAGACGGTGGGCGCGCCGAGGAGGGTCGTCTTTTGGAGCAGGTAGTGATAGGTGGCAATGCTTTGCCCAAACAGGGTGAAAGGCAGCACATAGTAGGGTAAATTGGCATCCATGCGCAGCAGGCCAATGATAATGATGCCCACCATCGGATACATGAGGATGCGTTGATACCAGCAGAGTGCGCACGGCACATAGCCGTTGACTTCGCTGAAATAGAGGCTGCCCAATGTGGCAACCATCGCCACCGCCAATGCCATATAGAGTGCAGAACGCACAAACAGATCGGTATAGGTCGTATTACGCATGGGTCTGTTGTCTTTCTTGCCTTCGGAAACTCAACATGATCGGAACTTGTAATCACCGGGACGAATGCGGCGGTCTATGCCAGTCTGAAACGCATCCAGCGGAGGACCGCCGCCATACTGCAAGCTGGGCGCGCTAAAGGGGCGTGCCCGTTACTTCTCGATATTGCGGGCATAACGATTGCGGGCATAGCGGGGCAAGACATCAACGTCTGGCGCGGCTCCTGGTACGGGGTCGGATTCGGATACTGTATCCACAAAGCCATAGGCACGCCCGACCAGATAGAGCGGACGGTGTTTGACTTCGTCGTAGATACGGCCCAGATATTCGCCGATGATGCCCAGGAAGATCAGTTGTACGCCGCCCAGAAACAGCACACTGACCAGCGTCGTAGCCTGGCCTTCCAGCGCGCTGATGCCCGACAGCCGCAATATAATGGTGAGCAGAATGCCCAGCAAGGATAGCCCCGCCAATGTGAAGCCCACAAAGGTGGCAAGCTGGAGGGGCAGATAGCTGAAGCTGGTAATGGCCGAGAGCGCCAGGCGTACCATGCGCCCCAGCGAGTATTTGGTCTCACCGGCATAGCGCTCGGCGCGCTCATATTCGATGCCAATTTGCTTGAAGCCCACCCAGCTACTGAGACCGCGCATGAAGCGGTGTTGTTCGCGCAGGGCGCGCATGGCATGTACCACGCGCCGATCCATGAGCCGGAAATCGCCGGCATCCAGGGGGATGTGAATATCGGTGATGCGCTGCAAGAGGCGATAGAACAGGCTGGCGGTCCACAGTTTGAAGCGGGTTTCGCCTTCGCGGGTTTTGCGCACGGCATAGACTACTTCGTAGCCTTCGCGCCACTTTTCGATCATGCGCAGCACGACTTCGGGGGGGTCTTGCAGATCGGCATCCATGACAATCACGGCATCGCCATCGGCAAAATCGGCCCCGGCGGTGATCGCGATCTGATGCCCGAAGTTGCGGCTCAGGTCCACGACCTTCACCCGATCATCCTGCGCGTGCAGGTCGATCAGCAACTGCAACGAACGGTCGCTGCTGCCGTCGTTCACGCAGACCAGTTCCCAGCTTTCGCCCGATGGCTCCATGATGTGCACAATGCGGCGATAGAGTTCGGGGATAACGGCTTCTTCATTCCAAATCGGAATCACAATCGAGATCATGGATGGACGATTCCCGGTGTCTGCCCGCGAGCGGTGCAGATACAGATGCGACGGACGTCGGCTTGGCCTGCACAGAGCGCCTGGCGTGCGCACGCCGTGCGTTTAGCGTGCACTGGATGTGCACTCGGTGGCAAAGTGTGGATATTCTATCATAGAATGTGCATTGGGGATGAGATGGGCCAGTTCCCGCAGTGTTCATAGAGTAATCCCACACGATTCTGCCAGGATTGGCAGGCTGTTCGCGTGTATTTTGTATCTGCGCACGAAACTTTGCCGCAATCGGCCACGTAGTGGTTTGTGCGGTGGTTTACGCGGTGGGTTACTGAATGGTTGGTTCCTGGCCTGCGCCAGGGCAATGGCCGAGAATTCTCAGCCAAATTGACGCTGGATCGGCTCGATGCTAGACTGCGTCAGATGGTGGCGAGAGATGGATGGGGCAGGAAATTGTGGTGCATCGTTAATCTGCCTCTGGGTATCGCTCCCTGAATCTCTATGCAGAATTCCGGTGAATAAATGCCGGCTAGCGAAAGAGCAATAGAACTCATGGTTGGTAAAGGACTTGCGGCGTTTTCGGCAGAGCTTGCCGGGTGTGTGCCGGTTTTCCCCACAGAAGTCGGTGATTCGCTGGCGCGCAGCAAAGAGCTGTCTACGTTGCGCCGTCGTCAGATTATCTACGGGCGCATCGATCAGCCGGGGCGGATCCATGTGTATAGCGCAGAATGTATGGCCGGTGAGCGTTTGCGGGTGCAGCTTCTGGCTCCCCGTCTGCCGTTTGGCCGCAGTCTGGCCCCTTCTTTTGCCGTGGTGGCGCAAAGCCTGCCCTATAGCGCCGACACGCAGAAATTGCCGGTAGATTTGCCCGCCGGTTATAGCGCCGTGGTCGCGCCTGCGCCCGGTGAACTGGCTTCGCCGGCCCGCGATCCGCTGACACACACAGAGTATTATACCGGGCCAATTGTCGATACGCGCACGCTGGTGGGCGGTCGCTGTTATGTGTTGGTCTGGAGTCCTTCGGGGCAGATGGGGAAGTATGCGCTGCGCGTAGGGTCGGCATGGCCGTGGCGGTTTGGCTATTGGCTGCGCCTGCCCTATTTCTGGTGGCAGATCCGGGGCTGGTTTGGGCTGAGTCGTGGTGGCGCGTGGGTCGCACTGGCGCTCGTGTTGTTGGCGCTGGTAGCATTGATGCGCGGCCTGGCAGGGGGCAAGCGGGAATGACAGGCCATGCGCGTCATTTTCATTGGTAATGAGTACTGATTAGTAGTGAGTTCTGAGGATTAGACCCCGTTTGGGGCTGTGACGGGGTTGGCAAAGCCGGAAAGTTGGCACGTATGCGGATTATTCTCTATTTGGGCAAAGGTGGCGTGGGCAAGACCACTATCGCGGCGGCTTCGGCGGTGCGCAGTGCCGCATTGGGCCATCGCACGCTGGTGGTAAGTACCGACATTGCCCACAGTCTGGGCGATAGCCTGGATGTGAGCCTGGAAAGCCAGCCCAAACAGATTGCGCCCAATCTGGATGCGCAAGAGATCAATGTGCTGGATGAAATCCGCCGCCATTGGGGAGATATGCAGGGCTATGTGGGCAATCTGTTGCGGCGACAGGGAATCAGCAAGGTAGTCGCCGAAGAAATGGCGGTGATCCCCGGCATGGAAGAAGTGGTGAGCCTGCTACACATCCATCGCCAGGCCCTGGAAGGGCATTATGACCGGGTGATTGTGGATGCTGCGCCCACCGGCGAGACCATGCGCCTGTTGACCATTCCCGAAACGTTTCAGTGGTATGTAGGGCGGGTTTCGGGCTGGGGCGATATGACCATGCGCATGGCAAGCGGGTTGATGCGCCGGGTGATGCCCGAAAAGGATATTCTGACCGGGCTGAATTCGCTGGTGGCGGGGGTCAAGGAATTGCAGAAAGTATTGATTGATCCCGATGTGACCAGCTATCGCGTGGTGGTGAACCCGGAAAAAATGGTGCTGAAGGAAGGCGCACGGGCGTTAACCTATCTCGCATTGTACGGATATCCGGTAGACGCGGTTATGATTAACCGTATTCTGCCGGGCATTGCAAGCGACGGGCAAGGCGCGGCGACGGTAGTTGCGCCCAGCGCCGACCCCTATCTGCACGGGTTGCAGAAGATTCAGGCCCAGTATCTGGGCGAGATTGAACGGCAATTCTATCCGTTGCCCCTGTTTCGGGCGCCGTGGTACGAGACCGAGATGGTGGGCCTGGCGCATCTGGATAATCTGGCGGCGCAATTGTTCGGATCACACGACCCGGGCGCGATATTCCATCGGGGGGCGACCCACACCATCGAAGAGGCGGGCGACGATTATCTGCTCAAGCTGCCGCTGCCCAATGTGGAATTGGACAAGGTGCGCCTGACCAAGCGCGGCGACGAGCTTTTTGTCAGCATCGGCAATTTCAAGCGCGAATTGTTGCTGCCCGCGACGCTGGCCCGGCGCGAGGCTGCCGGCGCGACCTTTGCCGATGGCGTGTTGCAGATTCGATTTGTGGAAGCGGACACAGTCGCCGAGAATCTATAAGTCAGAAATTATCAGCCAGATTTTAGAGAAGCGAATGAGCGTGGTGGCATGGGCGTTTTAGATTTATTGACCAATCTAGCCTCGTTGGGTGTGGGCGTTGCCGCGGGGTCGCAGGCGGCGGTGCGCGCGGCGCAACATCGGCGGCCGCGGCCCATGCCGCGCCAGATGGCGAAATTGCTGGATCATCCGCTGCGTATGCGCTATCGCAATCCCGGCGCGACCCTGGGGCTTTTTGGGCTAGGCGCGGGGATGCAGGTGGTTGATTTGGGGTGTGGCAGCGGCACGTTCACGGTGGAGATGGCGCGCATGGTGGGCGCACAGGGCATGGTCCATGCCGTCGATTTGCAACAGCCGGTGCTGGAAATGGCCCAGGCGCGGGTTGTGGACGCGGGTTTTGGCGCACAGGTGCGCTTTCACAATGTCGGGGCCTATCAGTTGCCCCTGGACGATGACAGCATCGATGTGGCGGTCCTCATCGCGACGCTGGGGGAAATCCCCGACAAGTTGTTGGCCCTGCTGGAATTGCGGCGGGTGCTGAAGCCGGGCGGTCGGCTGGCGATTAGCGAAGAATTGCCCGATCCGGGCTATCTGCCCGCGGGGTTGGCGCGTGCGCTGATTATCGAAGCGGGTTTCGCCTTTGGTGGACACTCCGGTTCTCCCTTTTGTTATTCCATGATTTTTAGCAAGCCGCATGTGGATTCATCTTTGATCGAACGCGTCTGATTTAGGTAGGCGGGGCGGTGCAGCTCATTGTATGCACGCTTCGCACGCGCGTCTGGCTATGGCCGGGCACAGAAATTTGAATCAGCAATTTGGCGGATAGATCGCAGATACGTTGTGAGGGTGCGGGCGTGGCCGCGGTTCGGTCGCGGTCTGGTCGCGCCCAATGGTTTTTTCGGTTTGGAAGTGAACTTCCTTTGCACAGGTAGAGGCAATGTTACCTTATACACTAACTTATGAATGGCCGTACAGCACTCAGGCTCTGCCCGGAATTGGCGGTCGTTTGCGCGCTGCCACCCAGGATTTTGTGGTGGAAGAAATCCCCCTCTACATGCCCACAGATGAAGGTCAGCACCTCTATGTGAACCTTACCAAAGAGGAGTTGACCACAAAAGATGTGCAGACCCGGTTGGAACGGCTCTTTGGTCTGAAACGCGGCGATGTGGGTTTTGCGGGGATGAAGGATAAATTCGCCCGCACAACGCAAACCTTTAGCCTTTCGGTTGGGCATCAGACGGCGGAGCAGGCCCAAGCATTTGCCCAGGACGCAGTGACGCGCATTGGGGAAAACCTGCCGGTGACGGTCCATTGGGCGCGCTTTCATACGAACAAGCTGAAGGTGGGGCATCTGCTGGGCAATCGCTTTACGATTGCGGTGACGGATCTCGCCTGTGAACCCACAGAAGCCATGACCCGCGCCCAGGCAATCGCCGACGCGATCCAGGCGCGAGGGATTCCCAACTATTTTGGGCCACAGCGTTTTGGGCCGCAGGGCACGAATGTGACCCAGGGGCTGGAGATTTTGCAGGGGCAGCGCAAGCGGCATGACCGCTGGTTGCGCAAGTTTCTGATTTCCAGCGTACAGAGTTATTTGTGCAATGCCTATTTGGCGCGACGGCTGGATGCAGGATTGTTTGATCGCTTGCTGACCGGGGATGTCGCCAAGAAGTATGCTACCGGTGGCATTTTTGTGGTAGAAGATTTGGCCGCGGATCAACCGCGCTATGCCGCCCAGGAGATCAGTTTTACGGCACCGATTTTTGGGGCCAAGATGATGGCGACGCAGGCTGAAGCCCGCGAGTTTGAGGCCGGTGTGATTGCAGAATTTCCCGACATCGTAGAAAAATTGGGCGCAGCGCGCACAGAGGGAACACGCCGCCTGGGGCGACTT
This sequence comes from Litorilinea sp., assembly GCA_040880365.1. GTDB lineage: Bacteria > Chloroflexota > Anaerolineae > Caldilineales > Caldilineaceae > JBBDIO01. The sequence goes on from JBBDIO010000172.1 coordinate 14,718, forward strand.
TTGCCCCACGATTTGACGGTTGAACATTTGCCCGCCGATGACACGCGCGCCGGGTTGCAGGTAACATTCTTCTTGCCCAAAGGCGCATTTGCCACCACGGTTTTGCGAGAATTTCTGAAGTGCGATACCGAAGGGATGGCGACTTTGGATACAGATGCTGACGATTAAGTCTGCTATCGTAGGATGCATAATGGCAAGCGCATACAGGTGATTTTTGCAGCGACAGGTGTTGAGTTGCAGTGGATGATCAACACTTTGCCTATCACAACTGTCTATCAGCAACTGCGTATCAACAAAATAGAGTATTCATCCACTATTGGCCGCACCAGGCAGCTTGTTCTGGAAAGAAGTGCAGGTATCCATTGGCACCGAAAACGAATTCGCCACACACCCGAAATGGACAGGAATCCGGCCTGTTTGGCAATTTAAGGAGTAGAGAAAATCGACGGAATGAACTTATGCAGATGCCTTTGTTTCCGTTGAATCTGGTGTTGTTTCCCGGCATGGTTCTGCCTTTGCATATTTTTGAACCGCGTTATCGGGAAATGATGAACCGCTGTATCGACGAGAACATCCCGTTCGGCGTCGTAATGATTCACCAGGGTGAAGAAGTTGGCGGGGGGGCATTGCCCTTTGAGGTAGGCACCGCGGCCCGTATCACACGCGTGGAACGGCTGGACGACGGACGCATGAATATTACGGCTGTCGGCACTCAGCGTTTTCGGATTTTGGAGCTGGACCAAAGTCGCAGCTATCTTCAGGCCAAGGTTGCCCAGTTTCCCATTGTCAACGGCAGCACGCGCGCGGCCAGTGCATTGGTGCAAAAAGTGCGCCCCAAAATCATGGAATATGTAGAATTGCTGGGTGAGGCGAGCCACACCGAACTGAAGCTGGATCGTTTGCCCGAAGACCCGACCACTTTGGCCTTTCTGGTGGCGATTGCTATCCAGATCAACAATGCCGACAAGCAAAAGCTGCTGGAACTGCCCGGCATTCCCGAAATGCTGGATCGGGAGCGCTATCTGCTTTCGTGGGAGATTATGCTGTTGAAGCATATGATCGAGACGCAGGCTAGCGTTGAGGAGATGAGCACAGGCCCCACTGGATATATTTTTCCCAACTAGCGGATTTGGCAGCAGTGGCCCGGCTGTGATATTCTGTCTTAATCATTGGGCTGGAGCGTCTGGGGGATTAGCTCAGCTGGCTAGAGCGCTACGTTGACATCGTAGAGGTCACTGGTTCAAGTCCAGTATCTCCCACCTTAAAACTCCATCTAATATAGTAAGTCTGATACGATCAGAAGAATCTGTATTGCAGTACGATTAGCAAAAGCGATTCATATCCAAAGCGTTGATCAGGACGAGTACGAAGCAAAGCCTGTTGACGATTGCACAGGTAGCTTGGCGACAGAGAGCGCACGGCCATTGGCTGCAAGCCTGCGCGCGGCAACCGCTTCGGAATACCACCTGAGAGCGAGCGGCTAAACCCGGCGACAAATTTCGTTGGCTAGGTTGTTCCGGTTGGCGTCGTTATCCGCCCCACAAGCGGTTTTTGGCCGCCTGCACTCCCACGGTTGATGGTACACAGTTGATGGTAGAGGGCAGCAGGCCGAGAGCAATTTTGGGTGGAACCACGGAAGCAAACTCCGTCCCATTTGGGATGGAGTTTTTTTATTGGTTTTTGGATCGAATCGCGGGTTTGGGGGCGCCGTTTGCCGGTTTGTCTACAGGCAGAAGGCAGGCCTGTAGCGACAGATGGGGAATGGAGACAACGCGATGGAAGCGCCGCAAGGACAACATAACATCACCATGCATGAATTGAAGGCCTATCCCGCCCGGCTGGCGGCGGTTGCCGCGTGGGCCAGTGGTGAAGAAGCGTTGGTTCAGCGCGCGGTGGAAATTCAACAGATACCTGCGCCCACGGGCGATGAACGCGCCCGCGGGGAAAATGTCGCGGCCCGCTTTCGAGAACTGGGGTTGTTGGATGTGGACATGGACGCGCTTTTCAACGTCTATGGCCGGGTGCCGGCGCGCGCAGGCGCAGACCGGCGTGACAGTCGGCCTGAGGGGCGCGCCCTGATGGTCAGCGCGCATACGGATACGGTCTTTGGCCTGGATGTCGATCTGGCGGTGCAGATCGACGCAGCTGCCGGTCAGATTCATGGACCGGGCATTGGCGATAACTCGGCGGGGGTGGCGGCTTTGCTGGGGCTGGCAGAAACGCTCATGCAAACGCCCACAGCGGAAGGCCCGGCGGTGGATATCTGGCTGGTTGCCAACAGCGGCGAAGAAGGTTTGGGCGATTTGCGGGGGATGCGCGCCGCGGTGGACCGACTCGCGTCGCAGATAGGCGCGTGTATCGTGATCGAAGGTATGGGGTTGGGCCGCATTGTCCACCGCGCGCTGGGATCCCGGCGTTTTCGCATCGAGGTCAACGCGCCGGGTGGGCACAGCTGGAGCGATTTTGGCACGGCCAGCGCCATCCACACCCTTATGCATCTGGGGCAGGAAATCAGCCGGCTGACGGTGCCCCATGCCCCGCGGACAACGTTCAATCTGGGGCGCATCAGTGGCGGGACATCCATCAATACGATTGCCCAGCACGCGATGGCCGAATTGGACATGCGCAGCGAAGCCACCGACGCGCTGCAAATGCTGGTGCGTCAGGTAGAGGAAATCGTGGATCGCTATCGCGTGCCGCTATGGCAGCGGCGGGGCGTGACGGTGCAGGTGGAAACCATCGGCGACCGCCCTCCGGGTGAAATTGCTGCCGATCATCCGCTGGTAGACGCCGCGGTGCGCACGCTGCTACAGGCTTGCCCGACGCGTGTGCCCGATCTGCGCATCAGCAGCACCGACGCCAATATTCCGCTGAGCCGGGGCATTCCCGCGGTCTGTATCGGCGTGACTGACGGGGGCGATGCCCACCGCCGCCAGGAGTGGATCGAGACGGCGCCTTTGCCACAGGGGATGCAGCACTTGTTGCTGTTGACCTGGTGGGCCAGCGAGTGGTTGGGCGGTTGATCCGCCCGTTGAGGTAATGTGCGGCGCTTGGCATTTTTAGCCTGCAACATTGATTAGTGGAAGATTGAATTTTTGAAGATTGAGTCAGAAAGCGACAGAATCAGCATGGCAACCAAAGAAATGATCGCGGATGATGGCGCAGAAGCTGCGGAACGCGACCAGCTATATAAGATCCGCCACGGCGCGGCGCATGTGATGGCCGAGGCGGTATTGGAGTTTTATCCCGATGTCAAGATCGCGATTGGCCCGCCGATTGATACGGGGTTTTACTACGATTTTGATCTGGGGATGGATGAACAGGGCAAGCCGCGCACCTTTTCGCCCGACGATCTGGATAATATTACCAAACGTATGCGCCAGATCATCGCGGGCAAGCATCCGTTTGTCTATCGCGAAGTATCGGCGGATGAGGCGCGCACGCTCTTTGCCGACCAGCCCTATAAGCTGGAACTGATCGACGGGCTGGACAAGGGCCTGCTGGATGAGGATGGCAACGAGGTCGAAGAAAAGCCCGTCATCAGCACCTACAAGCACAATACGTTCGAGGATTTGTGTCGTGGGCCGCATGTGGAGCATACGGGGCAGATTCCGCCCGATGGCTTCAAGCTGATGAGCGTGGCCGGGGCCTATTGGCGGGGCGATGAGCACAAGCCCATGCTCCAGCGCATCTATGGCACGGCCTGGCGCAATAAAAAGGATTTGAACCAGCATCTGGAGCTATTGGAAGAGGCCAAAAAGCGCGACCATCGCAAGTTGGGGCGCGATTTGGAAATCTTCATTTTCGACGATGAGGTCGGCCCGGGTCTGCCGCTGTGGCTGCCCAATGGCGCGATCATCATCGAAGAGCTGGAACAACTGGCGAAAGATATGGAATCGGCGGCGGGCTATCAGCGAGTGAAGACGCCCCACGTTTCCAAAGAGGCGCTGTTCCTGCGCAGTGGACATCTGCCCTACTATGCCGATAGCATGTATCCGCCGATGGAGCTGGAGGGGGTGCGTTATTATGTGAAACCCATGAACTGCCCCATGCACCACAAGCTTTTTGCCGGCAAGCCGCGCAGCTATCGGGAAATGCCGCTGCGCTTCGCCGAATATGGCACCTGCTATCGCTATGAAAAGAGTGGCGAATTGTTTGGGTTGATGCGCGTGCGTTCGATGCAGATGAATGATGCCCATATCTACTGTGCCGAGGAGCAATTTGAAAGCGAGTTCATGGCGGTCATCGAGCTATATCGGCGCTATTTCGAGCTGTTTGGCATCGACCGCTATGTGATGCGTCTGAGCACGCACCACGCGCGGGGCCTGGGCAAGAAGTATGTAGACAATGTGCGGCTTTGGCAGAAGACGGAAGAGATGGTGCGCAAAGCCATGCAAAACGGGGAGATTCCTTTTGTAGAGGTGCCCGACGAGGCCGCATTCTATGGCCCCAAGATCGATGTGCAGATCTGGAGTGCGATTGGGCGCGAGTTCACGCTGGCAACCAATCAGGTCGATTTTGCCCAGCCGCCCAGCTTTGACCTGACTTTCGTCAACCGCGAGGGCAAGGATGAGACGCCGCTCTGTATTCACCGGGCACCGTTGAGCACCCACGAACGCATGATTGGCTTTTTGATCGAGCATTATGCGGGCAATTTTCCGGTATGGCTGTCGCCGCGCCAGGTGAGCGTGATTCCCATCACCGATGCGCACCACGAGTATGCCCGCCAGGTAGAAGCCGCGCTGCGCGCCGAGGGCATCCGCGTGGAAGCCGATTTTGGCACGGATCGCATGAACGCCAAGATTCGCAATGCACAGTTGATGAAGACGCCTTATATGGTCGTGTTGGGCGATCAGGAAGTGGCGGACCAGTCGGTGGCCTTGCGCCGCCGCGATGGTAGCCGGCAAAATGGGATGCCGCTGGGCGAATTTGTGGCCCATGTGAAGGACCGGATCAAGCACCGCAGCAGTGCGTTGTAGTGTGTACATGAAGATGGTTGGGGCTACTGTCTGGGCCTGCTGTGGCCTCCTGTCGGGCCTCGTGTAAAGTATTTGACGTGCTCCAGAGAGAATGTTACAATTACTGTCGGGCCATTTGTAGGAATCTGTAGCGAATTATGGTGAGTTTACGTGCTTTTTGTGTGTTTATGGCATGAAACTTATTAGTTGTAGTTAGTTTTGTTTTAGTCAGTATAAGAGAGTTTTTGTACAAGAGAGTTTTACTTGAGTTCGCAGTGGCAGGTGCAGTAAATGTTGTTGCGTTACCTCGGTCAGGAGATTTAGCATTAATCGGAGAACAAGTTTGAGGGCTTCTACCACACAAGATAATACACGCGTGAACCGGGATATCCGGGCACGTGAAGTACGTTTAATTGGCGCAGATGGGGAACAGATGGGAATTGTCCCCACGCGCGAGGCGCTTTCCATCGCTGAAGAGCAAGAGATGGATTTGGTGGAAGTTGCGCCGAATGCCGATCCGCCAGTTTGTCGGTTGATGGATTATGGCAAATATTTGTATGAAAAACAGAAACGCGAACGCGAGTCGCGCCGTTCTCAGAAGCAGATCGAAGTCAAGGAAGTGCGTCTGCGTCCCAAAACGGATGAGCATGACATTCAGGTGGTCATGACCAAGATTCGCAAGTTTGCCAAAGAGGGCGCCAAGATTCGTGTGCGCATCCGATTCCGGGGACGTGAAATCTATCACCCGGAAGTCGCGCAACAATTGATGGAACGCGTCGCCAAAGATGTGGCGGATGTGGTTGCCATCGAAGGTCGCCCGATGCTGGATGGTCGCAGCATGGTGATGCTGTTGGCTCCGCTTTAGATTTGGGCCTATGCTGATGTTGCAGACCGCGACAGTCAGATAGACACAGTCAGATAGACACTGGCAGATAGAGCCAGTCTGTTAGACACAGGCCGACAATCACAGACAAGCAACGAACGGGCGCAAGCCCGTTTTTTGTCGTCGAGAGACCGATTGGCCGTGGCTCCACCATTAGGATCAATTGTTGGGATCATTGGCGGGTGAGCATTTGTGTTCAGACCTAGCCAGATTTCAGATTTGGTGCATGTTGATATACACTTATTGTTTGTGTTGAATGTCTCGCACACTGTGAATTTGGAATTGTGGTATAGGCCGAACCCGCCCACGGTTGGGTGCGGTAGTGACGAAACGCTCGGATTCGGTTACATGTGCGGTTGCACGTGTGGCGGATTCGGAATGATAGAGAGGATGCAATCATGCCAAAGATGAAGACCCACAAAGGGGCGGCGAAGCGATTTCGCCTGACCAAGCGGGGCAAAGTCATGCGGATGAAGGCAGGACGTACACATTTGCGTCGCAACAAACGGCAGAATGTGATTAGCGACCTGCGCAAATCGCAGCCTTCGACGGTGAAAAGCCACGTTAAATTGGTGGTCGCCGTAGTCGGCAAAGACTAGGGGAATTGATTTTCCGTGATAGATCATCAAGATTTTCACGAAAAATTGTAGTGTTTTGCAAAATTGTTTTCGAACTCACATGTACGTGATCGGCTCCCAAAGTGACGTAGCCGCCCGGGTTTAGGCTCGGCGTCGCGTCCGCCCTCACGGAAGGAGAAATGAAATGCCTCGTTCGAGACCTAAGGTGTATGCACACCGACGGCACAAGAAGGTTTTGAAGTTTACCAAGGGTCAATTTGGCACGCGTTCCAAACTTTTCAAACGCGCCAATGAAGCCATGTTAAAGTCTCTCTTTTATGCGTTTCGCGACCGGCGCAACCGGAAACGCGATTTTCGTCGTTTGTGGATCTCGCGCATCAACGCGGCCGCGCGTCTCAACGGTCTGACCTACAGCCGCCTGGTGCATGGCCTGCGCCTGGCGAATGTTCAGGTGGACCGCAAGGTATTGGCCGATTTGGCTGTGCGCGATGCCGTTGCATTCAACCAGCTGACCGAGCTGGCAAAGGCGCAGATCAACTAGGGTTTGCGCCCCAGCAGGTTGGGATTCCGGTAAAAACAGTGTAGAGACAGGCAGCGACAGGATAATCGATTCTCCTGTCGCTGTTTTTATTCTGGCGATGCCTGTAAGGGCGATTTCCGGCAGGCCGACATTTAGTGATTCAAAGCAGAATACTTTTGCAGGCTTGAATTACAGGCTGAAAACAGGTGGTGATTGCATGATTACCAGCATAACCAATCTTCGGATCAAAGACGCGCGTAAACTCCAGCGCCGACGCCAGCGTCATCGCGACGGCTTGTTGCTGATCGAAGGTGTGCGGCTGGTGGGCGACGCGGTGGCGGCTGGGATGCGTCCCCTGCAGGTGTTCTACGCGCCCGACCTGTTGACCAGCGCAGCAGGCCAGCAGCTTGTGACCGATTTGACGCAGGCCGGCGTCGAGACCCTGGCGTGTAGCACCACGGTTTTTGCCAGCCTGACCGAAACGGTAACACCCCAGGGGCTTGCCGCAGTGATTCCTATGCCCCACCTGGCGCGCCCTGCCGCCCCCGATCTGGTTTTGATTCTCGACCAGGTGCGCGAGCCGGGCAATGCGGGCACGCTGTTGCGCAGCGCCGAAGCCGCCGGCGTGGATGTGGTGCTCTGCGCACCCGAAACGGTGGACCCCTATAATGACAAGGCGTTACGTGCAGGCATGGGTGCGCACTTCCGCGTGCCCCTGCACATCTGCCAACAGTGGGCGACTGTTACCGAATATCTGGGCACAGGCGATTCGGGCACAGGCTATTCAAGTGGAACCGATTCGAGACGCGGCGATCCCGATCCAGAGGCGAACTCACCGGCAGCGCGCGGCGCGCTGCGCTATTATCTGGCAGATGCCAATGCACGACAGGCATATGATGAGGTCGATTGGACGTTGCCCGCGGCGTTGATTATTGGCGGTGAGGCCGAAGGCGCGAGTATGCAGGCGCGCGCACTTGCTACGCCCCTTGCCATTCCCATGTTGGGGCGTACTGAATCGCTCAACGCTGCGGTAGCGGGCGCGGTCATCCTTTTTGAGGCTGCACGGCAACGTCGACGAGCAAAAGTTGTGCGTTGACACAATTTTCTTTGCCATGTATCATACATTCATCTATACATAAGACGATGACAGAGGCTCCATCCAGGGCCAGGGTTGGAGGTATGGACGTGGATATGCGATTACTCTGGTTTGTTTTCGCCGGGTTTCTCCTGGGCTTTTCCGTCTCCACATTGTGGGAATGGCTCTATTTTCGCCGGCGCAGAATCACATCTCAAGAAATTATTGAAGAGAATAGCGAAGAAACCTGGTCGGGCCGTTATTACGCGGAGGATGCCGACACGCCTGAACACAGTCCGCGCACGGCTACCCAGGCGGGCCAGACCGGTGAGGTGGGCGAGATTGACGACGCCGACGCAGATGGCGAGGAGTGGGAAGCTACCTACGCGGGGCCTGGTGTGTTTTTGGAGTTCGAGGACGAGTCGCCGACGGCAGATACATCCCCCGACACGCCATCCTCTACCT
>JBBDIO010000173.1:0-5011 GCA_040880365.1 Litorilinea sp.
TCCTCGTCGGCACTGTCCTCGTCGGCACTGTCCTCGTCGGCACTGTCCTCGTCGGTATTATCCTCTGTGGCAGAATCCTCCTCGTCATTCGCAGGCACCGGCGTGGGTGTGGGGCTTAGGCCGGGTATCACTTGCGTAGTGACTACAGATGTTCGCCGAGCGGTCGGGGTGGCCGTGGGCGAGGCAGTGCGTGTGGGTGAAATGGTGACGGTTGGCGTGATGGCTGCCGTGGAGCTGATTAGCCCAATCGGCGCGGTCAGAGATGCGGGCGTCGCGGTTGCAGCCTGTGCTACCACCATCGGGGCTGCCACAGGCACATTTCGCCCTGTGGGGTGAGTAGCGGGATGATTGATCCCTATGCGTTGCTCTGCGGCATCGGCTGCGGCAAAGCCGGTCGCGGGCCAGGCCAACAGCCCCAACACGGTTGCAAACACCGTGGCGAATATCCAGTTCAAACTGCGAATCTGCAAGACTCGTATCATAGGGTAATCCTAATCCATGGTCCTAAACCATTGTCCTGTGCCGTTAATACCAAGCCCAAAAGTTGCCGGTAACAGGTCGCGTTCTGTCTAGTATGTATAACGCTGTATTTACGGATCACGTTCCGCGCAGGGCGTTCCCGCCCGAATATAACGCAACTACACATTGGCAATTCCCAGCCGGCGTGCCATTTGCAGCACCGCCGTTTCGGTACCTTGTATGCGCATGGATTTTCTGGAAAAAAATATGCGCAGAGACGCGAGTCTCTGCGCATATTGCCTATTTCGCTTGTCTCGCACACTGTGTTGAAACAGGATGATGCCGTGGAGACGCGTAGGCGCTAGTACGCAGGACTGGATGAATTCCAGGCGCGTACTAGACCATTAACAACCCATTTATTACGCACGGATGCGGCAGGAGTGTCCCAATAGCACAGGGCTGCCCCGTTTCAAGATGCGTCAACAAATGTATAGCGACGTTATTTGGTTTCGCGGTAGATCACGTGGCGACGCACAATGGGATCGTATTTGCGAAGTTCCAACCGGTTGGTATCGTTGCGGCGGTTCTTCTCCGTCAGATACATGTGCGCACTTTCCGTGCTCCGCATTTTGATTAGTACTCGAGGACCTTTTTTGGCCATCTCTTCCTCCTGGCGGTAGCCCCTGGGGCACTGCTATACTTGAGCGAATTTTCGATATCGTCGACAAGGGTTGCTTGCCGGTATAATAACTGTGTCGTAGATGCGCATCGCGGCGCTGTCGTGCAGCTTGTGCCTGCGTGCCGCATTCTGGCCCGGATTTTACACTTGCAACTGCACTAGAATAACATAATGGGCGGATTCTGGTCAAATTTTTTCACAATTGCGCCCACTCCTATTCAAATAGCCACACATGGCAATCTCCGCGCATAACATCCACTGAAAGTGACGCCAATCTTTCATGAAATCGCCCAAGCCCGATGACGCACACACCGCGCCCGTCATTTCCATGCCAGGTATTTCCTCTTCTGGCAATCTGCTGTGGCTGGGGTTGCTTAGCCTTGCTCTGCTATTGGCCCTGTTGCCATTTTCCAGCTATGCCGCAGCACTGCCGTTTATTCAGGCCGAATGGGGCCTGGGCAGCGCGGCCGCGGGAATCGTCTTTTCAGGCTATCTCGTAGGATATGCCATCGCATCGCTGTTTGTGGTGCCACTGACCGACCGTTATGCAGGCAAGTGGGTCTTGCTGGGCAGTATGCTGGTGATGGTAGTAGGAAATCTGCTGTTTGCCTGGCTGGCAGAGGGTATGTGGAGTGGCGCACTCTTGCGGGGCGTGGCTGGGGCCGGGCATGTGGGGGCCTATATTCCCGCGGTGCGCCTGGTCAGCGAACGGTTTGCCGCGGGGCAGCGAGGGCGCGCGGTGGGCTTTTTTGTGGGGGCCGGCTATGCGGGCACAACGTTATCCTATTCCTTCATGGGGTTGTTGCTCGATGCGACTGCCAGTTGGCGCATGGCCTATTTGATCACCGCAGGCGCAGGCGTGTTTGGCTTTGTGGTGTTGCTCTTGTTGCTGACAGGGCGATGGCAGGGCAGCGCACCTGCTGTGGAGCGCGCGCCTGCGGCTGTTGCACTACAGTCTGGTGCGCCGATTGTACGCAGTCGTTGGCCCACCCTGGGGCGCTTTGGGGTGATCCGCAACGAGGCTGTCTTCCTGAATACGATGGCCTATGCGCTGCACACTGCCGAACTTTATTTGGCGCGATTGTGGTTTCCGCTGCTGTTGGGGAGCGCGTTTACACTGGCAGGCCTTGCGCCAGATGCCGCGGCCATTCAGGCGGCGACCTGGAGCGGGCCAATGTTCATGCTGGGTATGGTGGGCGTATTTGTGGGCGGTTACTTGTCCGACCGCGTTGGTCGAACCCTGGCCGCGGCAGTGATCTTTCTGATTAGCGGGTTGTGTTCGTTTGCCGCGGGTTCGCTGCTCAATTTTCCCACGTTGTTGCTGGGGCTGGGATATCTCTATGGTCTGACCACCGCCGCGGATTCTGCGATCTATTCCACGTCGATTCTCGAAATTGCGCCTGCGGGGGAGACGGGCGCAGCCCAGGCTGTGCAGTCGTTTGTGGGGTTTGCCATTGGCGCAGCGGTGCCGATTGTCGCCGGTGTCCTGTTGGATCAGGGCACCGGCGGGCAGTGGCGTCTGGCATTTGGCTTCAACGGTTTGCTGGCCCTGGGCGGGATCTGGGCCGTCTGGCGGCTGCGGCGTTTGCCCGTGGCGCGCCAAATGGCAGACGGTAGACGCTAGGCTTCGGTTTGAAAATATTTGCCCACAATCAGGCGTAATTTTTCGACCACGTCCTGGCGCACCAGCGCCTTGTGGGTGATGATGGCATCCTGCAGGGCTGTGGCATAGGGCGAGGGACCGATATCGGCCAGGGCGCGGATGGCATTGGACACGGCCGCTTTGGCGACGCCGGCGTTGTGTTGCAGCACGCGAATCACGGCATCCACCGTGACTGTTTCGCCAGATTCATGCCAAACATCATAGTCTGTAACATGCGCCATCACCGAATAACTCATTTCGGCTTCGCGGGCCAGCTGCGCTTCGGGCGTGGTGGTCATGCCGATAATGTCCATGCCCCAACTGCGAAAGACGTTGCTTTCGGCCTTGGTGCTGAAGCGCGGGCCTTCGATGGTCACAAAGCTGCCGCCCAGGTGGACGGGATTGCCGGTGGCGTGTGCGGCACGGTAGCAAATGTCGTTGAGCGTGGCACAGAACGGGTCGGCCAACCCCACATGCACGACCAGGCCGTCGGTGCCTACCGTGGGATCGTCGAAAAAGCTGAGCGCGCGATTGCGCGTGCGATCCACCAGTTGGTCGGGGATGACAATGTGCCCCGGCGCGTATTGTTCTTGCAGGCTGCCACACGCGCTGACACCAATCAAATATTCCACGCCCAGCATTTTGAAACCGTAGATATTGGCGCGCTGGTTCAGGCGCGTGGGGCTGATGCGGTGGCCGCGCCCGTGGCGAGCCAGAAACGCGACGCGTTGCCCGTGCAGTGTGCCCACGATATAGGCATCGGACGGTTCGCCGAAGGGCGTGTAGATGCGCACTTCTTCCACGTCTTGCAGCGCTTCCAGATCATAAACGCCACTGCCGCCAATTACACCAAAACGAATTTTTTCAGTCACCCTGTTTTCTCCTGGAGTGTCGCTGGGCATGTACCCTGGGCGATGATTGGTCGATGGGATTGCGGGTTAGGGCAGACGGTCGGCTGGGATGTCACCCAGCAGGGGATTCTGGGCGTCGCGGTCAGACACCTGCGGCTCGGCAATGCCCCAGTCTAGCCCCAGCGCCGGGTCATTCCACGCTACGCCCAGTTCGTCCTCACCGGAGTAGTAGTTATCCACAATATAGACAAGTGTTGCGTCGGTTAAGGCCACAAAGCCGTGGGCAACGCCGATGGGGATATAGACGCCTGTGGGTTCCTCGGCATCCAGCTCTATGATCTGCGACGCTAGATAGGTGGGCGAGGTGCGCCGCAGATCGACCAGGCCGACCCGAATGGTCCCGGCGATGACATGCCAATAGTCTACCTGGTGAAAGTGATAGTGCAGCCCACGCAGAACACCGGCCCGGCTCTCACTACGATTCGTTTGGATTATCTCCCAACTGCGTTGCGGGAACCAGGACTTGCGAAACGTCTCGATGAACCGTCCGCGCGCGTCGGCAAAGGGGCGCAAGTGTACGACATGCACGCCTTCGATGGTTGATGACTGTGTGATTTGGGTCATGGCGCGTCGTGTTGATTTCCAGAGTGGTGAGTTTGTTGGCGCGGAAATGCCCCGTGTGTGGGGTCTCTCACGTCCTGCATTTTGTGGCGGGGAGGCGCAAATGGGGCCGCTATGGCGCATCCGGGGCGCGGGTGGCGGGCATGTCCGTCATAGCGGCACGCAACGCCTGAATGAACTTGTTGACCGCGTTGGCTTTGAGCCGATAGGATGCGCGGTTGGCAACCAGCACGGCCTGGCTGTGCAGAATGGTGCGAATTTCGGTTAAGCCATTGGCGCGCAGGGTATTGCCCGATTCGACGATATCCACAATCAGATCGGCCAGCCCGATGATCGGACCCAATTCTACCGAACCATTTAGCTCGATGATTTCAGCATTGACGCCGCGCTGGGCAAAGAAATTGCGGGTGAGGCGCGGAAAGCTGGTGGCGATGCGCGGTTGGCTTTCATAGCGCAAGGGCGTATCGGGCCGGTTGGCCGGGCCTGCCAGCGCAAGACGGCATTGGGCAAAGGGCAACAGCAGCGGCTCATAGACATTGCGCTCGGTTTCGCGCAGAACGTCTAGTCCGCAAATTCCCAGATCGGCGGCCCCGTATTCCACATAGGTGGGTACATCTGCCGGCTTGGCGAGCACATAGCGCAAATTGGCCGCGGGCAGGTCCAGAATCAGCTTGCGCCCGGTATCGGCTTCGTCGGGCACGGCAATGCCGGCCTTGCGCAGAAACGCGACGGCCGCCGCGGCCATGCGGCCTTTGGGCA
>JBBDIO010000173.1:5111-23025 GCA_040880365.1 Litorilinea sp.
GCCGGTTGTGGTGGATGCCACCGTGTTGTTCATGACGACCTCCCTGTGGATTGCTTGGCCCAATTGGGGTCTTGTGCGAATGAGGGTGCCAGGGTAGTGGTCAGGTGTGCCAACAATTCTGCGTGCTGGTCGCGGGCATACTGTGATTGCCGGGTGCCCGTGGGCCAGTCTACGTGGAAAGCCTGATCTCGCCAGACGATTCTAATCGCTTCGGCTGGTCTGGTCGCATCGTCTGGCGTATGCGCGCGTGGGGCAGCAGATTGCGGTGCGGGCGCCGCAGGATCGGGCTGGAATTGCACCGCCACGCGCAGACCGTGGTCGCGCCACTGTTGGATATAGGGCAAGCAGCCGGGATCGCCCTGGGTATCGATCACGATTTGCGGATAGACAGACCGGATGCGCGTAGCGGTGTGCTGCTGCCGATGGCGGGCGTGTAACAGGCGGTCAATGCCCAGCGCGGCCCCGACCGCGGGGCTATCGTGGCCGAATGAACCCAGCAGTTGGTCATAGCGTCCCCCGCCGCCCAGCGAATTGCCGGAACGCGGGGTCAGGACCTCAAAGCTCAGGCCCGTGTAGTAGCCCAGGTTATTGATTTCCGTCAGGTCGAGATAGACGTGATCCAGCAGATCATAGCCTTCCAGCACCTTGCAAATGTTGCGCAGCGTTGCCAGAGAATTGTACATGCGATGGTTCAGACAGTGGCGTTCGGCCTGATCGAGGACGGCGAAGGGATTTTCGCCGCGCAAACCGGGAAGGGCCTCCAGCGTGCGGCGCTGTTGGGTGCGCAGCGGCGTTGTGGTCAGAAATTCAAACAGTTGCGGCTCGCTGTTGCGGTCGATGGCCTGGCCCAGGGCATCGGCCTGGGGGCTTGTCAACGCCAGATCCTGGAGCAAGCCGTGGAAATATTCCAGCTGACCGAGCACGAGCTGAAATTCCGTGATCTCGGCAGCCTGCACCGCGGCCGCGGATAACGCCACCACTTCGGCGTCGGCTTCGGCAGAAGGAGCGCCAATTAGTTCCATGCCTGCCTGGAAAAATTCGCGCTGGCGACCCGCTCGGGGTTCTATGTAGCGGAAGACGCTGCCCATGTAGCAGTAGCGTTGGGGCAGGGGCGAATCGTGTAGACGCGTCGCCGCCAACCGCGCCACCGGAATCGTCATCTCGGGGCGCAAGGCCAGGAGTGTGCCGTCTTTGTCGGGGAACCGATACATTTCGGTCTGAAATTCGGCATCGGCGCGCGCATAAAAGGTATCGGCGTATTCAAAAGTGGGGGGAATGACCAGTGTATAGCCCCAGCGTTGGAAGAGCGCATAGAGCCGGAACTCCAGTTCCTTGCGCTGGGCGGCTTCGTCCCAAAAGTAATCGGCCACGCCATAGGGCAAGGGCCGAGGGCCGGCGTTGCTGATTCCGGTATTGCCGTTGGCAGATGGCGCTGGGTTGGGCACGGCCTGGCGTTCCGGGTCCCGCTTAGAATTGCTCACAGTATCCTCTGATGTTTGACCGATATTTGACCGACTGACTTGCAATAGCGCAGTCACAAATGCCTTTTACGGATGCACTTTGGGCCTACGGGCCTCTGGCCTGCCTGGTACACATAAATGCGGGATGCGGGTCGCGGCGCGGGCGGGCAATGCGCCGCCGGTTACCTGATGGCTAGTATAGCATAGGCCTACAGGAGGACTCGAAATTTGAGGAGGGAGCGCAGCCGGGTGCTGCATCTGGGTGCTGTCCATTTTCTTAGCCAGATTTACCCTTGCGAGAACTTCATGTTGCATGATAAACTCGAAGCATGTGTGGACGATTTACTTTGCATGCCCAACCCGAATTGCTGGCCGAATTGTTTGGGCTTGATGCGGTGCCCCAGCTGGCGCCGCGCTATAACATCGCGCCCAGCCAACCTATCGCCATTGTGCGCGACGAAACGCAGCGCGAGACGGGTGAAGTGGCGCGGATCTGGACGCATGTGCTCTGGGGGCTGATTCCTTCCTGGGCCAAAGACCCGACGATCGGCGCACGTATGATCAATGCCCGCGCTGAAACTGCCGCCGAGAAACCCTCTTTCCGTGCGGCCATGCGCCGGCGTCGCTGTCTTGTGCCGACCGACGGCTTCTTCGAGTGGCAGCGCCAGGGCAAACAGAAGCAGCCCTTTTACGCGACCTTGCAGGATGGCGGGCCGATGGCTTTTGCCGGTTTGTGGGAGACGTGGATGGGGCCGGATGGCAGCGCGCTGGAAACCTGTACCGTGCTCACGACCGAGCCGAATGACCTGTTGGCAAAGATCCACAATCGTATGCCGGTGATCCTGGCTCCCGAAGATTATGGGGAGTGGCTACGCGCCGGGGCAGAGTTGACACCGCGTGAGGTCTCGGAGTTACAACACCTGTTGCGCCCCTATCCTGCCGATGCTATGAAGATGGTGGCGGTGGATCCGGTTGTCAACAATGCACGCAATGAGGGACCCGAGTGCATTCTGCCGGTCGAATCCTCTGAATAGTTGCGCCACGCAACTTTACGACACGCCAAGTATCAAATTTAGTTATCTCGCTTAACACTTCGCAAAATGCCGGCACATTTCCAACATGTGCGGGAATGGGACGTTCGCGAGTTTCGAGCGCCTGCTATGTACCTGCGAGCCTGATACCCGACATGCGAATAAAACATGACGGTCAACACACCTGATGGAGGCGGTTTGTGGATGCGTTTGCCCAGTTTTTTGACGTTACACTGTTGGCGACAATTGGCCTGATTTTTGTTGCGACGTTGTTCGGGGCCTATTTGCGTTCACGACAGCGTGATGTCTGTCTAAAATCGTTTGAAGGCTATAAGGTCACGATTGAGCGGTCGGGGGATAAGCTGATCTGGGGTGAAATGGAGCTGGAAGGTACGGGTTTGGAGCTCCACTATACGGACAGTGTCCAGGATACCAATCACGTTGTATCCAGCTATGTGATGTATGCCGCGGAGTATGCCGATATCCAGGCAATTTATCGCTATGTAGATCAGCTGGATGAAGAGGGCGTTAAGCAGCGCCAGAAAGATCTGGATCGCTCATTTCACCCGAATATTGTGCATCGTTCGTTGCGCGGTGTTCAACACTTTTTCCATCTTGCCAACGAGTCGCTGAGCGACGTGATGAGCGTCATCATCGGGCGGTTGCGCAAACCCGCCGGGCGCTATATCTCGGACACCGGGGAAGAGCATTTGCGGCGGTTTGGCACGACGGTCATTGGATCGGTCGGCGGCAACTATGAGGGACTGCTGGAACGCTTGATCGGGCACAAGGTCATTGCCGATATCCTCGAAGGCGACGAGGTCCACGAACATGTGGGCATTTTTAAGAATTATTCGCCCGATTTTATCGAGCTGCTCAATGTGCAATTCCCCGAACGGCAATCTGTGGCGCTGGCTGCCCAATGTGGCGTAGATGCGTTTGTGCTTTCTGCACAGGTGGAGGATGGCAAGATTCATGTGAAGAATCAGACCAGTCAACCGATTCTTGTACAGTCGTTGACGACCGATGACGGCGAGGAGGAGATGCTCAACGTCGTGGTGAACAGTGATGAGAGCCTGGAACTTCATCCGGAAAAGCCCTTTGAAAAAGGTTCGCTGAATGTGCGAGTGGTGCGCGAGCTGGATATGATTGTGCCGCGGACACGCTGTGTGATCCGCCATCGGGCAGAACGCTATAAGCCGGAGATTCTGCCGGAGATCATTTTTGACCTGGGTTTTATTCTTACGGGTAGCTCGGTACTCGATGCCCGCGAAGCGCGGTTGCGGCGGCGGATTCAGGAGACTCCCGACGCTGCGCTTGCCATGTCGAACCTGGGCGGCATTCTGGTGCAGAAAAAGCAGTTTGCCGAAGCAGAAACGTGGTTGCGGCGGGCGTATGAACTGCGCAATTCTCTGCCCGATAATGGCAAGCGCACCGAGATGTTGCTGGCAGAATTGGAACGCAAGCATAAGAATACTATTGCAAACAGTCAGTTGATATCGGGGCAGCGTGAAAGCGTTGCCGTGCCAATGCTATCTGCCAATGGTAGCACCAACGGGACGAGCGCACCACAGCAGGGACCCTATTCTGGGATGTAAAACGACGCAGGGATGTGTTTTTCTGATGGCAATAACAAAAATGGCTGGTCTTCTCGCGAGAAGACCAGCCATTTTTGTTATGTGAGCGGGCGAAGAGACTCGAACTCTCGACATTCAGCTTGGGAAGCTGACGTTCTACCACTGAACTACGCCCGCCAACTCTCCATAGTATAAAGAGGGGATGTATGCCTGTCAAATTGCACGATGATTCTGCCGGTTAGCTACTGTGGACTGCTGTGGCATCTTTGGGTATCCGTGGCGGGCGCGTGGGTAGCGAAGCTATCGATGAGGTAATGGGGGGGATGGGTCAGGTATGGTCTTCGAATGCCTGCCCGCAATGGGGACAAATCTGGGTGCGTTTGGTACGTTGACGGTCCAGTTCGTCGGCAAAGCCGGATGCCAGAATCCCCGCGGGGAGGGCAAAGATGCCAACCCCCAGAATCGCGATGATGCCGCCCATCACACGGCCCAACGGGGTGATGGGGTAGACATCGCCATAGCCGACGGTGGTGAGGGTGGCGACACCCCACCACATGGACGCGGGAATACTGGAAAAGACTTCGGGCTGGGCCTGATTTTCGACCAGATAGACGGTTGACGAGGTGAACAAGAGCAGAATTAACACGATAAAGAGGCAGATGATCAATTGGTCGCGGCGGTCACGCAGAACCGAACCGAGCGTTTGGAGTGGGGTGGCGTAGCGCGTGAGTTTGAAGAGGCGCATGAGGCGCACAAAGCGCAGTGAGCGCGTGATGCTGAGATGAAGTGGAAAGAGCAGGGCCAGGAAGAACGGCGCAATCGCCAGCAGGTCGATGAGCGCGAGCGGCGTCAGGGCATAGCGCACCCGCCCGCGCAGCGATTCGGCATAGCGGGGATCGCTGGTCGCCGACCATAGACGTGCAATGTATTCCGCGGTAAAAATTGCTATGGAAATCAGTTCGAAGCGGTCAAAGAGCGGGCCATAGGCTGCGCGCAGCGTGGGAACTGTCTCCAAAATAATGGCGGTGACATTGAGCACAATCAGCGACATCATAAAGACATTAAACGCACGGGCGCGGGGGTTGGTATCAACTGGCCCTTCCAGAATTGCGTAAATTTCTGCCTTCATGGTTCACCTAACGCCTGTTGGTGTTGATACGCCTGTTGGTGTCGATGCTTAGAAATCTATTATATGGGACACTGCCCTATGCGGCGGGCATGATTTTCAGGATTGCGCGTGCCGTCTCCAGCGTGCGGTCAATATCGGCCTGGGTGTGGGCCGCGCTGACATGGTTGCGTTTGAGCGCGGTGGGCAGCATGAAGATGCCCTGTTCGCACATGGCGTTGCGGAACCACACATCGCGCGCCGTGTTGTTATCCAGCAGGTCGTCGTAGCTGTCGATGTGACGTTCGGACATGAAGTAGGGCACAAAGACTGAACCGAAGCGGGCGACACAGATGGGAATGCCGAATTCCTGGGCGATGGTTTCCAGCCCGGTCTTGGCCTGGTCGGCAAGATCGAAACAGTGGGCATAGACGGAGCCGTCTTCGAGGCGGGCAATCGTCGCCAGGGCCGCGGCCACACTGAAAGGATGTCCGTTGTAGGTGCCCGCAAAGAAGACCCCGCCGCCGGGGCCAAAGCGATCCATGAATTTTGCCGCGCCGGCAATGGCGGCAATGGGATAGCCGTTTGCCATTGCTTTGGCAAACGTTGTGATGTCGGGGGTGACGCCGGCCAGCCGTTGATAGCCGCCCAGATCGTGTCGAAAGCCGGTGATCACTTCGTCGAAAATAAGCAGGATTCCCGTCTCATCTGCCAGGCGACGCAGCGTCTGGAGAAAATCTCGATGGGGCAGCACACAGCCGATATTGTGGGGAATGATTTCTACCAGAATGGCGGCGATGTTTCCCCCGTGCTCGGCGACGGCAGCTTCGACGGCCTGGGCGTCGTTGAACGGCAGCACAATTGTGTTATCGACCACGCCCCGCGACATGCCCGCAGAGAGCAGGTCTTGTTGTCCCATGCGTTCGGGTGGGGTGATGATATTCATGAGCACGGCATCGTGCCAACCGTGATAGGTGCCCTGGAATTTGATGATTTTCTCGCCGCCGGTCACGGCGCGGGCCAGCCGCAGCGCGGCGTAGGTCGCTTCGGAGCCGGAGTTGGTGAGCATGACGCGTTCGGCGGAGGGAACGTGCTCTACGATTTTTTCGGCGAGCAGTATTTCCAGTTCGGTGACGCCTGCGCCAAAGATATCGACGCCTTGCATGGCGGTCTGCACGGCAGCGTTAACGGCCGGATCGTTGTGGCCCAGAATAATCGGCCCAAACGCGGCGTGATAGTCCAGATATTGGGTACCGTCGACGTCGGTCACATACGCGCCGTTGGCGGTTTCGGGCACAAACGGCCACGGCAACAGGCGATTGATGGAGTTGACGCCGCCGGGGATGACAGCCTGGGCGCGGGCGACCAATTCTTGATTACGGGTTTGTTCTCGGATCATCTGACTTTCCAATTCTGCTTGGCGCGCGTTAGGGAGTGGTAGCGGTAGCCGGCTGGGTGTCGATGGTAGGCACGATCCCGGGACCGGGCATAACCAGGGTTGGCACCATGCCTTCGGGGGTGAAAATGATCTTGTCGCTTTCCTGGAGCGCCGATGCGTTGGCCTGTACCATGAGCAGCCGCACATAGTCGGGATTTTGGGCATAGAGTTCGGCGAGGGCCAGTTGCACCGCGACATCGGCCTTGGCACGCTCGACCGCGGCTGCGGCACGCGCCCGCTCGATTTCCAGGTCGAGTTGTGCGCCAATCAGGGCGTTGTCCTTTTCTGCCTCAATAATGGCCCGTTCGGCTTCGACGCGCGCCAGTTCGTTGGCCCGTTCGGCTTCGATAACCGCGCGTCGGGCGATGATGGTCAGCTCTTCCAGCTCGGCAAGCGTTAACTGTTGACGCGCTTCTTCCTGGATGCGGCTCTGCTGGACGCGGATTTCGCCCTCTTGCCGGGCCTGTTCGGCGGCGGCCTCGGCGTTGGCGCGCAGTTGGTCCTGCGCGGCTTTTTCGGTCTGCAAGCGGCTGCGCACAATTTCATCCAGGGCGCTTTGCACTTCTGCCGATAACATAACTTCGGGGATTGCTACATTGTCCACAATCAGGCCAAAATTGGCGGCGAGCTTGTTCAATTCGTCGTCGATGCAGGCGCGCAGTTCGTCGCGCGCGGTGCCAATCACGGCGTCGTCGAAGCGGCGATTGCCCACGCAGACCTTCATGGCCTGTTTGGCGCGGTCTTCAATGCGCAGGCGGGCAGAATCGTCATAGAGATAGAGCTGGTTATATTCGGGCCACAGGGATTGAATGCGGTCGGCAGTTTCCAGGCCGGGACGAAAGATATCGCCGGTCACGACCAGGCCAATGCGCTGCTTGTCTTGCGTAATCAGTTCTTCGTCGCCTACAGCGAAAGGAATCGCCTGGCTGGAAACACGCCGCAGCTCAACGAACAGGCCCACATCGCTGTAGACGCCGGGACCGACCACGCCCTTGATGCGCCCTGAGATAAACTGCACGCCAACTTCGGTTTCGTCCACGCGCTCGAACGCATAGAAAAACTGGCTGGAAAATGTGAAGATGATCGCGATGACAATGAGCACGCCAATGCCGATGATAATTGGCCGCGTCGCGGTGGTAGGTCGCCGAAAATCCTGCATCAGCCCCTCCTGGGTATACTAAACATGAAATTGGTGTTGGATTTGAACGCTACCGCCGTGTGCGCAATTGCTGCACGCATTCGCATATCACGCATTCGCATATCCGGGTACAGGATGCATGTCACGGTAGATTTTACTGCGTCATTGTACCAGCGGGGAGGCGAAAGAAAAAGGTTGAGGCGTAGATTGCGTGCGGTTTGCTCAATTTTGTCCCGCGTGCCATAGACATCTAAAATGAGAATCCAATGCGTTCTATCGTGCTGTACTCATTGGCGCACAAAATTACGCCAAGCATGTCGCATAGAATATCGCACAGAAATTCGCACAGAATCACAACGCGCTCCTTGCTGGGTTTGGGGCCACACCTAGACTGGAAATTGCCGTGACCACTATTCGCATCCCGGGGCTGATTGACGCCCATGTTCATCTGCGCGAGCCGGGCTATGAATATAAAGAGGACTTTGATACGGGGACGCGCGCGGCGCTGGCGGGCGGCGTTGTGACGATGCTGGATATGCCCAATACGTTGCCGCCTACCGCGACGCCGGCGCGGTTTGCTGAAAAAGTGGCATTGGCGCGCGCCAAGGCACGCTGCGACATTGGGTTATTTGTGGGCGCAACTTCGTCGGACCTTGACGCCTATCTGCCGGTGGCGCAGCAGGCGTGCGGCCTCAAGATTTATGTGAGTGATACCTTCGGCAGTTTGCGCATTGAAGAACTGGCACACATGCATCGTTTCTTTCGCACCTGGAGCGAAGCCGGCGCCACGCATGGCTATCGGGCGCAGGGTGTGGCAACGGGAATTGGTCCGGTTGCCGTCCATGCCGAGGAACTGATGTTGCCCGTGTGTCTGAATCTGGCACACCTGTATGATGTACCGTTGCACATTGTGCATGTGACCCGCCAATCGGAAATCGAACTGATTGCCCGTGCCAAGGCACGCGGCTATCCGGTGACGTGTGAGGTGACGCCGCACCATTTGTTTTTGGATAGCAATGATGCGGCGCGGCTAGGCGTATTCGGCGATATGCGTCCGCGGCTGGCTACGCCCCAGGATGTGGGCGCGCTGTGGGATCATCTGGACGTGATTGACATATTTGCCACCGACCACGCACCCCACACACGCGCCGAGAAGGAGGCCGAAACCCCGCCACCGGGTGTGCCGGGGGTGGAAACCATGCTGCCGTTGTTGCTGACCGCGGTCCACGATGGGCGGATGGAGTTGGACGATCTGCTTCTGCGCTGTGTGGAACGTCCTCGGGCCATTTATGGAATACCGGAGATTCCCGATACGTTTGTGGAAGTGGACGTGGACGCCGAGTATATGCTGGTGGGCGCAGACTTGCAGACCCGGATTGGCTGGACGCCCTTTGAGGGTCGCACCGTGCGCGGACGCGTGGCGCGGGTGGTGTTGCGTGGGCAAGATGTGTTCGCAGATGGCGAGGTACTGGCCGCGCCGGGGGATGGGCATGTGTTATTTGCAGAGTGATGCGTCTGGTTTGCGCGGCCTAAATCATACCGCGTGGCGACCGGTGTGGGCACTACCGGTGTGGGCACTGAGGATTGCAGACATGAGTGTCTGCGCACACAGGGGGAATTTGATGGTCAAACGGCAAATTTTAAGGAGCGCAGGATGGGTGAACAGGGGCGGAAATTTGTGGGCAATATGCCGGCGGATCACATGCAAAACGGCTTCTACGGCCAGGATATTCTGAGCGTCAGTCAGTTTGATCGGGGCAAACTGGACTATATTTTCGAGGTTGCCCACGAAATGCGCGTGCTGGTCGAACGCTTTGGCAGCGCGGATCTGCTCCAGGGCAAGATTCTTGCCAATCTGTTTTATGAACCGAGTACGCGTACCAGTTCCAGCTTTCTGGCGGCGATGTTGCGTTTGGGGGGACAGGTCATTCCTATCAACAACGTGCAGTACAGTTCTGTGACCAAAGGCGAAAGTTTGCCCGATACTGTGCGCACGCTGGAAAGCTATGCAGATGTGATTGTGTTGCGCCACCCCGAAGTGGGGGCAGCGGCCATGGCGGCCCGCTATGCAGCCAAGCCGATCATCAATGCGGGCGATGGCGTGGGGGAACATCCCACGCAGGCTTTGTTGGACTTGTTTACCATCGTGGAAGATTTGGGCAACGTCGATGGGCTGCGCGTGGCGATGGTGGGTGATCTCAAATATGGGCGCACGGTACATAGTCTGACCAAATTACTGGTGAACTATGATGTGGAATTTGCGTTTGTCAGCCCGGACATTCTACAGATGCCGCAGGATGTGCTGGATGTGGTGGATGGCAAGCAGAAAAAGTATCTGTTGACCCAGGATATCCGCGACGTGATCGGTGATGTGGATGTTTTATATGTGACGCGGGTGCAAAAAGAGCGTTTCACCGACCTGACGGAATATGATCGGGTGAAGGATCAATATGTGGTCGATGAGGAAATCATGGCGGCGGCCAAGGCGAAAATGATTGTGATGCATCCATTGCCGCGCGTCAACGAAATTGCCTACGCCGTAGACGACGATCCGCGTGCGGCCTATTTCCGCCAGATGCGCAATGGGATGTATATCCGCATGGCGCTTCTGGCGTCCGTATTGGGCAAATCATAGCACTGGGCAAAGCCTAAGTATTGGGCAAAGCCGGGTGAGTTGCATGGCGAAGGAGCATTGCGTGGGGCACCAAGCGGGCAATCGAGAATTCCGGGCACAGATAAACGGGCCGCGGCCCATACAACGTGGAAAGCGCGCGCCTGCCATCCCCCGGTTGGAGGTGGGGGGAGTTAGGGGGCTGGTTTGTCTGCTTGCCGGGGCGTGGCTGGTGTGGAGTCTGTGGCAAGCCCCTCCCGCATATGCCATTGGCCCGAATGAGGATGAGGAAATTGTCTATCTGGATCCCCTGGGCTTCATCCGTGTTCTTGACCCAGTCCAGACGGGCGAGAATCTGCCGATCCTGTGGTCTAGCCCAACGGGTGGATGGCTGGATTTTGCGCTGGGCGATTTTACCGGCGACGGTGACATGGAAATTGTTGCCGTAGGCAATTCGGGCACGGGCGGGATGCTGGCGATCTTTGATCCGGTCTATCTCGGCTCCAATCCGGTTCCGGGGCAGCAAATCGGCGGGATCAATTGGGTGACCTATTTTGATGCGACTTTTCCTACTGTGCCAAGCTTTGTGACTACGGGACAGTTTGAGGGGGGCGACGAGTTGGACCAGTTGGTTCTGAGCCGGCCTTTGTTGCTCGAAGAACGCACCAACCCGGCCCATCTGCACCGGCTCCAGGTCTGGCGCCCGGCGGGCAATCCACCCAGCCCCGCGGCATGGTCCGTCATTGCATCGTTTGATTCGGCCTATGAATGGTCGTGGTTGGCGGCAGGTGATTTTACCGGCAATGGCCTGGATGAGATCGCGACCATTGACTCTTTGCGCGGCCATCTGGGCGTCTTTCGTCTGGGCGCAAATCGCAGCCTGGAACGCCTGTATGCCAACGAAAAGGCCGATAGAGAGTGGCGGACGGTGGAGTTTGGGCAATATACACAGAGCGCGGGCGCTGAGATGGTGGCGGTGCGCAATAGTTCGGCGTTGAACAGCCTGTGGGCCTTTCGTTGGATAAACAACCAGGTGAGCGACTTTTATACGGGCTTTTTTCTGCCGCCGCCGCGTTTTGCCTTTTTGGCGGATATCGGGGGCAACGGCGATGTCGAAATTGTGGCCTTGCGCGAGGTTTCGGGCGATGAATCGGGCGAGCGTTCGCGTCTGTTTGTGCGCGACAACGGCAACGATCCCATTGCCCTGCGCGAAGACATGCTGGAATCTGATAATGGTTTTTTGGCGGGGGCCGGCGGCGATCTCAACGGCGACGGGCGCGATGCATTTGTCCTGATTCGCGATAACCGGATTCGCGTCTACTTTGAGCCGAACCGGAACCGGGATTTTGTGGACTATCCACTGCCCACCAATCAGCGTACCGTGCATTTGGGCAATCTGGATACGGCGGGACAACAGCCGTTGCCCCGTTTGGATGTGACCCCTGCTACTTTTGATGTGACGTTGGTGCAGGGTGAGGTGTTGACAGGCTTGCGTGCGGAGGTGTTTAGCCGGGACATTGTCGCGCCGTTGAACTATGTGGCGATTACCGAAGCGGCACAGGCCTGGCTCTCTGTGACGCCGGAGGAAGATGTGACGCCGGGCACGATTACCCTGCGCGTTGATGCCCGGTCACTGAATCCGGGCACCTATGCCGGGCGCGTTAATGTCACGTCGCAAACGGGCGGCAATTTCCAAAGTGTAGAAGTGGATGTGACGGCCACCGTCGTGGCCGGCATACGCATCAACCCGACGCTGGCTGCGGTCTACTATGCCCCGTGTACGGCAGATGCTGCCGACGCGATGCTGACTTTTTCGGTCGTGGGGGCAGTGGGCACGACTTTTCGGCCAGAGACTTTTCCTGAAGCGCCGTGGATTTCGGTGGAACCCGACGAAGCGACTGTTCCGGCCCAGATGACGGTGACACTGCGTCCCAGTCTGCTGGCCGAGACCGGGGACGCCAGCGCTACGCTGGTGGCGCAAGCGGTGAATAGCAGCGCGCCGGCATTTGCCCCCGAAGCGACGATTCGGCTGCTTTGTCAGGATGGCCTGCACTATATGCCTGCTATGCCGCGCGCTGTTTCCTAGCCCACAGTGGTAGCCGCCATGTGGTAGCCGCCATGTGGTAGCCGACACATCAAGGCTCGACAGTCAGGCGGCCAATCTCAATCCATTCTTGTGCGAATATTGCCCACCGTGCGCGCCCCGCGACGATAGCCGCGTCGGACACCCGCTGCACGCGCACTTCGACACGATAGTCGCCGGGCAGCAGCGCAGCATTCTCCGTAGCAAATGCCACATCCTGGCGCACTGGAATCAGGGGTTTCCACAGTCCACTAGGATAGTGGGGCGGTCCCAGGGGCGCATTCAATCCAACTTCAGCGTTCATTGATCCCGCGACCGGCGCGAGCCTCAGGCTGAATGTGTAATTGTCCTGATAGGGGCTGGACTGGGGGAGCCAGATGGCGCGCAGGCCGGGCAGGGGTTGGCCCGCGTGCACTGTGGTGGGCAGGTTTAGCGCAATCAACCGAATATAGTCGAACTGGGCGAGATAGGATGTCACGCGCGGGGGCTGTGCGGGTGGCAATATGGTCTGGGCGCCCAGATTCAGCGCGGGTGCAGTTGGGGATGCAGTTTTGGGCGCGGTGGGTTGAATCGGTGTCAGTGTCGTGCGGTCATAAACGATGAGCTGACGCGTATAGTCTCCCGGTGGCAGGGATACCGGCACAGGCAGGGCGAGTGTGATGGATTGCTTGTCGGAACCGGCGGGCAGGGCGACAAGCGGTGTGTCCTGCTGGCTCTGTACACGGCCCTGGCTATCGACCAGGCGCAGGCTGATGGCGAACGTTTCCAGTGTGGCCTGATCGGGCTTGGTATACGACACGGGCAAATAGGTGATTTCTCCCGCGCGGCGCGGCGCGGCTGTGGGCTGCCACTGTACGGTGATCCCATTTTCCAGTTGTGCGGTTTCCAGCTCCACCGACGGGGTTGGGGACGTATCCGGCGGGGTTGGTGCGTGCAGGGTGCCGGTCGCATAGCGCGCCACGCGCATGAAATCGCGCCCGGCTATGGGCATGTCCAGGGTTGACGTAGTGTGGATCTCCAGCCAGGCGCGGATGATCCCCTGGGGATCGTTAACGGTGTCGTAAATGCGATAGTGCCAAAGCGCGGGAACCTGGGCCGCGAGATCGGCGAGGGCTTGTTGCGTGGCGTGGTCGCTGATGGTAAAAAAGTCGGCGTCGGGATCCTGCCAGCCCAGATTTTGGGGCGCGTTGATGCTCCCCGTATAGAGTATGGGCACGGTTGTTGCGGCGGTCTCTTGCGTGTGCTGGGCGTTGAGTTGCAGGTTCGGCGTCAGGCGAGTATTTGGGGCGAGGGGGGGCGGCAGCGCAGCATCGGGGCCAACTGCCTGTGTGGGCCAATAGACACTGAAGGCGCGATAGGCCCAGCCGGCGTTCACGAGAATGGCTTCGCCCGGTCGCCAGTTGGCGGCGATGTGGGCTACAGCGCCCCGATGATCGTCGCTGCGCATGGTGGGGGAGGTCCACAGCCAGGCGTTGCCCGCAAGGCATAAGGCCAGCGCTAGCAACGTGAGGGGCGTAGCTATGCGGAATTTTCCGAGGCGCAGTGTGAGCAAGGCGAATGCTAGCAGGATGAGAAAAGGAGCCTGGAAGACATAGAGATAGCGCACATGAAACAACGGGGTCAGTGTAGCGGAAAGCAGGATGAGCAGTGCGGGCGGTCCCAACGCAAAAATAGTCAGCGCGACAAGGGGCGTGGGCGGGACAGTCTCGAAAAAGGCTGAGGGTCGCGACGATTGTGAAGCAGTTTGGGTACGCTGATTATGCGTCTTGTGTTTCGCATAGCCAAGAAGAGATAGTATAAGTACCCCGCCAAACAAGAGCGCGGCATACCAGCTGGGTTCATCCAGAACGTGCCCGCCGGTGTAGGCGCGGCCCCAGGCGTAAAGCGCGCTGAGGGTTTCGGCTAGCCCGTTCCACTCTGTGCGCCACGGGGGCACAGGGGGATCGATGGCCTGGCGGATGAATATGGGCAGCCATGGTAGCCAGAGCACGAACGCGATCCCATGCGCCGCGATCCAATGCCACACTGCGTGCACGGACGCGGGTGGGTTGATGGGGCGGGAGGCGTGTCGTTTTTGCTGCACAATCAGGATAGCCACTGCGATCCCGGCGACTACCATTAAAAAGCCGAAGTAGTAGAAGGTGTACAAACCAGCAGCAGCGGTGATGCCTAGTGCAAATATGTGTGCGCGCGGGGATGAGCACATTACCGCGCGCAACGGGCGTGGACGCAGTACGCTGTCTGTGAGAAGAAAATAGAGCAAGCACAGGGTTGCGCCCAGGGTATACATGCGCACTTCTTGGCTATATGTTATCTGGAAGGGGTGGAGGGCCGTGAGCCAGAGCGCCAGCAATGCGACGCGGGGACCCAGGTAGCGTTTGGCGATGGCATAGGTCAGCGCGCACACCAGCAGCCCCAGGGCCGCGCTGGGGAAGCCGTAGAGATATTCAAAGCTCTGGCCCAGTTCCACGACAGGATCGGCCAGTTGTGTCCAGCCTGCCAGCAGAAGATAGTAGCCGGGGGGATGGATGTCGCGGGCGGTCTGGGCGATGAGATGCGCAAGCGAGGTGGACGCCAGATCCACGCTCACCAGTTCATCGTACCAGAGTGATTCCTGGCCCAGGTGGAACAGGCGAAGGGCGAACGCTACCAGGAACCCCACCCAGATAGCTGGGGCGGCAATCCATTTGCCATGTTTTGTATACCGATTGGCGACCATTGCAGAGATGCTAACATAGGCGAACAAGGCATCGCAAAAAGCGCACGCGTTTCGGGCAGTGCCGGGTGCATGGCCTCACAAACGCGCACCCCTTTATTTGCTCGAAGTTGCTGCAAGACGGTGGACATAATCGCCGCACTTTGGCATTCCGCCAACATTTGGCTAAAATACGGCGCTATGGCATCGATTTCTATTGATCCGCGCAAGTTAAGCGCGAGCCTTGGCCCGTTGGCGACCGGCTGGTCGTTGACGGCTTATGGCAGCGTCGCCGTCCTCTTTCTAGCCGCGCTGTGGTTTGGCGCGGCCAAGCCCGTGACCGTGATTATTGACGGTGTGGAACACCGCGTGACCACACATCGCCGCACTCCCGACGCCATCCTCCGCGATTTGGGGGTAGCGATTGTGCCGGTAGATCGGGTGTCTATGCCCGTGCAGGCGCGCCTGGCGCGCAATGCGGAAATTGTAGTTGCGCGCGCACAGCCCTATCAGTTGGTAATCGATGGGCGCAGTCTGGAAGTATTCAGTTGGGGTGAGACAGTAGGCGCCGTGTTGGACGATGCGGGTTTTGTCGTGGATGCGTATGACACAATCCTGCTGAATGGGCGATCCGTGCAGCTCACCGATGGTTTGCAAGGAGCTGCAATGCAAGGACCAAATACGGAACCGCTTGCCTCGACCCAGGCTGCGACATTCAGCGGGCGCGTGGATGGTGGAGAGCCAGGCAGCGTGGCGGCAATTGCACGTATGCCCCAGCATATCCAGGTACTGCGCTCGATTCCACTCACAATTCACGATAGTGGAATGGCTTTCGAAGTCAAGACAACCGCGGAAACGGTTGGCGAGGCCCTGCGCGAGGCGGAGCTGACGATTTATCTGGGTGATTTGGTTAATCCGGGACAAGGCACGCCGGTTTCACCGGGCCTGAAAGTACACATTCAGCGTAGCCAGCCCGTGCAGGTGAGTATGGGCGACTATGCGCTCCACACGCGTACCCGCGCCGAGACGGTCGCCGAAGCGCTGGCGGAGTTGAATATCGGTCTCAGTGGCGAAGACGTGATTGTGCCGACGCTGGACACGCCGATTGCGGAAGGGCTGGCGATTCAGATTACCCGCATCAGTGAAGAAATTGTGGTGGAAGAAGAGATTGCGCCTTTTGACACCGTCTTTGTCGCCGACCCAAACCTGGAAATTGATGCGCAACAAGTCAACGCACCGGGCGCCGAAGGCATTACCCGCACCCGCTATCGCGTGCGCTATGAAAATGACGAAGAAGTGAGCCGCGTGCTGGAGGATACGTGGATTGCCCAGGAACCGGGCGACCGGATTATTGCGTATGGGCAGCGCATTGACCCGCGCACTTTCACCGCGGCAGATGGTTCACAGATTACCTATTGGCGACGCATTCAAATGCACGCGTCCAGCTATAGTGCCGGTACCGCCGGCGTCTCGACCAGCAGCCCCACCTATGGGCGCACGCGCACGGGTGACCGGATGCGCCACGGCATTGTGGCCGTGGACCCCTCGGTGATTCCCCTGCGATCACAGGTCTATGTGCCTGATTATGGATATGGCGATGCCCTGGATACGGGCAGCGCGATTATTTCCCGCCGGATCGACCTGGGCTACGACGACAGCAATCTGGTACTCTGGGGTCGCTGGGTAGATGTCTATCTGCTCTGGCCTCCGCCGCCTGCGAATCAGATCACCTGGGTGATTCCAAACTGGCCCCGTCCGCCGCAGTAATGGAGCGTATGGGACACACTTCGCTTTCTGCATCCCGTGCCCGTTCTGCACGATTCATCAACCTGTTGATCCTGTCCAGCATTCTGGTCGGTGCGTTGGTGTTGCGCACCTGGAATGTGAATTTTGACCAGGGCGTAGGCTCACATCCCGATGAGCGTAGCACTGCGTGTTTTGTGGCGCCGACCATAGGTTTGCCGCAAAGCTGGGATCAATTCCGCGATCCCCAGCGCAGCCCGCTGAATCCGCTCTGGAATCTTGCCCAGGGCGAGCGACGCAGCTTTACCTACGGTCACTTTCCTCTCTATCTAGGCGTGGGGATGGGCCATGTTCTCCACCATCTGGCGCCGGTGGCGGAACGTTGGTCGGACCTGACTGGCCCCGGCTTTGCCTTTTCTCCAAAAACTATCTCGCTCATGGCGCGGGCCAACCAGGCGTGCGATGGCATTGCAGTTGCGGGGCGTTTGACGATTGCCTTGCTCGACACGCTGACGATTGTGCTGGTCTATCTGCTGGCGGGGGCACTTTTTGCACCGCGCGGGCGGCGGCTCGGAAAGCCCACCGGTGTACGCGGGTTTGCCTTGCTGGCCGCCGCCTTCTATGCGTTCACTGCCCAGGCTATCCAACTGAGTCACTTTTTTGCTATGGATCCGGCCAGCACGACGTTTACTGTATTGGCGGTGCTGGGCGGGGTCTATATGGTGCAGCGGCGTTCGCTGGCGAGCGCAACGCTATGCGGCCTGGGCGCGGGGTTGGCCGTTTCGTCCAAGTTTAGCGCCCTGCCAATATTGGCGGTGCCGGTTGTCGCCGGTGTTTTGATCTATCTGCGGGCTGCGCTGCGGGTTTCTGCGTTTGCGTATGCCTCCGACCGGCCGCAAGCCTTGACGATAGCGGAAGAAACGGCGCGTCTGGCAGACGGTGAGAATATCGGTGCGATTGAGGATGAGGCAGCGGGCCGCGTCCAGTTCTTCGCGCTGGGGGGCGTGGTGTGGGCGTAGGTGGTTGCCGTACT
>JBBDIO010000174.1:0-22935 GCA_040880365.1 Litorilinea sp.
CGCGCCGTGCGCGCCCATTCGGGCCAGCTATAGGTCGCGCCAGGATTGAGCGTGCCGAGATTGAATGCTGGGTCGGTAGCGGGCGGTTGGTGTGACTGTGTGATGGTTGGGGGTGTGGAGATTTCTGACAAGTTGGATGCTCCCGGCAACTGGGCTGCGAACTCGATGGCGTGATTGGTGGATAGGTGCGTCTGAAAGGCAGTGGGGATCGGCGGCAAGAACCGGATGATGCCCCATATGGAAATACAGCCCAGCAAAATGAATAGAATCTGGCGAGTTTTTGGCATGGCTCAGCTTCTCTAGTGCGGTTCTGCGCAAGATGGCAGCATTCCAGACCAGACAGACATTCGGCGCCGTTGCCACATGTCTGTCTGGCCTGAAACCGTCGCCACACACGCTACGAGCAGCGTATGGCCTATGGCGACTGCGAGGAGCACACCCGGGAGGGTGGAAATTGTCGTAGGTGCGGTTTGCCCCGCGGGCGGTCAGGCCGCCACGGCTACGGCGGTCGGATAGGCGATGAGCTGCGGTTCCGGCTCGGCCGCGGCGTCGCGGGCAGCCTGGGCCACAAATTCGGTGATCACATCTTGCAGAGTTTCGCTGAGATTGCGCGTCTGTTGCCAACCTGTATAGGCTGTGAGTTTGGCGGTGTTGGGCACGCGGCGCCGCATATCTTCGAACCCCGGCGGATAGGCGTCGCTGTAGGGAATATAGCGGAGTCGCTCATCCATTGCGCCGTTGGTGGAAATCGGCATTTGCTCAAAGGGGATACCCTGGTGATAGGCATCGACATGGGCCAATACCTGATGCGCCAGTTCCTGGATATTGACTTCTTCGTGGGAGCCGATATTGAACACCTGGCCCACGGCCTGGGGCGTTTCATTCAGCGCAACGATGGCCGCGACGGCATCCCTGACGTGCAAAAAGCAGCGCGATTGTTTGCCATCACCATAGATGGTGATGGGTTGGCCTTCTAATGCCTGGCGCACAAAACGGGGAATGACCATGCCATAGCGGCCGCGCTGGCGGGGTCCCACAGTGTTGAACAGGCGAAAGACCACAACCGGGAGGCCGGTTTGGCGATAGTAGGCCAGCGCCAGAAATTCATCGATCATCTTGGATGCGGCATAGGCCCAGCGGCTGCGCGAGGTGGGGCCGAGTACTACGTCGTCGTCTTCGGTAAAGGGGATGCTGATCCCTTTGCCATACACTTCGGACGTAGAGGCAATCAGCACTTTGGTGCGGTAGCGCACGGCGGCTTTCAGAATCTCGTCGGTGCCGATAACGTTGTTGGTCACGGTTTGGACAGGATTTTCTACAATGAGCTGCACGCCGACCGACGCCGCCATATGAAAGACCACATCGCATTCACTCACCAGCCGGTCGGTCACGGTCTGGTTGCTGATATCGTCGATGGCGAAGTGGAAATTGGGATTTCCCACCAGATGTTCGATGTTCCTGAATTGGCCGGTGGATGTGTTATCGACCACCGTCACGTGATAGCCCTTTTGCAGGAGCGACTCGGAAAGGTGGCTGCCGATGAAGCCCATGCCGCCGGTGATGAGGGCACGGGTGGGTGAACTGGAGCGTGCATTGGTATACATGTGGGTATCTCCCCTTGATGGTTGGATGATGAACGGGTGAAGCACCGGGCAAAAGCGACAGGTATGTGATAGACAGAACGGTGAAATCTGAGATAGCGACTACAACTTCACGATGCGTGCGCTGCCGTTGCCAAGATTGGCGGTGACGTTGCGCGTATCGACGATGAGGCGGGTGCTGTGAACCAGCCACTGCCAGTCGATGCTGGAATGGGCAGTGGTGACGATGACGCAGTCGGCGCGGCCCGCGACTTCTTCGGTCAGCCCGAGGGAGCCAATTGCGCGGCCGTTGTGGACAATGCGCGGCACATACGGGTCGTGATATTCCACGATGGCACCCTTTTGCAGCAGCAAGTCGATGATATCCAGGGCGGGCGATTCGCGCAGGTCGCCCATGTCGGGCTTGTAGGCGACGCCCAGCAACAGAATGCGTGCACCTTTGAGCGATTTGCCTTCATCGTTGAGCGCTTCTATGACTTTGTTGCAGACGTAGTGGGGCATCCCAAAGTTGATCTCTTCGGCCAATTGAATGAAGCGCGCATTGTAGTTGAGCGTCTTCATCTTCCAGGCCAGATAGCGGGGATCAATGGGTATGCAGTGTCCACCCAGACCCGGGCCGGGATAGAAGGGCATGTAGCCAAAGGGCTTGGTTTTGGCCGCTTCGATCACTTCCCAGACATCTACACCCAGGCGGTCACACATGATGGCGACTTCGTTGATCATGGCAATATTGACGGCGCGGAAGGTGTTTTCCAACAGCTTTACCATTTCGGCGGTGGCGGTTTGCGAAACAGGCACAATGTGTTGGATCGCGCATTCGTAGAGAGTCTGCGACACGTTGAGGCAGGTGGGCGTTGTGCCGCCAATGACCTTGGGCGTCGTGCGCACGGTCCAATCCTTGCGCCCGGGGTCGATGCGTTCGGGCGAGAAAGCCAGGAAGAAGTCGCGCCCCACATCCAGGGCCGCGCGGTCGACTTTGACCCGTTGCAGCCGCGGCAAGACAATTTCCTCGGTTGTGCCAGGGTAGGTGGTGCTTTCCAGGACGATGAGCATTCCCCGATGGAGCCGCTGGGCGATTTCGTCGGCAGCTGTGATGATGTAGGACATGTCGGGGTCTTTTGTGCTGCTCAAAGGCGTGGGCACACAGATGATGACGGCGTCCATATCAAAGAGTACATCGTAGTCACTGGTGGCGCGGAAGCTGCCCAGCTGCGGATCGGCCTCACGCGTGTCATTAGCCTTGTGCAGGTCGTGATGGCCGTTCGCCCTGGGGCCGGCAGCACTTTGGCCGGCAGCACTTTGGCTGACGGCACTCTGGCCTGCGGGAACATTGGCCAGCAATTCGACCAGCGTTTCCGATGCAACATCGGCGATGGGGCTATGGCCACCATTGAGCAGATTGACCCGTTTCTGGTCTACATCAATCCCGGTTACCGGAAAGCCTGCCTCGGCAAATGCCACGGCCAGGGGCAAACCTACATAGCCCAGACCGATGATGGCTACATTCGCCTGACGAGTCTGGATTTTGTCCAACAAGGCCTGCGCGCTGTCGGGCTGGCTATGTGGCATGATGCTGCCG
Source organism: Litorilinea sp. (assembly GCA_040880365.1). Lineage (GTDB taxonomy): Bacteria > Chloroflexota > Anaerolineae > Caldilineales > Caldilineaceae > JBBDIO01. The sequence continues at coordinate 3,181 of JBBDIO010000174.1, forward strand.
TTTGTGATGTGCTGTGTGACACTGTGTGCCACTTCTGTGTAGGCACTTTTTTCGGTGCTGCTGCCTGGGGTTGCGTCCAGGTCTGTCGTGGGGCTAGCGATAGTCTTTTTGCGTACAGCCAACATGTGAATTCTCCTTGTGCATGAAAGTGCATGAAAGTTGATCATGCGACATATGAAACGGCGCTAGATGACGGAAGCGAAGCTGAAATCGGAATTGTGAAGGACCTGGCTTGCCAGAATCCAGGAGACGGCGGCAAAGATGGCGGCGGCGGCGACAAATGCGATGGGCACCAGCGCAAAATTGATGATCGCCAGCTGAATGCCGGCGGCGAGCAGAGTTGCGACTGCCATTGTTGCCGCAATCACGCCGACCCGCGGATGTTGCAGGGTGGTGGCAAACATACAGTTGAACAGGCCGATTCCGAGCAGGGCATAGGCGACCAGGCTCATGTCGAAGATAAACAGGAGATCGGACAGATCGGTGACGTGGAGCCAGGCCGTGAGCCACCCGGCATCGGCGGCTGCGTGAAACGCAATCCACGTCAGCAGCGACAGGCCAATAATGGCCGTGATATAGAGGCGACGGTGATGGGCGCAAAACGTATAGAGCGTGATGCCGAATCTTTCCACATTCGTACCTGGCGTGGTGGATTGGGCAAGCGCAGCCGTATGCCAGAAGCGTCGCAATGCATGTTCGGCGACGCCATAGGCCAAGACCAGCGGCGGCATGGAAAGCGTCATGCCGACTTCGGTGCTGGTAATGCTCCATGCCCGATCCTGACCGATGTAGAGATGTCCGAGCCAGCCCAGCAGATGGGGGACCAGAATGAGGACCATGTAGATGGCACCATAGGCGAAATAGGGCAGCGATTCGGCAGCCATATAGGCTTTGGACGGGAAGTTATAGACGGATGCCGAGGCGAGCGTGCCCTGGGGCGCGGTATAGGCCCGCCAGGCGGCATAGAGAATAATGGCAACGGTTGTGCCATAGCCCAGGATGATTGCCAGGGCACGCTGCGCCGACTGGCTAAAATCGGCGAGCAGGGGGGCCGTGCCCGCATAGGTTGCCATCCCGATCAGGAGACCGCCCGCCAGGCCCAGACTGAGCCAGTGGCTTTTGCCCACCAGCGCCAGGCCACTGGCCGCCATCCAGATAATGGTGAGACCGATAAACGCGCCCACGAACAGGTTGCGTGCGCCCATGAATATGGACGACTGTTGGGCCAGGATATGGGTGCCCAGTACGATTACGGCGATGAGCGCGAGCGCGACCAGCCCCGAACTGTAGGCGAGATAGCGGCCCGCCATACGCGGTTTACGCAGCGAAAGGTAGGTGGCAGTGCGATAGCTGATCGCCTGGATGAAGCCACTGGTTGCCAGCAGGCTGATGGTCATGCCCGCGCCCAGCACCAATACCTGTTCCGCCGCCAGGCTGCCCCAACGGCCAAACAGATAGAGTGCGATCAGCAGCAAGACGGGTGGGGCCAGACCCAGTATCCCTTTGGCATAATCGCGCAGCCTTTCGGCGACGGTGTGGGGCATGGGAGTCAGTTGCGCTTCGATTGTGGCGCGTACCATGCCGTGGCGTTTCATATATTGCAGCAACACATGGGCGAGATCGAATACATCGCGCATACCATAGTGCAGGCGTGCGACCTCGTCGGTGATGCCCGTGGATTCCAACAGGGCGGTGACTTCATAGGCGTCGAGCGGGGCGACGATCTGCTGGCTGATTTCTGCCGCCAAAGCCACAATTTCCGGGGTCTCCACTTCGCCGGGGATGCCCGGCGCGGGCAGCAGAACGGCAGACGGAATCAGCCGTGGGCCTACGGGCGTGTGAACGCCGGATTCCCGTGGTTCGGTGTGCCTACCGTTGGTATGGCTGCCGTTGCCACTGTTGGGAGCACTGCTGCTATGTCCGTTGGTGTGGCCTTTGGTGTGGCTGCCGTTGCCGGCGTAGGCATGGGGGTGGTTGTGGATATTTGCGACTGCATGGTTCTCGTGTTCCAAGACGCCAACCGGCTCGGAGGCCGGCAGGGCTTCGTCTTCCTGTGTGCCATTTTTGTAAGCGTTGTGCGCGTCGATTGTATTTGTTGCTACTATGTGAGGGGCAGCCGAGCGTGATTTGTTGGCCACAAGTTGCCGATAGACATTTTCGTGCGCGACGCCCGACTGGCGCAGACTGTAGTGTTCGATGGCTTTTTGGCGTGCCGCCAGACCCAATGTGCGGCACAGTTCGGGGTCATTCATGAGCTTGAGAATGGCCTCGGCCAAGGCAGTGGGGTTGCGCGGTTCCAGGGCAATTCCGCAGCCCTCTACCTGTTCGGGCACGCCGCCGACTGCGGTGGCTACGACAGGTTTTTCGCATAGCATTGCTTCCAGGACCACAAACGGAAAGGCCTCTGAGACGCTGGTGAGGATGACAATGTCACCTTCGTTGAATGCGCTGACGGGATTGGCGCGGAAACCGGCAAACTTGACTGTAGATTCCAGGCCTAATTCTTTGTGCAATTCCAGGCATTTGGCGTGATAGGCTTCGGTGCCCGGCATGACACCACCAAAGAGGCGAAATTCGATATCCGGGCGTGCTTGTTTGACCAGTGCAGCCGCGCGCAAGAGCGTCAGAATGTCTTTAAGCGGGTCGATACGGCCCACCCAAACCACCACGGGCGGTTCACCAAAGGGTTTTTCCTGGGGGGTGAATGCCACCGAATCGACACCGTAGTAGATGGTGCGCAGTTGGTGGGGTTGTGCGCCGTGGCGCAGTTCCCAGCGGTGGTTGTATTCGCAACAGGGCGCAATGCGATCGGCGAAGCCGTAGCTCAACTGGGTCATGAGATTGGCAAAACGCAGGGCGAACAGCTTGCGGAACAATGAAGTTGCCGTGGCCGATTCGGCCAGATAGCGCTCGCGCAGATAGATGCCGTGTTCGGTGAGCAGATAGGCGGCGCCGTGTTCCAGTTTGGCCACCACCGAGATGAGTGTGCTGACCCCGACCATTGCCGCGTGCACGATGTCGGTTTTGGGCAGTGGTTCGCCGATGGGAAAGAACCAGTGATAGAGCCATTGCATACAGCTGGTGAGATCGGCGAGCGTATAGCGGGCATCGCGATAGCCATTTTCGGCGGCGGCCCTGGGAAATTCGGCCTGGGCGACTTCTACGAAACATTGCCAGGCGGTTTGTGATCGCATCGCCGTATCAAAGTCGTAGTCCAGAAAAAATCGATACATCTGGTGCAGGGCGTGCGCAACTGTGTTTGGCTCTCCCGGATAGGTATAGAGCGCGTGCAGAAAGGTGCGAAAGTGGGGGATGAAGTGGGTTGCCACAATATTGGCATCGGTGCTGCGGCGACGTATCAACTCGCGCAGGCCAAGATCTTCGCGCTTTTCCAACACCTCGCGCATTCCCCACAGGGGTTTGGGCTGGAAATCGACTACATTGGCGGGCAGTTCAAATTGCTTGCCGGCGCCGGGATCACCGACCAGGCTGATCAAGGTGAAATCGATGTGCGCCAGGTCATTGAGCAGCAGATGACACCAGGTGCTTACGCCGCCCCAATGGTAGGGATAGGTGCCTTCTGTGATCATCATCACATGCAAGCGCTGTTCCGTATTCGGCAGGGTCACCTGTTGCAGGGCCGCCTGTGGCAAGGCCGTCGGTTGCATGGCCGTTTGTTTCTGGGGCATATCTTGCAGGGGCATAATCGTCGAGTTACTCCCGTAGCAAAGTGTGGCGCATTAACCAAAACAGAGGAGGACGCCTGGATAGATGCATCGGTGGACGCATGAATGGGCGGCCTGTGGCAGGTGGTGCAGGGTCGGTCAGGCGGCGCCGGACAGCGGCGCTGTGCCCATCTGCACGATGACATTGACTGCCGGTATGCGACAGGTTTCGCCTGCCTTGAGCGAAAAGGTCGAGATGTGTTGTCCGGCATAGACTTCGCTGGCGCCTTCGAGATGTAGCCCGGTGATGGCAATGGTTACATCTCGATCTGAGGTCACAATCAGGCCGTTGTTCACCAGGAGCGCCGCCCGGACATTGGCTGCTTTGTAGAGCGCGCGTGTGGTCATGCGCCGGCCGATTTCATGCAGGCTCAGACTGATGATCGGGGCGTTGCCATAATAGGTGGCATACTTCGCCACGACCCGATCTATGAGGTCGGTGAGCAGGGTGTGGACGCCGTCGTAGGCACGCAGGTTGGCTTGATGAAACATGAGTGGATCAAGATCGAATCTGAGCAAGTAGCGCAGGATTACATCGGCCTCTTGGTCGAGAATTTCGTCGATGGTGAGGTCGCGTCCCCAATAGGTGCGGTAGATATGGTTGTAGCGGTCTGCCCACTCGGCGGGGGTGGATACATCGTGCAACAGGTTGCTGGGGTGACGCGGAACGACCAGCACTTCGGGTTGGTGGCGGCTGCGATTGCCCACATTGGGCGCGGGGTTGTTCCACCCGGGGCGTGATGTATCGGATACCAGATAGCAGACACCCAGGCTCTTGGCCGCAAAGAGAAATTTGGGATTGTCCAGCCCCGATGTGTCGGAGGTGACCATGCTGTCGGTGTTATAGGCATCCAGGCCCAGGTTGAGCGCGGTAAGATGGTTTTGCTGTATTTCGGAAAAACATTCTTCCATGTTGGCCGTGTTCAGATGCAGATGGGTGAAGCCATGATTGATCCAGCGGAAGTGGGCCTGGTGGCGCATCAGGCTTTCGGCCAGTGGGTCCTGGAGTGCCGGTTGCTCAATTCCGCCGCCATTGAAGGCCATATCGATGGTGAAACCAGATTCGAGCAGGGGATGGGCGCGCATATTTCTGAGCCACTGGACTGTGGCTTCGATATCTTCGGCATGCAATCGATAGGTTTCGCCTTCGGCGTCGGATTGGGTTTGCGCATCCCACAAGCGGTTGTGATTAAATATGTCATCGACCTGGATACTGAGATAGATGCGACGATGGCCGACAAACAGGCCGCGTGTGACCCAGTTGATCAGGCCATAGCCCAAAAGCTGGGTGTGGAGCAACTCGGTGGCCTGGTTTAGACCCAGCCAGAGTTGCTCGTTGCCCAGGGAATTTATAAAAACGGCGGCATAGATTCTGCCCCCGGCATCGGTCAATAAGGGGTGGACTGCGGGCGATGTGGCGACAACACCCGCGATATCTGTCGTCTCGGTTTCCTCTGTATTGTCCAGAGGAGTCAGGGCAGTCGCTAGCGTGGCGACCGGAATTGTGCAATCGCCATACAGATAATCGAAGACCCGTCGGCCATCTTCAGTCAGGGACAGGGCAAGCGGGGTGGTGGCGGTGTCGATAAATTCGGCGATATAGCCGGGCCGGGCGGCGTCTTGCTGGGCGATCTCGGTGCCTGGCGGGCAGAAGCAGACCAGGCAACGAATGCCGAAGCGCGCACAGCATTGCAGAACGGCTTCGCGTTCTGTGCTATCCAGCGCGTCTTCCCAGCGTGAGGGTTCGGGTTGCCACTTGCCTGCATTGGCCGTTGTAATAATGATGCCCTGGTAGAAGGCGGTGGAGCCGTTCCACAGGCGCGATTGTGTAATCTCCTCGTCCTGGGCATATAGCACATCGAAGGGCACGCCCATGTAGTCCAGAATGTCGGTGATCGCAATCAGGTTGGAATCTTCGCGGTCGGCGCAAATCACCAACAGCCGCAGTTCGATTACATCGCCATGCCGTGGGCCAGATTCTGTGGCACGCCCCATAGAACTTTGAACTTCTCGTTCAGTTTCGGCTTCGTGCGATGCCGCTTCTGCGCTTGCCATGTGATTGGGCATCAGACCGACCTGGGACAGGTTCGGCGCCGTGGCTGCCGCCAAAGGTGTGGTTTGGGCCAGGGCTGCTGCAGGTTCGCCGTGATCTTTACTGTGATCTTTACTGTGGTCTCTGCTGTGGTCTCTGCTGTGGTTTCTACTGTGGACTCTGCCACTGTGTGCCCCTGTAAAGGTTCCTGAGAGCGACAGCTTTTCGAACAGCTTTTTCATAGCGCATTCTCGATCCTGTGCGATTCCTGGTTGAGTAAAGAGCGGTGGGTCCCTGGGAAAGCGTTATTTCCCAGGGACTTTCAGTGCAAAACCGGCGTGCCGGACTGCGGTGCGGAACTATTCGCACGCAGGCGCGGGGATGGTAAGCGATGCCCCGGCTTCCAGCGCGACGAAGGACGTGGTCTGTCCGCCATAGACGCGCGGTGCGTCGCCATGCGTCAGCCCTGTGATGGGAACGGTGGCGGCATTATCCACGGTCAGCGTGATGCTTTCGCAGGGGACCAGCGTGGCGCGTGCCCCCGAATTGTTGTAGCGCATGCGTTCGGCCATGCGCACGCCGATTTCCTGTTGGGTCAGACCCAGAATGGGCAGATTGTAGACCCGACTGTACTTCGCCAGGGTTGCCTCAATCAGATCTCCCAGCAAGGAGTTGTTGGAGGTGTAGGCGCGTACATTCGCCTGGTGGAACATGAGGGGATCGATGTCCCACTTGAGCAGGTACTGCAACCACATTTCCGACTCTACGTCGAGAATTTCGGCGTAGGTCAGGTCGCGACTCCAATAGCGGAACTGTCCATCGGCACAGGTGCCGGTTGGCCCATAGAAGCAGTTGTATTCCGAAACCCATTCCGGGGGCGTCGCCAGGTTATAGAACAGGTTGGTGGGGCGACGGGGAATGATCAGGATGCTGGGTTGGAATTCGCTATAGAACCCGGCATTGGGCGTGGGGTTGTTCCAGCCGGGGCGCGACGTATCGGAAATGAAATACTCCATGCCAAAATCGAAGGCGGCTCGCTGAAATTCGGGATTGTAGAGGCCCGAAATATCAGGTTGCACCATTGCCCCCTGGACATAGCGACTCAGCCCAAGCTGATTGATTGCGATTTCGTGGTTCAGGCTCAGCTCGGCCAGGGCATCGTCGTAGGTGATGTCATCCAGGTTGGCGTGGGTCAGCGTGTGGTTGACATAGGCAAAGGCTGCCTCGTCTTCGATCACGGCGGGGGTGAGCGAATCGCGGCTATAAATGCCGGTCGCGCCTTCGCCGTTGAACGCCCATTCGAGGATCAGGCTGGATGCCAGTGGATAGCGGGTGCGCATGCGGTTTTGCCAGACGATGGCGCGCCGGAAGTCGCGGCCTGTCATGCGGAACAGCAGACCGGTCGTGTCGCTTTGGGCGTTGATATCCCACATGTCGGAATCGATGAGCAGATCATCGACTTGTGGATTGATGATCACTTCGCGTTCGCCCAGATACAGCCCTTTGGTCACCCAGTTGATCATGCCGTAGGAAAGCAGCAGTGAGTGGATCAGATAGGGGTTGTTGGCAGCCGTGATCGTCAGATTTTCGCGTCCGTTGCCATAATTGTGGATGGACGCAATGGCATGGCCCTCGCCGGTCACGAGCAAGGGGGTGGTCACCGCCGGATCGATCACATTGGCCAGATAGACCCAGGCATTCATGAATGTGATGGGGGTAGCGGTGTTGAGATAGGGATAGATATCCTTCCCGGCATCGGTCAGTGTGGCGACCAATGGGGTGGTGGTCGTGTCCACATATTCCTGGTCGGGATCGATGATCAATCCATAGGTTTCGGGCCAACCGGTAGGATAGGTATAGGACGTGACCTGGCGCACTCCGAACATGGATTCGTAGGTCCACAGCGCCCACCATTCATTGCCGTCGAGTGCGCTTTCCCACCCGCCGGTGGCGGGGTTGAAAAAGCCCAGATTGCCGGTGATCAGGATGATGCCCTGGTAGTAGCCGTGGTCGAACCCGTTGGAAAGCATATCCCACGTGATGGGCGTTTCGGCGGCGAGGATGACATCAAAGGGAATGCCTACCTGTTGCAGAAAAGCAATCGCGGCGGGATAGTCGGTTTCGTTGCCATCGGCGGCAATCACCAGCAACTTCATGTCGATCCTTTTGGTAACCTGCTGAATCGTTACCTGTCCGGCACGGTCGCTGGTGACAGGTTGGGAGAGGAGGGGCAAGTGGAGCCGATAGCCTGACGGGTCTGGGGCCTGTAGTTCGGCCTGGGGCTGGATGGCGTAGCCGGGGATAGTGAAGGGGGAGAGCCTGAACTCGTGCTCGTCGTCTTCGCCATGTTGATGGTGCGAGGTGCCGCGCGTATACGCGGGGTCTTCATCCTGCGGTGGCAGATCGGGCAACTCGGTGCTCGCGATGCCTGTCTCCGCGTCAATCGGCCCCAGCGGTAGGCTGTGGGGATAGATTGCCGCGGCAGGATCGTGGCCGCCGGGGGTGGCGGCGGACAGCGGACGCGACCAGAGCGCAACTGTCGAGGAGAGCACGATGCAGACCACGGTACTCACATGCAGCCAAAACTGTCTTTTGTGCCTGCTGACTAATCTCTTTCCTTGCATATAGAGAATTCCTTTCAAAAATCCTGGTTTTCCACTTCGAATTGCTATCGAGGGTACAGAACACGGGGGCGGAGCCACTGTCCTCCTCGGACGAATTTTTACAAGAATTTTGCTGGTCAATGCGCGCGTTGGTTATTCGACTGTGACGCTTTTCGCCAGATTGCGCGGCTGATCGATATCTGTGCCGCGGCAGAGGGCGATTTCATAGGCCAAAAGCTGGAGGGGAAGCACTGCCAGCACCGGGTTGAGGAGTTCGTCGGCCGCAGGGATGGGCATAACTGCATCGGCGACGGCGTGCACATAGGCGTCGTCGTGGTGGGCAACGGCAAGCACCTGTCCACCGCGCGCTTTGACCTGCTCGATCTGGCTGACCATCTTGTCGTAGGTGCTATCGCGGGGCACGATGACCACAGTGGGCATATGGGCGTCGATCAGGGCGATGGGGCCATGTTTCATCTCGCCGGCAGGATAGCCTTCGGCGTGGATGTAGCTGATTTCCTTCAGTTTGAGCGCGCCTTCGCGTGCTACCGGGTAGTTAATGCCGCGCCCGATGTAGAGAAAGTTGTTGAACGACTGATAGCGAGCCGCAAGTTGCGCATAGGCCTGGGTGTGCCACGCAGCATCCAGAAAGTCGCCCACCAACCCGGGCAGGGTGGCAATGCTGCGAATCAGCGCGGCAGATTGGGTTTCGGTCAGCACATTGCGGATTTTGCCCAAATACGCAGCCAGCAAATAGAGCGATGTGACTGACGCGGTAAAGGCTTTGGTGCTGGCGACGCCGATTTCGGGGCCGGCTTGCATATATACCACGCCCTGGCACACGCGCTCGGCCTGGCTGCCCACGGCGTTGACGATGGCCGCGGTGGTGGCGCCCTGTTCGCGACCTTCTTCGAGGGCGGCGAGGGTGTCTACGGTTTCGCCGCTCTGGGAGATGGCGAGGACCAGGTGGTTGGGGCGGATAATCGGCGACCGGTAGCGAAATTCGCTGGCATAATCGACTTCGACGGGGATGCGGGCAACGCGCTCGATGAGATATTTGCCCACCAGCCCTGCATAGTAGCTGGTGCCGCAGGCGACGATAGAGATTTTTTCGATGGCGTTGATCTGGGCGGGGTCCAGATTCAGTGTGTCCAGATGAATGCGGTTGTTAGATACATCCAGCCTTCCGCGCAGGGTATCGGTTAGGGTATTGCCCTGTTCGAAAATTTCCTTCTGCATGAAGTGGGTGTATTTCCCCTTCTCGGCGGCCTGGGCATCCAGTTGGATTTCCAGCGGCTGCTTGTCGATGGGGTTGCCCATGAAATCGTAGAAGCTGACACCGGCGCGAGTGATGATGGCGAATTGGCGATTTTCCAGAAAGATTACTTTGCGGGTGTGCTTAAGGATTGCAGGCAGATCGCTGGCAATAAAGGTTTCGCCTTCGCCCAGGCCGATGACCACACCGCCGGCATTGCCCAACCGGGCCGCAATCACACAGTCGGGATGGTCCTGGCTTGCCACGACAATTGCGCTGGGGCCTTGCAGTTCCTGGATGGTCATGCGCACGGCTTTGGCAAAATCGCCCGCGCAGCCGTTGTTGTAGTGGTGATGAACCAGGTGCACGATAGTTTCGGTATCCGTGTCGCTGCAAAACGAGTAGCCTTTGTCCTGGAGTGTGCGCCGCAACTCGACAAAATTTTCGACAATGCCATTTTGCACGACGGCAAAACGACTGTCGGGGCTGAGATGGGGGTGAGCATTGCGTTCGCAGGGAGGGCCGTGGGTCGCCCAGCGCGTGTGACCGATGGCAACACTGCCCGCCAGCGGCGTGGTATCCAATGCCTGTGCCAGGTTGTAGAGCTTGCCGGCCCGGCGTTGGGTCTGGATGTGACCATCCTGTGCCAGCACGGCAATGCCCGCCGAATCATAACCTCGATATTCCAGGCGACGCAGCCCTTCGAGGACGATTGGCGCCGCCGCGTGTTCGCCGATATATCCCACAATGCCACACATATGCGCGCTCCTCTGGATAGGCATCCCACACAAGGGAAACCCACGATAACTGGATAGGAGAAAGTATTCGTCTGGAACGGGTTGTCTGGGCAGTCCTTAGAATTTACTGAAAGGTTTGCACGTGTCGGATGAGAGGTTGTGCGAAAACCGGGCACTGTTTGAGAGGCTGCCGTGAGTTGATAGTAGCAACAATTGGGAATTTGCACATCGGACAGAGGGTCACAATCGTATGGTTCTAATTTAGGGTATTTGGGTAGTGCAAAGGATATAGAAGCAATAGCCCAAATGGCCTATACGCGTATGGGCCATTTGGGCTATTGGGATAGGCCGACGGGGTATGCCACGGGTTGGCATGCCGTGCGCCGGGGACAGGCTATTTGGGGTGCAGGCTTATTACGTATTGGGAGAGGACGTCGCGCAGGTGTGCAATGGGGCGTTGGGCTGGGTTAGAGGAGTGGCGTGGGCACTTTGGCTGCTATGGTGCGCAGATTATCATGCGCAGATATCGTACGCAGATATCGTACGCAGACTGCGGGTGGGCACAGGTAAATTTGTGCCCACCCGCAGTGTCAAATAGTGGCAATTCAGGGGGTCGGCGCTCAGATTAGCCTTTTGCGGGTTGCCATGACAACGGCTTCCATGCGGCTGCTGACCTGGAGTTTGTTCAGAATATTGCTGATATGATGCTTAACGGTGGCGGGGCTGATGACCAATTTTTCGGCGATCGTGTTGTTGGTGTGGCCCTCTTTCAGCGCGTGCAGAACTTCCATTTCGCGCAGGGTCAGCCCATAGTCGGGTTTGGGGGGCCGGGTGGCGGCGCGCACCAGGGCTTCGGTTGCATCGGGAGAAAGGATTACACGCCCGGCGACCGCGGCACGAATGGCCTGAATCAGATCGTGGGGCAGAATGGTCTTTACCAGATAGCCAATTGCGCCCGCTTGTATTGCATTGCTGACCATGGTTTCTTCGGCATCGTTAGACAGCGCGATAACTTTCGTCCTGGGGAACTGTTGGCGTATGATGCGCGTCGCTGTGACTCCGTCCATATCGGCCATGCGCATATCCATCAGAATCACATCCGGATTCACTTCTTCGCATAATCGGATGGCGGCGTGCCCATCGTCGGTTTCACCCACCAGTTCTACATCGCTTGCGATCTTGAGCGCGATCTCTATCCCGCGCCGAAACATGGCGTGGTCATCCACAATCATGACGCGTATGTGCCTGTCCTCACTCGTTGAAATTTGGTTCGTCATCGGTATTTTCACTCCAGACCACATCGACTTCGGTACCTTTGGCTGGGGCGCTGCTGATGTGCAACCTCGCGCCCACGGTTTTTGCCCGTTCGTGCATAATCTGAAGACCATAATGGCCGTTTGGCACGCGCTGGACATCGAACCCGATACCGTCATCGAAAATCCTTAGCGATACGGTTGTACCTGTATAATCAAGCTGGATGGAGACTTTTTCCGCCCCTGCATGTTTACGAATGTTGTTGAGCGCCTCCTGGCAGATTCGATAGAGCATCACCTGGACATCACTGGGGACTTCGCCGCGCCCTTTTTCGCCAAACTCAACCGGGATATTCATCTGCTGGGCCGACGTCGTCGCCAGGGTACGCAGCAGATCCGCCAGGTCGGTTACGGTAAGGTCGGGCGAGCGTAATTCGGCGAGTGCACGTCGCTGTTCGGCCACGGCGCCCCGCACCGACTTCTGGAGTTCGCGCAGTGCATTCAGGCCTTCTTCTGGGTTTTGCTCCCAGAGTTCGGGCAGGGATTCGGTGATCAGGCTGACGGATGTAAAGGACTGGTTCACCAGATCGTGCAGATATTGAGAAATGTACTGCCGCTCGCGTGCGCTGGTAAATTCTTTCACCCGTTTGTAGAGCTGGGCATTGTGAATGGCAATCGCCGCCGGAATGGAAAGCGATTCAAGCAGAGCAACATTGTTGGGTACAAACTGATCGGCCTGGGGTGAATGTATGTTCAGTGCGCCGATCACGTCTTCTTTGAGTTGCAACGGGACAAATACACAGGAGCGAATGCTGGCTTTGCCGTGGTAGGTTTTTTGCTTGGTGGTGGCATCGTCGGCCCACAGATCGCGGATGGCGAGTTTTTGATTTTTCTCGAACACCCACCTTGCCATGCGTGCAAAATTTGTTGCATGGTGCATGGGGAAGGGGTTGCCGGCGCGGTTAGTCGATGCCTGTAGGGTTAGCTGCCGGTCGGTTTCGCCGTGCAGCCAGATGCCTACACCATCGGCAGGCGACAGGTGCAGAACTTCTTGCATCACCGCGTGCAGCACTTCATCCAGGTCTAGAATCGAGGTAAAGACGGTGGACGCCCAGTTGATTAGCGCCAGTTCTTCGTTATGGAGCTGGTCCTGGGCCGCGTTTTTTCGAGAATCTGTTATATCCCGGCAAATACAGCCGACTTGGAAGCCGTGGGCGGTTGGAATGGAAAAACTTGCCATTTGCAACTGGCGAATCTCACCGCCCGGCAGCTGCAAATGAAATTCGTGACAATCTTGTGATGGGTTAGGCGTGTCGCCTTTCAGACAAGTGTATATGTGTTGCCAGCAATAGGCGACAGCACCAGGCGTGCATGCATAGGCCGGAAAAAGGCCTACCAATACTTCCCACATATAGCGACCGACCGCCGCCGATTGGGGAATGCCTGTCATCCGTTCCAGGCTTGTATTCCAGAGCGTAACCAATCCATTCTCGTCGGTCAGTGCAATGCCATCGCTGGCATATTCGATAATCCCCGCTGCGTCTGAGCTAGTCATGAGGCATAGGCTTTTCTGTCGAGGGAACCAGGGTTATGCAGCCCTCAAATCTAACACTATTGAATGCGTCTATGTTTACCGTCGCCGTCGACACATTTTTATCCACATGCCGGTAGGGATAAATGATACGTATAAAACATGCAAAATATATTGCGTATACCCTTTGAGTAATGTGATATTAGCGGTAAATCGTGGGTAATACACAGACTTGTAAACATTATTTCACAATTTAATGGTGCAAACATTCCCTTTTGCTGTCAGTATAATGTCAGAATGACTGATTGTTTTGGCATGGCATCAGTCGATCAAAAGCTGGCCTAAACTTTTGTGGACGTGGGGATATGTTTTTTTATGTACTGTCTGGAACGCACGCGCTACTAAATTTTGCCTGGTGCAGGAAGCCGACCTACGTGAATTTATAGCTGTGTGGTTGGGGCGGAGCGGCAAGCTCCGGGGGCCACACCGGGTATGGGCATAGAGGTCGAGCGGTAAGCTATAGATGTATCGAAATACTATATGATCAATGGATAGACATGGCAAGTCGGAAATTTGCATATCGAAAAATTCGTATATCGTAGGGACAGGCGGGGGGCGGGGGCGGATTGGGCCAATCGAGGTGAAGCAGGCGTACTTACGTGCCCAGGGTTAGTTGGAATCTCCAGGTTTTTTCGCCGGCGGGCGCAACTGTGCCAAAGCGCTCCCAATCGGCCACTGCCACATCCAGCGGGTCGGGCGCACCGATGCCAGGTTCGACTGCCAGGTGATGATAGCCGTTCCAGCCTCCACGCGTCAACCAGATGCCCAGGGTGTTAACCTGTTCGCTGCTGAAGGTATAGGTGAGCGAGGTATGTGTTTCGGAGTTGTAGACTTGTGCCCAGCCGCTGCCGGGAGGCAAGGGATGGGTGAAGAATTTTGCGGCGCGCGCGTCACCGCCCAGTTCCAGGCGGCTTAAATCCATCGCGGTCTGGGGCGCGGGCCAGGCGCACACGGCTCCGCGCTTGCCCAGGTCCACACCGATAGCGCTTTCCAGCAGAAGCTCGCCAATCGCAGGGCCAAGCGCTAATTGGTCGCCGGGTCCAATCTTCAGGAGCGGGTGAAAGGCCCAGACGAAAGGTTCCGGCGCATCGCCCCGGTTTTCGACGCGGTAGTCGACGGTCAGCGTCGCCGCGTCCAGCTCGATGGCACGGGTCAGGCGTAGGGGCGAAATGGGCAGGTCGATCTGGGTGGTCAGCGTTGCGGGCGTGTGGGCAATCACTGTCCACGGCAGATTCCAGACTTCGCCGTGATCCGGCAGGGCGCGGCCTGCCCATTGCGCGGGCGCAATCGTGGGAAAACATTCGTCCGCGCCGATGAGTGAGCTGGTATGAAAGGCGTTGGCATCGGGCGCACGGAACAAGCCGTCACGGTCGGGCGGCGACCACATCCATTCGCGGTCGCGCCGACGGTCGCGCAGACTCACCCATTTGGCCCCCAATGCGGGCGCAATCCACAGCGATACCTGCTCATTTTCCAGCCCTAGAATTTCAAAACCGTCGGCCTCGCGCGCGAGATTCTGCATAATTACCTGTTGCTTTGCGCCTTATCTGCGCCTTGTTTAGGTTTGGTTTGTGTCTGGGGTGTGGGTCGCTCGTCTACTGTCAAGCGTGATTTTCTGTGCCGTGGCGGGCTAATCATGCCGTGGCAGGCCAGGGACAACGCCAGACTTCTCCACCCAGCGTGACCAGGGTCAACGGTTGACCGGGGGCGGCGGGCAGCAGGCTCACCACGGCAATATCGTGGGGAATTCGGGCCAGTCCTGCCCAGGTGACGCCGCTGTCCTGTGAATAGTGGACGCAGCCGTCGATACCGGCAAACAGGGTGCCATCATTGGCGAAATCGGGCGAAACGGCCAGGGCCGTGATGCGTTGCCCCGTCTCGAACATGGTCTGCTGAACTTCCAAATCGTCGCCGCCACCGGGTGTAAAGAGCCGGATCAGGCGATTGCGGGTCGCCAGGAAAATGGATTCCTCGCGGTCGTGGTGCGTCAAGGCCGTCAGCATGGCGGGGGTTTCGGTTTCCAATGCCGCCAATTCTGCCCACATTTCGCCGGCATTGTGCGTTTGCCAGAGCGAAAGCTGGAAATTGCCGGCATCGTTTTGGTGGCCTGTCACCGCAACCATGCGGCGATCTGCCGCAAAACCGGGCGACATGTTGATGGATAGCGTCGTTTCTGTGACCCAGGGGCGGGCAATGAGCGACCAGGTTTCGCCGGCGTCGGCAGAAAGATACATGTCCCCGCTGTAATGGCCCCACAACAGGCTGGGCGATTGGGAAAAATCGGGGGCAGCCACGACAAACGGCGCGGCGTCGCCGGCGGGGGCCGGCAAGGTAAGTTCGTCCCACTCTATAGCGGATTGGGTGCGTGGGGTAGTGCCTCGCAGCAGAAAATCTTCGCCCGCCAGATAAACAGTAAGGCTATCGGCAGATTGATCTCCGGCGGCAATGGAAAAGACCGCGGCGTCGGTCACATGGCCCTGGCTGAATTCGCCGGGCAGTTCGGACCAGGTAGCGCCGCCATCCCAGGATTGGGCGGGCACGCCATCGTGATCCAATGCAAACAGGCGGGTGGTATTGGGTGCAGTGATGAGGGGCGGCGCGTGGGCCGCAGGTGGCGCGGCTGTCGGCGCCCAGCTTTTGCCGCCATCCGTCGAGACAAAAAGGCCGTCGCTCAGCGCGCCGGCAATGACTACGCCTGTGGCATGAGGGGCCAGATCCAGCGCAATGAAATCGCCGCCAGCCGCCGCTTCCCAGGTGTCACCGCCGTCGTCGGACCAGAAGATGCCCCAGTTGGTGCCCGCCAGGATGCGCAGCGCGGGCGGCGTATCGGCATTGGCTGTGGCATGGGGGTTGTCGGTGAGGGCCAGACAGTTGATGGCGCCGGGCAGCGGTTCGGTGGCCCGCCCGACCACGGTCCAGTTTTCGCCGCCATCGGGCGACTGATACAGGCCCCCGTCTTCCATCCCCGCATAGAGTGTGCGGTCGGTGGCGAAGTGGGGCGAAACGGCCAACGCCTGCACCGCAGAATCGGGCAGCCCCAAACCGGCTTCGCGCCAGGCTTTGGCGGCATTGCGCGAGCGATAGAAGCCACCGCCGCCGGTGCCACACCAGACCAGCTCGTTATCGGCAAAATCGGGCGCACAGACCATGCACAACACTTCATCATCCAGCAGACCAAAGGTGCAGCTTTCCCAGCTTTCGCCGCCATCGAGACTGCGAAACGCGCCGTGGATGGTGGCGGCAAACAGATAGGGCTGCGCGTCGAAATTGGGAGCGGCAGCCAGATCGGTCATCACGCCCAGACCTGCCCAGCCTGCGCACTCTTTCCACGTTTGCCCCATATCGGTGGAACGATAGAGACGTCCGCCTTCGGTGCTGGCAAAGGCGGTGGGCGGGGCAGATTCGGAGGAGTCTGGTGCGGCGTCGGGTGCGCCTGCAAAGATCACCGTGGTCAGCGTAGGTTCACTCAGGCCGGTCATGGCGAGTTGCCAACTCTGGCCCCGGTCGGCGCTGCGAAAGAGACCGGCGAGGGTCGCGGCCAGCGCAATGCCATCCTGGGCAAAGTTGGGCGAGAGGGCGACCTGAATCACCGAGCCGCCGAGCCATGCGCCTAGCGCTGCTACAGGATTGAGTTCAGTCGCGTCTACTGCAAGTTCATCATTTGACATTAGGGTCGAAAATCCACTTCTTCATCTCGGTTTTGGCGCGGGCGATGGACCAGTACATCGGTGGTCAGCGCCATCATCGCGCCGCTGACGCCGATGCGCAGCGCTTCTTTGAGCACCTGCACCGGGTCCACAATATGCGCGGCGACGACATCGGTGAATTCTTCACGCATGACGTCATAGCCTGCGCCATTCTTCTGGTCGGCCACACGCGCCAAAATGGGCGAAGGTTCGATGCCCGAATTGACCAGAATGGCCCGGAGGGGGGCCAATAGGGCATGGCGCAAGACTTCGGCGCCTGCGGCCTGGTCGGGCGGCAGATCGAGCTGGTCGATGGCATCGCGGCAGCGCATGAACGCCACGCCGCCGCCGGGCGCGACGCCGTTTTGCAGCCCCAAACGTACGACGTGGACTGCTTCGCGTGCCCGATCTTTCATATATTCCCGTTCCGATTCGGTCGCCCCGCCGATTTCCAGCAAGGCGACGCCCCCCAACAGTTTACCGGCGCGTTCGGTGAGCCGGTTGCGGTCGCGCCCATAGGCGGCGTGGGGAATTTGTTTGCGCAGATCCTGGCTGCGGGCGCGCATCTGGGCCGGGCGGCCTTTGCCGCCAATCAGCGTGAAGCCCGACCGGATTGCCTGGACCTCGCGCGCCTGTCCCAGATCGGCCAGGGTCGCTTTTTCGATGCGGTCATCCAGTTCTGCCATAAAGACTCGCCCGCCGGTCATGACGGCCAGGTCTTGTAATACGTCGGTTTTTTCGAGACCCAGGCCCGGGGCTTTGATGGCAAGCGTGGGCAGCGTGCCCCGATTGAGATTGCTCACCAGGATATTCAGGGCCTCGCCGGTGATGCCATTGGCAATCACGACCAGGCTGCGTTTTTCGGCCTGGGCTACCTGTTGCATGATGGGCGCGAGTTCTTCGGCAGAACTGAGGTGGCGATTGGTGAGCAGGACATAGGCATCCTTGACCGTGGCCTTGCCCGCGTCGGTGGCAAAATAGGAAGAGACCCAGCCCTGATTCCAGAATGTGCCGTTGATGTAGCGCACATGGTGACCCCACCCATAGTGCGTGCGCACATCGATTGCGCCAAAGGGCCCGACCACGTCAAAGATTTCCTCGATATGCTTACCCAGTTTGGGATCGCCGGTGATGGACGTGCCCAGCGCCGCGATCTGGGCGGGATCTTCCAGCGGGTGGCGCATGGCATCCAGGGCGGCGAGCGCGGCGGTGAGAGCATGTTCCAGCCCCCAGCGCAGGCGCATCACATTATGGCCTCCGACGCGCAGGCGGTTGGCTTCGCGCATGATGTGTTCGGCAATGACCACCGCGGTAGTCGCCCCGTCGCCCACGGCTTCTTCGACCTGCCAGGCAATGTGGCGGGCCATAAATGCGCCCATCGTTTCAAAACGGTTGGGCAACCCCAGAAAACGGCGCGCAATGGTGGCGCCATCGTTCAAAAGCTCTGGCTCGCGACGGCGATTATCGCGCGCAACGGCTACCAGGCGCCCGCGCGGGCCAAGCGCGACTTCCATTGTTGCTGCCAGTTTGCCAAATCCACGGATAAGAGCTTCCTGGGTTTCGGGGTTGAACATCAACCGGGAATTCCACGGCTTCACTTTTCTACTCAACTTCTCATCCCATCTTACTACACTATAACGATGCGCCGATGTTATGATCGATAATCGTCTGAATTATACAGGTGTGGCAAGCATTGACCAACTGTTGTGGCGTGTGGAACGAGTCGCGCCTGTGTGGGCGGGAATGGCGGACGGCCCTGGCAGGCGTTAGGCATAACCAGGCATGACGCGATGGTGTGTTGCAACCCTGGCCCGCAAAAATATGGACGCGTGGCGCAAGTAGTCTATAATAAGACAGCCTGTAGCAGCTGCTTGAACCTGTGTGCGGTTTGCAGCGTAAAGGTAACATTAACGCAGCATTAACGCAGTACAATCGACTGTGGGTCACAAGTCTAGCTTTACAAGTCTACCTATGGAACCAGCGTGTGATCGACCTTGATTCTGCCCGGTGTTCTGCCTTGTAGGCGCGAAATTGCGCTGCCTAAATCAGAGCAGAAACCGGATACGATGATCTGTGGGTACATGCGTCGAACAATCAAAAAAGCAGGATTCAGAAAGGATTACGCCGGAATGTCATACGAAGCCAAACTGCGCGAACTCGGATATACGTTACAGACCATTGATCTCAATGCAGGCCGTCTGATGCACGCTGTGCGCACGGGCAACCTGGTCTACACGTCGGGCGCGACTTCGCGCTGGGGCGACAAGCAGATCTTTGGCAAGGTTGGTGGAGATCTGACCGATGAACAAGGCTATGAGGCCGCCAAATTCTGTGCGCTGGGCAACTTGCAGGCCCTGCATTCGTTAATCGGCAGCATCGATAACGTGGTGCGCGTGGTGAAGGTATTGGGCATGGTGAATGTCGCGCCCGGCTATAACAACACGCCCGGCTCTATCCACGGCGCCAGCGATCTCTATCTGGAAGTGTTTGGCGAAGCAGGTCGCCACGCCCGCAGCGCGGTCGGGATGCAGATCCCCGGTGACTATGCGGTCGAAGTGGAAACCATTTTCGAGGTCAAGTAGGCCCAGGCCAAATGCTGCATCAACATATAGGGCTGATTGAGCACTGCGTGTTGATGCACTGTCACACTGGGCTGTTGCATAAAGCGTGGAGGTCTGGTGCCGCTTTGCCGGTAAACTGACCGCACGCGAATGTTCCTGATGTTGAGGGATGGAACCGGGCCGCGCAGACCCGCTTTCATCCCTCAACGCTATCTACCCGCGGAAGCGAATGGCGCGACACGCGCGCCGGGTGGATATCGCAACCCTATACCCCATTTCCATTTCAGGAGCGAACCCCATGATCAATCCAAC
>JBBDIO010000175.1:0-18800 GCA_040880365.1 Litorilinea sp.
ATACCGCCTGCGTGGGGTCATTGGCGTAGAGTTCGACGACGATGCTCGCGCCGATGTTGGCGACCATACCGCTGGCGATGACCAGCCCGGCCCAGATCAGCCCAAAGGCGGTCGCGGTCCGTGTCATTGCCGGCGCGCCGGTCTGCAATCGCGCGTGGAGCGCAAGCGCGAGGATCACCAAAAAGCTGCCGAAAATCACGTAGATGATTAGATGCCACATGTAAATGATGGCCTGGTTTTCTGCGAGGAAAGCTACGTTCTGGAGCAAATCGCCGTCGATGCTGTCGTAACCAACTGGAGCCAGCACCAGGAAAAACATTACCATGCCGAATACGAATGTTGCCGCGTCAATCAGGGCGGCAACCCCACCCACCTTCTGATGATTATTCATTTGTACTCTCCTTATTTGTGATTAGTGGACGCCACTTTGTGAACGACGCCCATTTTGTAAACAATTTCGTTTCGCACAACTGTTGAGTCGATTCTTGCCCGATTTGCCGCACTCAGTCGCGTGGCACGATACGCTTGACCGCGAGCAGTGGCATACCCAGGTCACGCACTTTTTTGATCAGACCGTGCAAGGCAGCCTGGTCAAAGACCGGGCCGGTTAACAGCGTATCGCCGTTCTCTTCCAACGTGATGACCAGACCCGCAAACCATTCTGTCCATTGGGGACCCAAATGGCCCTTGATCCGGATTTCATAGACAATTGGTCGACCTGGATCATCTTTTGAATTGAGTTTGTGCGACATTACTCTCTACCGGTGGTGGCCCGCCCTAGCAGACTGCGCTACCTGCGCTCTGCAACAAGTAGCATATCCGCACCACAGGGAAGCGTATAGACACTTTAGTGTTGATTGGGGTGTTGATTAGGGGGTGTGGGTTTGAATTATCGGCGCGAGGATTGCTGGGGAATCTGGGATGCGGGGAAATACGGAGACTTACACGCGCAATAAACCCAATTCGCGGGCGCGGGCGACGGCTTCTGTGCGCCTTTGAACCTGTAGTTTGCCAAAAATTCTGCGGTTATGGCCTTTGACCGTGTCCAGGGCGAGAAAAAGGCTCTCGCTAATCCTGCGATTGGAGAACCCGTGGGCAATGAGTTGCAGGACTTCCAACTCGCGCTGGCTCAATGGCTCGATCAGGGGTTCGATCAGGGGCTGGGCTGGCAGGGAAGAGGGCAGGGCCGCGCGCTCTATGGTGTTTGTCGGCTGCGCCTCGCCGGCAAATGCAGCCAGCAATCTGCCTGTATACGCCGGCCTGATCCCCTGCGCGGCGGCGGTGGACAATAGCTGCCGCATGGGCAACCCTTCATCCACAAAAAGCCGGATCAAGCCGCTCGGCTCGGCCAGCGTCAACGCATCACCCAGCAAGTGGACAGCCCTGTCCTTTTCGCCCTGCGCATGGTGCATCACCGCTTGCAACACCATCACGCGCAGGCGTTCATCCGCCCAATTCTTTGCCTCCACCTGTTGTCGCCACGGCTCCAGCAGCGCCAACGCGGCAGACGGGTTGGCCTGGGCCAGGTGTACCCGCGCCTGGCTGATGGGGAGGTGGTGCGTCTGCGCCAGTTGCGCGGCACCTGCCACATTGCCCGCATAGAGCAATGTAAGCGTCTCTGTGGCTGCAACCTGGGGCAACTGCTGGACGAAGTTGTGGGCGTGCGCGGATTGGCTGGCCTTTGCGACCCACGCGGCTGCGCTCGCCACATCGCCCTGCGCCAGTTGCAGACGGGCGAGAAACAGCTCGCATATCACAGATCGGTCCGTGTTTTTGATTTGTCGCGCCAATTGGAGGCTTTGTTGTGCGTGCTGATGGGCGGCATCCAGATCATTCCACTGGTAGCACAGTCGCGCCAGGCCAAGATAGGCGTCGCAGATCGGCGGCGGTGGCGGTTCACCTGCCAATTGCACGGCGCGCCGGTAGGTCTCGGCAGCCAGATAGAGCTGGTTTTCCATTTCCTGTATTATGCCCAGACCAATTGTCGCCATCATGGCAATCACGGTATGGCCAATCGCCATGCAGATCGATATGACTTCAGTATAGGCCCGCGCCGCCCCGGCGCGGTCGCCCTGGAGCTGGTAGGCACATCCCAGCGTCCACGTAACGGAAGTGCGGACGGACAGGTTGTCGGGGTGCAGATACTCCAGAGCACGGCGTGCCTGGCGAATGATGGCTTCTGTCTGGTGCTGCGTAGCCGCCAACGTCGCTCGGATAGAGGCAATACGTCCTATCAGGTCGCGGGTTTTGTCATCGAGTTTTGCGGTTTGCAGGGCAGTTTCCGCAGCCTGTGCTTTTTCCTCGACACCGCTCACCTGACCCATCATCAATAACGCCGAAGCATAGGTCACCCATAAGAGAGGTCTCGCATCCAGCGCCTCTGTTGGCAGTTTTGCCAGCCAGTTTAAGATGGGGACAGCCCCACCACGAAACTGGAGAGGTAACGCCTTTCCTTCTATCAGGTCCGCGGCATGAGCAATATCGCCGCCGGCCGCGGCATGGTGAAACGCTTCAAGCTCCAGATCATTCTCTGCATACCAGGCACTGGCACGCCTGTGCAATTCATCCACAGCCGTTCCCCCATCACCTGCTCTGCCATCTCCTGCTCTGCCATCACCTGCTCTGCCATCTCCTGATCCCTCATTCACGGGAGATGCGAGAACCTGCTGATGCAGACGCTGGCGCAGCAAATCGGCAAAGAGATGATGATAGCGGTACCAACGTCGCTCATTGTCCAGGGGCACAATAAACAGGTTGGCTTGTTCAATCGTTTCCAGGGTTGCCTGGCCGGAAGCAGGCGCGGCAGAGTGCGGGGTGGTCGTGCGGCGCAGAAGGGCATCACACAGGGGGCCGCACAGACGATTGAGGATGGAGGTGCGCAGCAGGAAAGTCTGGATATCTACGGACTGCTGATGCAAGACTTCTTCCACCAGATAGTCCAGCACAAAATGGTGGCTGCCGGTAAACGATTTGATAAAGCCGGTGGGGTCCTCATGTCCCTGCAAGGAAATCGCGGCCAGTTGCAGACCGGCAATCCAGCCTTCGGTGCGCGCCTCCAGGGCCGTCACTTGCTCTGCCGCGAGCGCAAGCCCCATGACCTGGTTGAGAAATCCGGCTGCTTCGGCAGGCGTAAAACGCAAATCTGTCGCACGCAGTTCGGTCATCTGGCCCCGGGCGCGATAGCGGGCCAGAGGCAGCGATGGGTCCTCGCGGGTGGAGATGACCAGGTGCATCCGGGGCGGGAGGTGTTCGAGCAAAAAGGCGAGAATGTCGTCCACCTGTTTGGCATCGATCACGTGGTAGTCATCCAGGACGAGAATCAAATTGTCGGGGAGCGTTGTGAGTTCATTGATCAGGGCGGTCAGAATCGCTTCGACCGGCGGCGGCTGTGGAGACTGGAGTGCAGTCAATACCCCATTGCCCAGTTTCGGCGCCAGAGTCTGCAACGCCGCGACAACGTATGTCAGAAAGCGCGCAGGGTCGCTATCGCCTTCGTCCAGAGACACCCAGGCAACGGCGTGCGCAGGGCTTTTGGTCTGCGGGGTACTCGCGCGGGCAAACCATTCGCCGAGCAGCGTGGTTTTGCCAAAACCGGCGGGCGCAGAGATGAGGGTCAGCTTGCGATGCAGCCCTTCGTTCAGCCGCTCCATCAGGCGAGGGCGAAGAACGACCTTGGGCCGAGATGGAGGAATATAAAGTTTAGTGGCTAACACTGGGGCGGGCATCGCTTCAGTATAAGAACTACCGGGTATATTGTGCAAACAGATTTGTGGAAGATGGATCGGCTTTCAGAAAACGCACCTTGCAGGCGCGCGACGACAATCTCACCGGCGGCGGGATTCATGCCAGGTCTGCTCGCTGGTTTGTTGCCGGGGCGACTGCGCGACCTGCTACGCAGACTGCGCGCCCCGCGTTCATGATGCCAATCCGGGTGCGCTATCCGGTGCGTTATACTACGCGCACACCTGCCTGAAAGACCGCCACTACCCGGCTCACCGCGCCGATATCCTGAGTGGGATCGCCGTCGAAGGCTACCAGATCCGCCGCTTTGCCCGCCTGGATCACACCAATTTCGTCGGCCAGGCCAATCGCCTCGGCAGAGATACGCGTGGCTGATAACAGGGCTTCGGCGGGGGTGAACCCCACGCGTACCAGCAGCTGCAAGTCATAGTCGAGATGCCCAAAGGCCAGGCTGCCCACGCCCGAATCCGTCCCCGGCACAATCCGTGCGCGCACATCGTATTCCAGCATACGGCGCATGATGTCGAGGCGCGTCTCGGCGCGTTTTTCCAGAGCCGCCAACTCCTTTTCTTCGTCGCGGGTGATGTTGTCGGCGTTCTGGCGTTCGTGCAGGGCCACAATTCGCGAATAGTTGGTCCAGGCTTGCAGCGTGGGGCTGATCCAGATGCCGGCTTCTGCCATCATCTCGGCCAGCTTGGGGTCAAAGCGCATCTCGTTGTCGGGGTCGAGAAATTCGGCGTGCTCCATCAGGTCGATACCTGCTTCCACCGCGCGCACCATTGATTCTTTGGCCCGGCAATGGGCCGCGGTGAGACGGTGAAAATGGTGGGCTTCGTGGACTGCCGCGTGGAGTTCTGCGGTAGAGTAGCTGGCGCGTCCGGGAATGGTGCCCGCCGTGCCGCCGCCCGACGCCATGATCTTGATGTAGTCTGCCCCTTCGTGGACCAACCGCCGCACAGAACGCCGCATCTCCTCTTCTCCGTCGGCGATCTCGTTGCACATATGAAAATGCCCACCCGTGCAGGTGATAGGGCGACCGCTCACCAGCAAACGCGCGCCGGGAATATAGCCGCGCCGGATGCCCTCTTGCAGCGCAAAGCCCACCCGGTTGCGCGCCCCGTGCTCACGGATCGTGGTGATGCCCGCGCGCAGATGGCGGCGCAGGTTCATAGCGCCGGTCAGCACCATCATCTCATCCGTTTCGCTAAACATGGCCGCATAGGGGCGACCGTCGCCCGCCAGGCTGAGATGGGTGTGCCCGTCGATCAGGCCGGGCGCAAGGCAGGCGGACCCCAGGTCAATTATCTGCGTTTTGGGGGAAATCTCCTGGCGCAGCTGTGCCGCCGGCCCCACTTGAGCAATGCGCCCGTCTGTGACCAGCACCGCCTGGTCTGCTTGTATGGCTCCATTGAGGCCGTCGAAGAGCTGTTGTGCCTGAATCAGCACGCCATTTCCATTTATGGATTGGGTGGACATCCGGTTCTCCTCTTGTTGTAGGTTGCGCAGGCGTTGGGTTGGCAGATAGAGCCGTCACCGCCCCCAGCATATCACCGGAGCTTGCCCGCTGTCACGCGGTATTTGGGGGGGATAGGCCCGCTTGATATATGAAAAGCCGCCCAACACCCGCATCGTGTTGGGCGGCTTTTCCTGTTGTCGATTTGGATGGATGAAGGAATCTACGCCGGTTTGGGAGAAATGGGAAGTAGCTTCCCGCGCCCATAGGCGACCAGCCCGGCGAGCACCATCAACACAATATTGGGCAGGACCAAGCCAAATTCGCCGCGCACGATGTGGAAAACAGTCGCCAATAGCATGACCAACACCAGCGCGGCGCCGGCTAGCGGAGTCAACTGGGGTTGGATGCGGGTGAGCGCAGGCAAAACCAGGCCCAGCGCGCCGGCGATTTCTACCAGACCAATAAAACGAACCAGCCAGACCGGCAGCGCAGTGACCCAGGTCATGGTCTGCGCCAGTTCATCAATAGGTGCGGTCAACTTCATAAAGCCCGCCCCCAGAAATGCGACTGCCACCAAGATCTGCAAAAGCCATAATACGTATTTCAAGTTGTATCCTCCCTGGTTGGTTGGCGGGAACACTGTGCACACAGTGTCGCGCATAAATGACAGAATGCAGCCGCGTGGGTCCAGCCGCGTGGGTCCAGCCGCGTGGGTGAGGTGTGGGAAAAGCCGGCGCATTCTGCAAGGCTGCAACGCTGCGCAGAGATGGCTTGCCGCGCTGTATATCGCCTCTGGAGCAGTGTAGCGCGACTGTCGCGCGAACTGGGTAAGCGTATGCGCGTTTTGTGAGGAATTCTGCGCGACGCGCGGCCGCCATCGCCCCCCTGGGCAATAAAATCGCGCATGGCAAAGCGGCCATATGCGCTCTTCTCGAATGGCTTTTTCTTGAATCGTTAGAATCGTTAGAATAGTCTATTCTTGAATAGTTTCTTGAATAGTCAGGTAAAGGTACAATGAAGCCTGATCGATATGCGGCATGTTGGCAAAGCGCGGGCCAACGCGCTTCATGTGGATCCACTGCCGGTGTATATAATGCCGGTGTATCCAGTGCTGTGTATCCCATGCCAGAAAGTGGGCGTATACCAGTAGGTGCCTGTTCTGTGCTTGTTCTGTGCTTGTTCTGTGCCTGAACGGTGTCGCATTCTAATCTCCAGCTCAATATCAGAATTTCGATGTCCGAATTTTGATTTCCACATGCAGGCAATTTCCATATGCAGGCAAAGGTCGCGATCATGGGGCGCAATAGTTAAATTGTCATGAAGTGGCTGGTGCAGCCGTATTGGAATCCAATCGAACGTCGCCCGCGCGCCGGATGGCGCGTCCTGATCCATTTTGCGACCTGGATACTGACCTATAGTCTGGTACAGATTGCTACAGGCAGCCCGCTCACCGCGCTGATCTACGACCGCGTGCCCGAACTGACCGATCTCACAGACCGCATTGTGGCGCAGGCGGTGACGGTCATCCTCTTTATGCTGTTAACCTGGGTGGTCACCCGCTATGTGGATCGTCGCCCATTGGCCCAACTGGGCTTGCAGATGGATCGGCGCTGGTGGCAGGATTTTGGCTTTGGGCTGTTGCTGGGCGCGGGCGCTATGAGCGCGGTCTTTGGCGTCGAATACTGGGCGGGGTGGATCGAGATCGACGGGCGCTTTTTTGCCCATGTAACCACGTTGCCCTTTGCTGTGGCAATTCTGGGGCCGGTGATGGTGTTTGTGGTGATTGGCATCACCGAAGAGGTGCTCTTCCGCGGGCATCAGTTGCGCAATCTGGCCGAAGGCTTGAATCTGGGTGCATGGCATCCCCGCTATGCCGTGTTGAGCAGTTGGCTCCTCTCTTCGGCCTTTTTTGGCCTTTTTCATGTATTCAACCCCTATTCCGACTGGATCAGCACACTCAATCTGGCGATTCTGGGCCTGATGTTCGGGCTGGGCTTCATCCTCACCGGGCGGCTGGGCCTACCCATCGGGCTGCACATCACCTGGAATCTGTTCATGGGCAATGTGTTTGGCTTTCCCGTCAGCGGTAACGATTTCACCTCTGCCTCAGTCTTCATCATTCGGCAACACGGTCCCTCGGCGTGGACGGGCGGGCCTTTTGGCCCCGAAGCCGGTTTAATTGGCATCCTCGCCATTCTTGTTACCAGTTGGGCCGTTGTCTGGTGGGTGCGCAAACACTATGGACGGATTGAGCTGGATCTGAACCTGGCGCGCTATGAGGCTGGCATTGGGTTGACGCCCGGTGCAGAGCTGCCGACTGGCGATGCGGGGACGGCGGCAGAAAACGAGTGACGGCAAAAACAAGTGCCGGCAACAGCATCGCGCAGCAGAATAGATAGGGATAGCCATGTCGACCAAGTTGTGGGGCGGACGCTTTACCGGCCCGACAGATCCCCTGATGGAGCAGTTCAATGCATCGATTGGATTTGATCGGCGGCTGTGGCAGGCAGATATTCAGGGCAGCCAGGCCTATGCCCAGGCATTGGCCGCGGCGGGTCTCATCGATGCGACTGAGGCCGCCGCGATTGTGCAGGGGCTGGATACTGTGGCGGCAGAGTGGGCCGCGGGGCAGTTTGTTTTGCAGGCGGGCGACGAAGATATCCACACTGCCAACGAGCGACGTTTGACGGAGTTGATCGGCGCGGTGGCAGGCAAACTGCACACCGGGCGCAGCCGCAACGATCAGATTGCCACCGATGTGCGCATCTGGCTGCGCGCCGAGATTGGCGGGCTGCAAGACGCGCTGCATCAGTTGATGGCTACTGCGGCCCAACGCGCGGCAGCCGAAGTGGATCTGCTCATGCCCGGCTATACGCATCTCCAGCCCGCGCAGCCTGTGCGCTGGAGCCACTGGCTTCTGAGCCACGCCTGGGCCTGGCAGCGCGATGCCCAGCGGTTGCACGAGTTGACCGCCCGCGTCAATGTGTTGCCTCTGGGCAGCGGCGCGTTGGCAGGCAATCCCTTTGCCATTGACCGCGCCCAACTGGCGAAGGCGCTGGGGTTTGGCGCGGTTTCGCCCAACAGCATGGACGCGGTGAGCGACCGCGATTTCATCGCCGAGTTTCTGGCGTGGGCCGCGCTCACCATGATCCACCTCAGCCGCTTTGCCGAGGATCTGATCATCTACAGCAGTCGCGAGTTTGGTTATGTGACGCTGGCCGATGCCTATAGCACGGGCAGCAGTCTGATGCCCCAGAAGAAGAACCCCGATGGGCTGGAATTGCTGCGCGGCAAGACCGGGCGTGTAGTGGGGCGGCTCAATGGTCTGTTGATGACGTTAAAGGGCACACCCAGCACCTATAACAAAGACCTGCAAGAGGATAAGGAGGCGCTTTTCGACGGCGTGGATACGCTTTTGGCCTGTTTGCAGATTGCCGGGGGCGTGCTGGCGACCCTCACCCCCAATGTACAGGCTTTGCGCGGGGGGCTGGCTTCGGAGATGCTGGCAACCGATCTGGCCGAATATCTGGTGCGCAAGGGCGTGCCTTTTCGCGAGACGCATCATATCGCGGGCGACGCGGTGCGCATGGCCGAAACGCGCCAGGTGGGATTGGCCGAGTTGACGCTGGCAGATTTGCAGACCTTGCATCCGGCCTTTGAAGCAGATGTGGCCGCTGTGTGGGACTTTGAGACCAGTGTCGAGCGGCGCGATGTGGTGGGCGGAACCAGCCGGCGCGCGGTGCTGGCACAGGTCGAACAGATGCAGAGTTGGTTACAGGCGCAGACAGCGTAGGTAGAGGGCGTAGACAAACGGCTTAGAGAATCGGCAGACTGTGGAAAATTCATAGTCTGCCGATTCTTTTGCGAGAATTTTAAGGGTTTTGACAACGCACCTGATCTTTGTTACGATTGCACACGGTTGAATCTAGTTTTCTCCTTTAGTCCTCCGGCAAGGCCTGTTCGCCGGCTCACCTACACGAGTCTCGGCAGTTACATCTCCGGGCCGTCGGTTGGCAGGAAGTTGGTCGGGTATCTTGTGCCAAACCTCATAGGGTATAGCCGCCGCGCGAATCACAGCAACCACAGTCTGGGGTTTTCGGGTGCATAGCCGCAGATCATGAATCATCTGGTTGTGAATCATTTGATTGTGAACTATCGGGCGTGCTATAGCCATTCCGCAAGTCGACCCGCTGTGCGGTCGGGAAAATGTCTGAATCGGGCGAATTCCTACAGGCATATCCAGACTGGGTACACCAGCAGAGGGTCCGCATGAAGCCTTCATGTGTTTGGATACCCTTACGGCCTGTTTCATACGTCTTGTTTCCGGGGCAGGTCGGTTTTTCCCTAGCAGATAGCCAGGAGACTCGTTATCAGTCTCGAATTTAGTCTCGAAATCATTTCAGACTGCTGAAAGGATTACACTTTTATCATGCGGAATAGCCGCGCACCGCTTGAATCTCTGCTTGAATCTCTGCGATTCTTCGCTGCGCAATACAGGAGTATGGCTTCATGGCAAAGTTGCTAGAAGTGAAGAATTTGAAGACTCAGTTCTTCACCCAGGATGGCGTAGTACATGCAGTCAATGGTATTTCGTATTCGGTTGAGAAAGGTGAAACCGTTGCGATTGTAGGCGAATCGGGCAGCGGCAAAAGTGTCGGTGTGATGTCGCTGATTCGCCTGATTCCCCAGCCGCCGGGCAAAATTGTCGATGGCGAAGTGTGGTTCGACGGTCAGGACTTGCTCACACTCTCTGAAGATCAGTTGCGCGAGGTGCGTGGCAATCGTATTGCCATGATTTTTCAGGACCCCATGACCTCGCTGAACCCGGTGCTCACCATCGGGCGACAAATCACCGAAGCGCTGGAATTGCATATGAAGATGGGGCGCGAGCAGGCGCGTCAGCGCGCGGTGCAGTTGCTGGAAATGGTCGGCATCTCTGGCGCCAGTTCGCGCCTGGATGATTATCCGCACCAGTTTTCGGGCGGGATGCGCCAACGCGTAATGATTGCCATGGGCTTGAGCTGCGATCCCCAATTGTTGATTGCCGATGAGCCGACCACCGCGCTGGATGTGACCATTCAGGCGCAGATTGTAGATTTGGTGAACCGGCTCAAAGATGAATTGGGCATGGCGATTATCTGGATCACCCACGATCTGGGTGTGGTTGCGGGCATGGCGCAGCGGGTACTTGTCATGTACTCGGGCTACATCATCGAAGAATCGCCGGTAGATGAACTTTATGAGAACCCACGCCACCCCTATACCCTGGGTTTGTTGCGGTCGATTCCGCGGCTAGACCTGGGCCGCCAAAAGCGGTTGATCCCCATCGAGGGCTTGCCGCCAGATTTGTTGGAACTGCCCAACCAGTGTCCTTTTGCTCCCCGTTGCGCGTTTGTCTTCGATAAATGTTGGCAAGAGAATCCACAGTTGGAACCCGTAGGCCCCGACCACCGTGCGGCGTGTTGGGCCGATCTGACTGATGTCGAGGTTTTGATAACCGATTCTGAGCGCGCCAAAGCCGACGCACATGCTGCCGCCGACGCCCAATATCGCGATCCAAATAGCAATGAGGAGACGGCGTAATGGCCGAAACAACAACTGCCACCGGCGCAACAACTGCCACCGGCACAAGTCAACCAATTCTGGAAGTGCAGAATCTCAAGATGCACTTTCCGGTTACGCGGGGCATTATTTTTCAACGCCAGGTGGGTGCCATCAAGGCGGTCGATGGCCTGAATTTCACCATGTTCCCCGGCGAAACGCTGGGCATGGTGGGCGAATCGGGGTGTGGCAAATCTACCACCGGGCGCGCCATCTTGCAGCTCTATCGTCCCACCGAAGGGCATGTGATCTTTGAAGGCAAAGACCTGACCGAGACCAAAGGCGAAGAACTGCGGCGGATGCGCCGGCGGATGCAGATGATTTTCCAGGATCCCTATGCCTCGCTCAACCCGCGCATGACCGTGGGCAGCATTGTGGGCGAACCGCTGGAAGTGCATGGCATTGGCAGCACCAAAAAAGAACGCCAGGAACGGGTTCAGGAACTATTAAATATTGTAGGGCTTAATCCCTATTTCGTAAATCGGTATCCCCACGAGTTTTCGGGCGGGCAGCGTCAACGCATTGGTGTGGCCCGCGCCCTGGCTGTGAATCCGGCCTTCATCGTCTGTGATGAACCGATTTCTGCGTTGGATGTGTCGATTCAGGCCCAGATCATTAACCTGTTGGAAGATTTGCAGGAAGAGCTAGGTCTTACCTATCTGTTCATCGCCCACGACTTGTCGGTTGTGCGCCATATCTCCGACCGCATCGCAGTCATGTATCTGGGGCGCATTGTAGAATTGGCCGACCGCGATGAGCTGTATGAAAATCCTATGCACCCCTATACCCAGGCTTTGCTTTCGGCGGTGCCCATCCCCGATCCCCAGATCGAGCGAAATCGTCAGCGCATTATTCTGGAAGGGGATGTCCCCAACCCGGCGAACCCGCCCAAAGGCTGCAATTTCAACACACGCTGTCCGCGGGTGATGGATATCTGTCGCCAGGAAGACCCACCGTTCAAAGAGTATTCAGCAGGCCATTATGCGGCCTGTTTCTTGCACGAGTAGCCGAAAAAACGCAAGGTTTGCCCAAAAGAAGTCGCCTGTCCGAACAAATGGTTCGGACAGGTGCTTTTTAGGGAGTCATCGCACATCTGTTCTTTGGTGCGCGTGCAGGTTCAATCACCCGTTGTCGGCTGCGTTCAAGGGTGGACGCTGCACTTTTTCGGTTAAGCGATACGCATGTGTTCAATGGTACGTTATATAAGAGTTAGCAATAGGTTGCAAAATTGATGCACGAGTCGCGTAGTAGGTCACCGCTCCTGCGGTGACACGGGCAGCAGAGAATATCACCGCAGGAGCGGCGACCTACCTAACCGTCCAATAACGTTTTACTTAAGCGATACGCATGTGGTACATGTTGTATGTTGAACAGAGAGTATTAAACACAGAGTAGTATATACGACATGTAGTAAGCAAGACATACGGTATGAAGTCGTCGCAACGAGTTCCCAACCCCAATTCTAAGGAGTGCCGAATGAGACGAAATTTAACAATACCCAGTGTGCCGGTTTGGCTGCTTATTGCCTTGCTGGCGTTGGTGGTGAGCGCGTGCTCGCCCACAGAAGCGCCTGCCGCGCCAGATGCGCCGGCAGCCGAGGCGACCACTGCCCCGGCGGAAGAAGAGGCCGCAGAAGATACGGAAGACACCGCAGACGACATGGCGGATGACGAAACCGCCGACGAGGCCCCGGCAAGCGCGGGGCGCACCGGCGCGATGGTCGACGAGGTGATTGTCGTCGAAGAGCCTTCGGCAGCTGCCGCAGTGACCCGGCTGGATGTAGGCGAGCTGGATGTCTATGCTTTTGCCGTGTCCGATGCCGAAGTGGCGGCGGTCGTCGATGCTTCGAGCACAGTCGACAGCTATAGCTCCTACGGTTCCAATTCGGAATTGACCTTCAACCCCTCCGGGCCTGTCTTTGAAGGCACCGGCAAGTTGAATCCCTTTGCCGTGGCGCGCATTCGCGAAGCCATGAACATGCTCATCGACCGCAACTATGTGGCGCAAGAGCTGTATGGCGGCATGGCGCGCCCGCGCACGCTGGCGATTACCGGCGCTTTCCCCGACTATGCGCGTCTGGTCGATGTGGTGCGCCAGTTGGAAATTGAATATGGTCACAATCCTGAAGCCGCGGCCGAGATCATCACCGAAGAGATGGAAGCTCTGGGCGCAGAGCTGGTCGATGGCACCTGGCAATATGAGGGCGAAGCAGTTGAGATCATCATCCTGATTCGCACCGAAGATGCCCGTCTGGCCGTGGGTGACTATGTGGCCGGGCTGCTGGAAGACCTGGGCTTTGTTGTGACCCGCGATTATCGCACCGCCGCCGAAGCGTCGCCCATCTGGATTCAGGGCGATCCCAACGACGGTCAGTTCCACATCTACACCGGCGGTTGGGTCACCACGGTCATCAGCCGTGACCAGGCCACCAACTTCAACTTCTACTACACCTCGCGCGGTCTGGCCTTCCCGTTGTGGCAGAACTATACTCCCTCGGAAGAGTTCGACGAGATTGCTAACCGCCTGGGTCAGAATGATTTCGCCACCATGGAAGAACGTGCCGATCTCTTTGCCCAGGCCCTGCGTCTGTCAATGGAAGATTCTGTGCGCATCTGGTTGATCGATCAGTTGAGCATCTCGCCCAAGCGCGCCGAAGTATCGGTGGCGGCTGACCTGGCGGGCGGCATTTATGGCGCGTGGCTCTGGCCCCACACGTTGCAGCGTGATGGCGAAGTGGGCGGCTCGATGACTATTGGTATGCCCAGCATTCTGCCCGAACCCTGGAACCCGCTCAACGGCAGCAACTGGATCTATGACCAGATGGTGATCCGCGGCACGGGCGATGCAGGCACCCTGCCCGATCCCTACACCGGCCTGTCCTGGCCCCAGCGCATCGAACGCGCCGAGGTTTCCATTGTGGAAGGCCTGCCGGTTGCCGCTACCCACGATTGGGTAGACCTGGAATTCGTCGAAGAAAATGCTGTGCCCGGTGACGCCTGGGTCGATTGGGATGCCACCGAACAGCGCTTTATTACGGTGGATGAGAAATTCCCCGATGGTTTGACCGCCAATCGCAAGAGCGTGGTCTACTATCCCGAAGGTCTCTACGATACCCTGTGGCATGACGGCAGCAATTTCTCGATTGCCGATATTGTCATGGGCATGATTCTGACTTTCGACCGGGCCAAACCCGAGAGTGCCGTATATGATGAATCGCAGGTTCCTCCCTTTGAGACCTTCCTGGAACCCTTCCGCGGCGTGCGCATCGTGCAGGAAGATCCGCTGATTATCGAAACCTATAGCGATCTCTACTTCCTGGATGCCGAGCAGAACGTGAGCGACTGGTATCCCTACTATGCCCAAGGCCCCGGCGCCTGGCATACACTGGGTCTGGGTCTGGAGACCGAAGCCAACGGCGA
Source organism: Litorilinea sp. (assembly GCA_040880365.1). Classification (GTDB taxonomy): domain Bacteria; phylum Chloroflexota; class Anaerolineae; order Caldilineales; family Caldilineaceae; genus JBBDIO01. The sequence continues at coordinate 14,218 of JBBDIO010000175.1, forward strand.
ACTGGCCTTCTCTTCGGCCAAAGCCGACCAGATGGAAGTGGAATGGCTGAGCATGATTGCCGGCCCCAGCATAGAAGTGCTGGCGCGCCAACTGGAAGCGGCGAGCGCGGAAGCATTTGTCCCCTATGCGGCAACGCTGGGTGATTTCCTTACTGAAGAAGAGGCTGCGTCGCGCTGGAGTAATCTCCAAAGCTGGTACGACGATAAGGGGCACTTCTGGGTGGGCAATGGTGTCTTCTATATCGAAGCAGCCTTCCCGGTCGAAGGCACTGTGCAACTGGTCCGCAACGAGAATTTCACCGACGATTCGGCCAAGTGGGCAGGCTTTGGCACGCCCATGATCGCCCAGGTCGAACTGGTCGGCCCGGGTCCGGTGAATATTGGCTCCGAGGCGATTTTCGATGTCTTTGTCGATTTTAACGATGAACCCTATGAAGCCGACCTGGTCAGCGAAGTGAAGTATCTGGTCTTCGATGCTGTGGGAGAGCTAGCCTTTACCGGCAATGCCGAGTTGGTAGATGACGGCTATTGGGAAATTATCCTGGATGCCGAACAGACTGCCGAGTTGGAAGCCGGTTCGAACCGCATGGAAGTCGCGGTTGTGCCCATGCTGGTCAGTATTCCCAGCTTCGATTCTGTGGAGTTTGTCACCGTTCCCTAACGCGGCGATAAACCCGCCTGGATAACGCGTGTGTCTGCAGGGCTGGATAGAAGATTATCATCCAGTCCTGCACACGCATGGTACGTAATTGTAGAACGCGCGACGAACTGAGGCCCGCACCTTGTCTGGCAACTGTGTATTGCGCCAGAAAGGGTGCGGGTTCAATGTCCCTGTCACCTTAAAAGCTGTCACCTTAAAAACAGATTAACTTTATGCAAATTGAAATCAATATCCCCGTTTCACTTTATGGGGCGGGGTATTATGGCACGGTTTAGCGTTTCGTTTTCAAGGAGTATTCAATGGCTGAAGCATCCCTGCCGGTGCAATCGGGGATCGGCGCACAAGCAACCAATAGCACGCTGAGCACGATTGGGCGTGTGGCGCGCTATACAGTTGTTCGATTGATTGCGCTTTTTCTCACAGTAGTGGTTGGCGTCTATCTGACTGTGCTCATTGCCAATATGGGCGGCTATGTGGATGAGATCCGCAAAGGTCAGATCCGCGAGCAGATTGCAATTGGCGTTCTGGCCAATTCCGAAATGCAACAGTTGCCGCTGGAAGAGCGCAACGAACGCATCAATCAGATGATTGCGATCGAAGAAGAGCGCCTGGGCATGGATCGCCCCTTTGTGTTGCGCAGCTTTGGTTTTCTCACCAGCGCGCTGACGCTGAATCTGGGACGCGCCGAAAATATGACCAGCGATAGCGGGTCGCGCCAGGTGCGTTTGATCTTGCAGGAAAGGCTGGCGCCCACGCTTTTGCTCTTTGCCACTGCCAATCTGTTTCTCTTTTTCCTGTCGATTTTTGTGGCGTTGTCGCTCTCGCGCAACTATGGCAGCTGGTTCGACAAAGTGATTATTGCACTCGCGCCCTCGTCGGCGGCCCCATCCTGGTTCTATGGGCTGTTTTTTATCCTCTTTTTTGCGGCGCTGTGGGGACGCTTGCCCTTTGGCGGCATGGTCGCAGCACCGCCGCCCGCCGATCCCTGGGCCTATGCCGCCAGCCTGTTAAAGCATCTCATCCTGCCCGTTTCGGCAATTGTGATCAGCGCCATTTTTCTCACAATCTACTCCTGGCGTACCTTCTTTTTGATCTATTCCAGCGAAGATTATGTGGAAATGGCAAAAGCCAAGGGCCTGCCTTCGGGCGCCATCGAACGTCGCTATATTCTGCGGCCTACGCTGCCCACCATCATCACCAATTTTGCCCTGACCCTGATTTCGCTGTGGACCGGCGCAATTGTGCTGGAAACCGTTTTCAACTGGCCCGGGCTGGGGCGGCTGCTCTATCAGGCCATCGGCCTCTACGATACGCCTGTGATTGTCGGCTCGGTTGTCATCTATGCCTATCTGTTGGCGTTCACGGTGTTCTTGCTGGATATTATCTATGCGTTGATTGACCCGCGGGTCAAGATTACCGGCGGGGGGAGCCACGCATGAGAATCTTTCAATCTGCCCTGCGCGAACTGGTGCGCTATCCCGGTGCGCTGTTCGGCATTTTTCTGATCCTGAGCCTGGTCGTGATTTCGCTCTACACGGTTGTAAGTCTGCCCTATGCCGAGGCTATCAACCTGTGGCGCGGGGGCGAAAGTGTGTGGCAGGAAAGTCCGCGTTTGGCGATGCCCAGCTGGTTGAATGCTATTCGCGGCACCAATCTGCCGCCCACCATTGCGCTGGATAGCGGCGACGCCGAAAGCGGCCCCGACGCCAATGTGACCAAAACGGTGGAAGCGCTTTCCGAAGAAATCACCCAGGTAGATATTACCTTTGACGTGGATTACACCTATTCGGGCTTTCCCCAGGAGTTGACGATCTTTATTCGCGCCGACTACGAGGCCAAGCGCCCACATGTGTCGTTTGTGTGGCTCACGCCCGATGGGCGCGAAATCCGCATGAGCGAAGTGACACCCAACGCCAACGAGACTTATCGCATCTCGCAGGACGACCGTTTGTTGCGCCGGCTGCGTGGCGAAGTGCCCGAACGCGCGCTCTTTGCCGATCCCAACGTGGCCGAAGGTGAGGAGGCGCGGCCATTGCATGGCACGCATCAATTGCAGATGACGGCCATCCTGTTTGAACCGGACGCCGACGTCGACGCCAAGTTTGTCGCCTATGGCCAGGTGCACGGCTGGGCAGGCACCGATCACCGGCGGCGCGATATGACAATTGCCTTGTTGTGGGGCACGCCCATTGCCCTGGCGTTTGGTCTATTGGCGGCAGTCGGTTCCACGGTCACTACCATGATTATTGCCGCTATCGGTGTGTGGTTTGGTGGCTGGGTCGACGCCGCGATCCAACGGATTACCGAGGTGAATCTTATCCTGCCGGTCTTGCCCATTCTGATCATGATCGGCACGTTCTATTCACGCAGTATCTGGATGATGTTGGGCGCGGTGATTATATTGGGCATTTTCAGCGCGGGCATCAAAACCTATCGCGCAATTTTTCTGCAAGTCAAAGAATCGCCCTATATCGAGGCGGCCCAGGCCTATGGCGCGGGCAATATGCGCATTGTCTTTCTCTATATGATTCCGCGCATTGTCCCCATCCTCATCCCCCAGTTTGTGGTGCTCATCCCTTCGTTTGTCTTTCTAGAGGCAACGCTGGCGGTGCTGGGGCTGGGCGATCCTGTTTTGCCCACCTGGGGCAAGGTGCTGAACGATGCGCGCTATAATGGCGCGCTGTATCACGGCTATTATTACTGGATGCTGCAACCCGCAGCGTTATTGATGGTGACAGGGCTTGGCTTTGCGATGGTTGGTTTCACCCTGGACCGTATTTTCAACCCAAGATTGAGAGGATTGTAAATTCGATGCCGGGAGAATCCCTCTTACGTGTGGAAGATCTGGATCTGCACTTTCGTACCGCCAATGGGGTGGTCAAGGCGGTGGACAAGGTAAGTTTTACGCTGAATCGCAATGAGGCGACTGTTATTTTAGGTGAATCGGGCAGCGGCAAAACATCGCTGGCGCGTTCGATTTTGCGCCTGTTGCCCCGCAATGTGGTCACGCACGCCGGGCGCATCTATCTGGGCGATCAGGATGTGATGACGCTGAGCGAAGAACAGTTTCGGCGGCAGATTCGCTGGTTGCGGATTTCGATGGTGCCCCAGGCGGCCATGAATTCGCTGAATCCGGTTTTGCGGGTGGGCGATCAGGTCGCAGAGCCGCTAGTTACCCATATGCGCATGGGCAAGCGCGAGGCATTGTCGCGTGCAGGGCGCGCGTTTCAGCAAGTGGGCGTGCCGCTGGGCTTTCTTTCGCGCTATGCCTTTGAATTGAGCGGCGGTATGCGCCAGCGCGTGGCGATTGCCATGGCGCTGGTCACCGAACCGGATTTGATTGTGCTCGACGAGCCGACTTCGGCGCTGGATGTATTGACCCAGGCCAATATCATGAATGTGCTCAAGAAGATCAAACAGGAATCGGACACCAGCTTTGTGCTGATTACGCATGACGTGGCGACTTCCAGCGAGTTGGCCGACCGGGTGGCGGTCATGTATGCCGGGCAGATTGTCGAGATGAGCAGCGCGGCGGATTTCTTTAGCGAACCCCTGCATCCCTATGCCAAAAAGCTTATGGACAGCGTGCCCAAGCTGCGCGAAAAGAAAGAACCCGATTTTATCACCGGGCAACCGCCCAGTTTTTTCGATATGCCCACCGGCTGCCGGTTTGCGCCGCGCTGTCCGGCGCGTTTTGAACGCTGTGACCAGGAGCCACCCCTGTTCGACCAGGGCGACCGGCGCGTCAAATGCTGGTTACATGCCTAAATGAGTTGTTATTTTCTGTTAATGTAGGTCACGCCTCCTGGCGTGACACCCTTCGGTTGCCGACTTGTCACAGCTGGAGCTGTGACCTACAGGGCTAGGCTTTCGTTAACTTTCGATAGCCATTCGTCTCGCCTTTTGTTTCGTCTTTTGTTTC
>JBBDIO010000175.1:18900-22529 GCA_040880365.1 Litorilinea sp.
CTTTTGTTTCGTCTTTTGTTTCTGCGGCGATATTGTGTGCGCTGTCAGATATTTCAGCTATTTCGCTAAACAGGTGTTGTGATGACCGTAAAATTACAAGAAACCCCGGTGCCGGATCTGGCGCCCGTGGCCCCAATAACTTCGACGATTCCCCAGGGCGAGCCTCTGCTTTCCATTCGCGATCTCCACACCTGGTTCGAATTGCGCAAATGGGGCTTTGGTCATGCCGGCTATGTGCAGGCCGTGGACGGGGTGAGTTTTGATCTCCATGCCGGGCAGGCGGTCGCCATTGTGGGCGAAAGCGGCTGCGGCAAATCTACGCTCATGAAGACCATTTTGGGCATTCACAAACCCACCAAGGGCGATGTGGTGTTCGAAGGCAAGAGCATGAACGACTTCAACCGCAAAGACCTGAAATGGTATAAATCGCAGGTGGGCTATGTGCAGCAGGATCCGTTTGGCGCGCTGCCGCCGTTTATGTCCATCGAAAAGATTCTCGAAGAGCCGCTTTTGGTGAACAATGTGCGCAGCAGCGACGAACGTCAACAGCGCATCCGCAAGGTATTGGAAGAGGTGCGACTGACCCCCTCCGAAGAGTATCTGGACAAATATCCCCATATGCTCAGCGGCGGCCAGCAACAGCGGGTGGTGATTGCGCGGGCCATGATCTTGAACCCGCGGGTGATTGTGGCCGACGAGCCGGTCTCCATGCTGGATGCTTCGGTGCGCGTGGAAGTGTTGCGCCTGTTGCAGAATCTGCAAAAAAATCACAATCTGGCGATTCTCTATATCACCCACGATCTGTCCACGGTGCGCTATTTTTCCGAACGCATCTTTGTCATGTATGCCGGGCGGCTGGTTGAAAAATCCGAGGTGGATGAACTGCTGGAAGCGCCGCTGCACCCCTATACCCAGGCTTTGTTGGCGGCAATTCCCGATCCCGACGCGGCGAATGCCCACGGCTATCGCGAGTTGCCCGCAGGTGAACCGCCCAGCCTGATTTCGCCGCCACGCGGCTGCCGGTTCCATCCCCGGTGCCCCAAAATCATCGAGGGGCTGTGCGAAGTACAGGATCCGCCCGAACAGGAACTGTCGCCCGCGCATTACACCAGTTGTTGGCTCTATAAATAGCCAAAAATAGCCAAGAGGTTAACTATGTTTTCACTTGGTCCCATTACCATGATCGTCTGCGGATTTTGTCTCGTGTTGTCGGGCTTTCTCGCCATTTTCTTCATGGTGATTGGGCTGATTGAAACGGGCCTGCTTTTGAATTTTGCAGGCTATGGCGCATCATTCGTGGGTCTGCTATTGGGCATTATCGGCGTGGCCGGCTATACAACCGGCGGCGGCGGGAGCCGGTATGAGTAGGGCAGACGGTTAGGGCAGAAGGTTAGGACATACCGTTTGAGCAATCGACAATTGCGCATAGGCTGTTGAATGTGCGCGCACCATCCAACGTATGCAAACTGGACTATGGAGTAAGGAGCAAGAGTATGCTACTACAACCGAAAACCTGGAGCCTGGGCCTGGCGCTGATTCTGGTATTGGCGCTGGCGGCGTGTGCAGGTGCGCCGGTCGCGCCGGGCGGAGATGCGCCCGCGCCGCTTGCCGAAGCCGAAGCGACGGCGGAACCGGGCGAAGAAGCTACAGAAGAAGCCACAGAAGAAGATGATGACCAGGAAGTTGTGCGCACCGTGGTCGAAGGTTCCCAGGCGGCCCAGGCCAGCGAATCGCTGGGGGTGAGCGTGGTGAGCGATGAGGATGTGACCACCCCGCGCGCCGAAGATTTGTGGGGCGGCACCTATCGCGCGGTTACCACCTCCGATGGCGTGAGCTTCCATCCCTATCAGACCACCGACACCGGCTCTTTGGGGCTGCAAAGCATGGTCTATGATGGTGCGCTTCTGCGCCTGCACGAAGACACGCTGGAATATGTGCCGCACATGGCCGAAAGCTATACCATCTCCGACGATGGCCTGATCTTTACCTTTACGCTGCGCGAAAACATGTTCTGGACCGATGGCGAACCGATTACGGCCTTTGATTACAAATGGACCTTTGATCAGGTAACCAACCCCGATAACGGCTTCCCCTATCTGTCCCAGCTTCAGTTCATTACTTCCTATGAAGCGTTGGATGAACGCACCCTGGAAATCCAGATTGGTGAAATCTATGCCCCGGCGCTGGGCCAGATGTCGGGACTGATCACGCCCCTGCCCCAGCACATCTGGGAAGAACTGGATTGGAGCGACCCGGTTCAGAATCCCGAAATTAACAGCCCCACGGTCACGTCGGGTGCGTATAAGCTGGAAGAATGGGAGCGCGATCAATATGCGCTCTTCTCGGCCAACGAGAATTACTGGTACAAGGGTCGTCCCAACTTCGATGAATATCTGCGTGAGATTGTGCCGGATCAGGATATCGCCTATCAGCGCCTGCGCAGTGGCGAATCGGACACGGGTTCCATTTCTCCCGAAAATCTGGAAGAAGCGCGCGAACTGGACAATGTGACCGTCTATGAATGGTGGCCCGCGGCCGCCAGCTGGTCGTTCATCGGCCTGAACATGCGCGAAGGCTTCCCCACCCACGATCTGAATGTGCGGCGCGGCATCAACTATGCGCTGGACAAGCAATTGATCACCGAAGAAGTGATGGTTGGGCAGGGCCGACGTCTCTGTTCGGCTTTCCCCGAAACATCGTGGGTCTATAACCCCGATGTGGAGTGTTACAACTATGATGTGGATCTGGCGTTGGCCGAATTCGAGACAGCCGGCTATACCTTCGACGGTTCGCAGATGCTGGATGCCGACGGCAATCAACTGACCCTGCGCCTGCTCTTTGGCCCCAACACCAGCCGCGTGCGCGAGCTGATCGCTGTGACCACCCAGGACTATCTGGGCCAGATTGGCATCAACGTGGAAATTCAGGCGCTGGAATGGGGCGCGTTCCTCGCAGCCCTGGACGCAGCCGAACCCGAGTGGGACATGTTCATCAGTGGCTGGTCTGCCACCATCGAGCCACATATCATGTATACCATCTGGGCCGAAGACAGCATCCCCGAACTGAACTCGGTCGCCTACATCAACAAGGATGTGGAGGAGTTGTTCCGCCAGGGCGGCGCGACTTATGACACTGAAATGCGCAAGGAACTCTATGGCGAGGTGCAGCGCATCATTTCGGATGAAGCGCCCTATGTGTTCCTCTTTTATCAAAAGGCATGGAGTGGACAGAACAATCGTATCCAGGGCATCGACCCGCGTGCGTTGGGTATCGGCTGGAACAGCGAAGACTGGTATATTCAGGCGACGCAGGAATAGGCCAGCCTGATAGGTTGGCCTGCTGTACGGCTGTGGCGCAGATTCCGGGATTGCAGATATCCGGGGTCTGCGTCACAGCCTGTGAGTCTGATATGGCGATCCGGTAGCCGCGTAGGTCACCGCTCCTGCGGTGACAAGTGGGCAACCGACGGACGTCACGCCAGGCGGCGTGACCTACTGGTATAGGAATCGGGGCGGTATATTCTGGCTAGTCTGAGATTATGCAAGGTCTGACACGGTACATCGTTCGTCGTAGTCTCCAATAGTTTTCCCTCTTGTGTGTAACCTCGCTCATTGCTTTGAGCTTCTATC
>JBBDIO010000176.1:0-22058 GCA_040880365.1 Litorilinea sp.
CCGTGTCTTCTTCCTGTGCAGCGTCTTCTCCTGCTTCCGCAGCGTCTTCAGACTCGACCTCCGGCTCGGCGGTGGGCAGTTCGGGTAGCGGGACAGCCGTGGGCATCGGCGTGGGGACCGTCGTCGCGGTGGCAGTGGGCGGAATGGGAATTTCGGTCACAAAGGGCGCGAGGGTGGGCACAGCTGTGGGCAGCTGGTTCTCGTCCACATCTCCCCCGCCACACGCAGCAAGCGCCAGCGCCAGGAGTGCCACTACCACAACGTAGGGCCGCCGCCAACGCGGCGCGGTGGGCGGATTGGGTTCGTTTTTTGCAGACTGCATAGCGCGCCTCTCCTCTATTCTCATATCAGTATGCTCAGGTACCTATCGCTCAATTTAACTATTGCTCAATTAGCATGTGGTTTGGTATGCGTCTGGCGATACACCCCAGCCACTCCGCGGACAGATGCGCGGCCCCACAAAAGGCCAACCACCTTACAGTATACGCAATAATATACCGATTTTGGAATCAAGTGTGAATTTGCCGGGAACGCATTACAGAGCCAAAAACACAGGCGCGCAAATCTCCCCGCAAAAACGGGGTGTGAGGGCAAGGCGGGCTAATTTAGCGAGTGGCGATTCTGCCGACGAAGGGATTTAGCTCGCGTTCACTGCCGATGGTGGTCGCCGGACCGTGTCCTGGGTGCACCGTGTAATCGTCGGGCAATGCAAGCAGTTGCTCGTGGATACTGCGCAACAAGGTAGGGCCATCCGCGCCGGGCAGATCGTAGCGACCCATGCTGCCGCTGAAAAGCGTGTCGCCTGCGAAAACCTGGCGACCGGCGTGGTGGACCAGGCTCACATGACCGGGAGCGTGCCCCGGTGTGAAGCGGACTTCCAGCGCCTCGTTGCCAAAGGTGAGAATGTCGCCGTGCGCCATAAACTCGTCGGGATCTTCCAGGGGTTCGGTTTCCCAATCCAGCCACAGTTGCACGTGTTCCGGCACATCGTGAAAGGTGGGCAGATCGTCGCGGTGCAGGTAAACGGTGGCATTCGTCAGCTGGCGCACAGCATCCAGCGCCAGCACATGATCGAAATGGGCATGAGTCAGGATGATCTTCTCGATAGACAGATCGTGCTGCTGGACCATGCGCAAAATCGCGCGCGGCTCGTCGCCGGGATCGATAATCACACCCGCACGCGTCGTTTCGCAGCCCAGCACATAGCAATTGGCGTGCAACAGGCCGACAGTCAGTGATTCCACTATCATGGGATTGGGGCAGTTACCGTCTCTGCTTGTGTCTCTGGTTTCGTAGTGGGGACGCCATGAATCGAGCGCGCCGCTGGGGCAGCTGCCGAGGAAGCTACAGACGCCGCTCCGGGCGCAGCTACCGAGGCAGATTTTTGGCGGGTGGGATGAATGCCACACAAATGCGTGTTGCTCCAGCGTGTAATCTCGTTGATCACGCCCCGCAACTCTGCGCCCATTGCGGTCAGACGATATTCCACATGGGGCGGAATATCGCTGATCTGGCTGCGCGTCACCAGACCGGCCTCTTCCAGCATCTTCAGACGACTGCTGAGGGTGCTGGGGTTGACTTTGCCCAGCGCCTCTTGCAATTCGCAAAAACGTTGCGAATGCCCATCGAGCAGATGATGAACGATCTGCAAGGTCCACTTTTGACCCACAATACGCGCCGCCTCGTCTACCGGGCACAGAAACGTTTCCAGCTCTGTATCAGGTTCGGGGGCAGAAACCAGGTCAGACCTGCCCGCACGCGTGCGCGATTTTCCGCACGGTGTAACCGGGCTTGTCGCCGCGCTTGTGGTCGGACTCGTGACCGTGTCCTGCATTTCCATCAGTTCCGCGTTATATCCAGCTTTTTTCATAGTTCGCTTACCCTTCGTCAGTCTCCAAGGCTATGCTATAACAAATATAGTGGACTGTCAAACAGAGCGCGAATTCTATTGGTAGGGATTGCCACATTCCGCGTCGCTGATATAGCACGCCCGCTTGCTATATCTTGCTATATACGGATGAAAAACTGCTCTATTATGGTACGGCACGCAGTGTGTAGCTATCTGCGCCGATATCCAGTTGCGGGCGGCGGGCGTCTCCGGTATAGATCATCTCGAACCGCGCGCGCACCACTTCCTGGGGTTGCCACGCCTGGGTAGGATAGCCGCCCCCGGCCAACGGTGCGGATAGCTGTTCGCCCCCCAGCCGCAGGTCAAAGTGCAGATCCACCGGCCAGTCTGCGGGCAAGGTGGGCGGCGCCTGCCAATAAAACGTAATCTGAATCGAATCGCCGGGCGCGACCGGCGTATCGGGCGCGTGGGCATAGTCCTTCCGGTGCAGGTCATAGCCCAGCAGCGTCACCGGCCCCAGCGCACGCTGCACCGCGATGTCGGCAGCAATCAGCGGATCGGGCACAGGCGGCGCGCGCTGGATGTGAACGACGCCCAGCTCCCAGGCATCCCCCGCCGACGTGACCAGTCGCTGCCCCGTGATGGGATAGTAGAGCGCAAGCACCAGCCGATAGTCGCCGGGCGGCGTGCCCACCGGAATAGGAATGCCGTGATTGTCGCGCACAGGCGGCGCGTCATGCGTCCCTGGGACCACAGGCAGGGGCGCGTCACGCTGGGCGATGACCTGATTGCGCGCATCCAACAGTTGCAGCGAAGCGGCAATCGGATCCAGCTGTCCGGTAGACGCATCGAGAGGCGCAGACACAACTTGCCATGTCAGCCCCATCACTACCACATTGCCCGCGGCTACATTGCTCGCGATAGTGGCCTGCGCAGACGCGCCAGAAGCGTCGCGACACGTTTCTACTAGGCGAATCTCCAGACGGGATGATTGGGCCGCGCCCGTGGGGTTTGCATCCCCAAAAGTGACCGGCTCCCCCAGCTGGGTGCATACAAGCTGCTGGGGCAGGCTGTAATCTACAAAACGCAGATTGCCCTGCCAGCTTTCCAGACCGGGGAAGGTATGGGTATCCAGCCAGTTTTCCACGATGCCTGCCGGATCAGCCTCGTCGGTCGCCCAATAGAGGGCAAAGATGCGATCATGGTTGCGTGCGGCTTCTATCAGCGCGGCCTCGGTGGCAGCCGGATCGGGGGGACGCGCCGCGGGCAGGGCCAGCACAGGCAACCCCGGATCGTAGTAGTTCCACACATCGCGCTGCCCCGGCGCGTTGAGCACCACCAGCGGCTGGTCGGCATGGGCGCGTTGGGCGGTGATATAGCGCGCCACACCGGCATAATTATCGCGCGCGGTCGGGTCGGCATAGTAGCCCGGCAACGTGGCGACTGCCAGCCAGAGCGCGCCGCCAGCCAGCAGCACACTCAGCGCGTACACGCCCAGCCTGGCGGCTTTCTCTCCGCGCAAAGCGGGCAGCTGTGCACTCCAGGCCACAGCAATCGCCCAGGCCGGCGCGGCGACCAGCAAAAACTTGAGAAACGCATCGCTAAACAGGCCCAGCGCAAACATCATGGCAATAGGTGTCAACAGCCACAGCGCAAGCGCCGCGCCGCCCTGTACAGATTGAGTGCCCATCTGCGATACTGCCGCGGTTCGGGCCTGCGCGCGGGCGCGCTGCGCGGCCCAGATGCCCAGCAAGGGCAGCACGCCCGCCGCGGCCAGCCAGAGGAATTGCGCGTCTGGGCCGGATGCCAGTGGGCCGGGTGTCAGCGGACCGTGCAGCAGGGTCGTCAACGTCAGGCGCAGACCCGCGCCCGGCCCTGTGGGCACATCGCCCTGGGGCCAACTCAAAATCTGGCGCAGCGCAGTGGGCAACCACGGCAAAAACGCAACCCCAATGGCGATGCTTACCCCCACAAATCGGGCCAACGCACGCCAGGCAGTGCGCCCCTGCTGTCTATAAAGGTCTCGCCACTGCCAGAGATAATAGAGGCCCGCCGCCAGCAGCAAAATCGGAAAACTATAGTGCAGCCATAGCCCAGCCACGCCCCACGCCCAAAACGCAAGCCCCCATTGCCAGCGGGGACGCCCCACCTGTTCCCGCCGGGTATAGGCCAGCAGCGAGCCAAACAGCCCCACTCCCGCCAGCGCCAGAGGCATATACATGCGCGCTTCCTGGCTATAGTAAATTTGCAGTGGATTGAGGGCAACGATCCACGCGGCCAGGAGCGCGGAAACCTCGCCCACAGGCTGCCCGCGGCCCGAAAACGCCGCAAATGGCAATTGCCGCGCCACGCCATAGACGCCCACCACGACCAGCACCCCACACAGGGCCGAAAAGGCGCGCAGGGTATAGGCGCTGGTGCCCCCCACCAGCGTCCAGATTTTCAGCAGCCAGTAATAGCCCGGTGGATGAATATCCGCCGCGGCATCGCGGGCGATTTCGCTAAAACTGCGTTGCACCAACGCCCAGGTGTTGCCTTCATCACTCCACAGGCTAGACGCGTCCAGGGCATAGAAACGCACCCCCGCGGCGACGATCACAATCGGCAGCAGCCATAGCCACTGTTTCTGTGAAAATGCGGCGCGCCCCGGGCTAACCGGCGGCCCTGGGACAACCGGCGGCCCTGGGGCAACCGACGGATCGGCCTCCACTCAGCGGCCTCTTTCATCTTGGCGCTGTTCCAGGCTCGATTCCAGGTTAAGGCCCTGGGTATAGCGTTGCAGGCTGGTATAGACGGGCTGGGGGGTGAAATCGGGCGCGAGCAGGGGAAAGTAAGCTTCAGGTCGCCGGTTCTGTTCCCACTCATCGGTCGCTCGCTTGAGATACCAGGTGCTGGCGACGCCAATCCAGGGCCATTCTTCCTGGATGCGCTGATAGGCCACGGGCAGGTAGCGCGCCTGCTGCTCCAGCGAGACGCGCCCATAGCGGGGGTCCACATCGGCGGGCGCGGCGTTCCAGTTCATTTCCGAAATCCAGATCGGTTTGTGGGCGTCGCCGTTTTGCACCATGATATCGCGAATGAAAAGATGGTGGCCGATATTGAGCACGCGCGGATGGTTGCGCCGGTCGGTAGGCCCGCTCCACAGGCCATAGCCCTGCACCGCCATAATGTCAAAGTGCCGGGCCGCGCCCGCATTGTACATGCGCTGGAGAAATACGAAATCACTTAGCCCGCGTGCGGTGACCGGCTCGGCGGCGGGCGCAAGCTCGATGGTCGCGGCCAACGCCCCGGCAATGATCACCGCCTCGGGATCGGCCAAACGAATGGCCTTGCTCGCCAGCCCCAGCAATTCGGTATAGGCTTCGGGGCTGAGAGGATAGACGCCCCATTCGGGATAGATATTGGGTTCATTCCACACCTGATAATAGCGCACGCGCCCCTGATAGCGATTGGCGACCGCCGCGGCAAAGTCGGCGAAGTCCTGATAGTCATCGGGCGGCGCATAGGTGCCCACCGCGTCGCCTTCGGCCCGCGCCCAGGTGGGCGGATTGCTCAGGCGCACAATCAACTCCATGTCATACTGCTCGGCCAGGGCCACAATGTGATCATACTTGTCCCAGGCCGAACGATAGGGTTCGTGGCGGCGATCCGTAAAATCCCCCTTGCCGTGAATCTCAATATCTTCCCAGGGAAATTCCTGGCGCAGCCAGTGGAAGCCCGCGGCCGCGGCCATCTGCACCGCCAGTTCGCGCTTGGCAGGCTCTACTTCCTGTTCCAAAAAGACATTCACACCCAGGGGATTGACCGCGTGGTGGGCCGTGAGCGCGTCGGGGGCAAGGTTGGGACGCGGGCGCAGCAAATCGCCCAGCCGGTCGGACATGCCTTTGAGCTGGGCCGCCAGCTCTTCTTCGCCGGTCTGCTGCCACATGCGTTGGCGTCCCCCTGGCGAAACGAGCAAAATCAGGATCAGCCCCCCAATCAGGAACAGACCGGCCCAAAGTTGAAGCGTGGAATAGAATGCAGCGCGCATAAGTTTCATCTACCTGGTTAGCAGCTTGCCGGGGTATCCGCGACAGAAAGCAGGCGCGGGATTCCGATTGAAGCAGCGCCGGGCTTTGTAACAACTGTCGCACAGAAAAAGCCCGAGAATAAAAGCAAGCGGGCCGATTGCATAGCCCGCTTGCTCTTTCTTATCTCATATTCCTGATATTCGCCAGCGTCGGTACAATCGGAGATTCGAGGCACACGCCTTGTGCGAATTTATGCTATCGCGCAAGCGTGCATCCCATCTCCCCCAACGCGCCTAGCGGCGGTAGAACGTGATCCCCGTACACTGTTCGCTGTCGGCAATCACGCGCGTCCACTTGGGCGATTGGGGCGTCAGATTGCCAAAGCCCGTAGCCTGAGTTTGCCCGCCTTCGAGCATTTCACCATCACACTCGACCACAAAGATTTCAATCGGTGTGCCGCTGGGCGCAGGCCCGCCAAAGGGTGAGAAACCCCAAACGCCCTGACCCACACCATCACACCCCGAGCACTTGGTATTGCGCGGCTCGTAGAAATGAACGTGAACACAGACGCCGTTGATCAGTTCGTTATTGCTATCGCGCACAAACCCCTGGAAATAAGTCATCCCCGCATTGGGATCACAACGGCCTTCCCCCATGCTGAACGGAAAATTATCGGCGGGCGCGGGTGCAGGTGCAGGTTGTTCGGGCGCGGGTTGTTCGGGTTCAGGTTGCGGTTCGGGCGCGGGCGGCACGGGCGTAGGCTGCGGAATCGGCGTGGCGGTGGGCGGTGGCGGCGCGGGAATATTGGCCGCGATAGTCACAGCCTGAGTATTCTGTTCGCTCACCAGATCGGCAAAGACCCACCCGGCCTGACCGTTATAGTTAATCTGCCACCAGCTATTGTCGGCGTTGCGCCCCGTCACCGGGAAGCTCTGCCCCGCATTGGCGGCGCCGATGACGTTGTAGTTGGTGCCAGGACCGCCGCGGACATTCATCGCGCTATTCACAACGATTTCTGCCACAGGTGCGGGCGCGGGCGCTTCGGGTTCCGTCTCTACAGGTTCCGGTTCTGCCGGTGTTTCTGCATCAGACGTCTCGTCCTCCACTTCGACAACCGGCACCTGCGGCACAGGTGCATCTTCACCCGCGGGGGCTTCGGGTTCTGCTACGGGCACCTCATCGACGGCGATGGGCGCTTGTTCCACAGGCGGAACCGGTGTAAACGTGGGCATGGGCGTGCGCGTGGGCAACGGCGACGGCGCTTGCGGTCCGCACGCCATCAAGAAGGCGGACAACAAAAACACGGCCACCGGTATGGTACGGGCGCGTGTGTTAAAAATATGCATAGGTTTCGATTTCCTCGAACAATGGTTTCTCGCACAATGGTTTCTGGCACAAGGCTGGGTTGCCACTTCGTGCAAGTCGATTTTGTGCAGGACGATTTTGTGCAAAACAATTTTGCGCAGGACGATTTCGTACAGGACGATGGGCAGGTCTATTTGCGGGTCTATATGCAGGTGGATCGGTCATTTGGCCTGAGTATAGCATATGCTCCATAGTACGACCAATGGAGTGCTTTGGTTCCCAATCAGCATTTCTGTGGCATTCGCGCGGGTATTTCTGTGCGTGCAGGCTGGGCACAGGTTGCGACGCGGTCCGCCTGGCCATGTTTGCACTAGCGACGTTTGCGTATACCAGGTTTCTTGTTGCGGTCGCCCCGAAAGCCGGGCACGGTGATGGCGCAAAACTGGCAGCGATTGGAATCGAACATGCGTGCCCGCAACCACGGCTCGATCTTGTCGGGGCCAGAGCTGGTCGTGATGATCGTGGGCAACATGGCATTGTAGCGATAGTTGAGCAGCTGGAAGAGTTTTTCCCTGGCCCACGGCGTAGCGCTTTCAGTGCCCAGATCATCGAGGATGAGCAGCGCGGTCTTTTTAATTTCGTCGAAACGCCGGTCATAGGGCGTATTGGCCTGGGGGCTAAATGCCGCGCGCAGATGATCCAGCAAGTCGGGCGTGACCACAAACATGGCCTCGCCGCGCCCTTCGGCCAACTGATGATTGGCAATCGCCGCCGCCAGATGCGTTTTGCCACACCCATTTGGCCCCGAAAGCACCAGCCAGCCGTGTGGCTCCTGGGCATATTCTTCGCACGCTTCGCCCACCTTGCGCAGATTCATCCGGTCTTCGCCCGCAATATCTTCGCGTTGCAGGTTAAAATTACCGAACTGCTGGTCGCGGTGCAGATGCAGCGTGCTGAGCGCGCTCTGGCTGGGATTTCCCCCCGCGCGAAAATCGGGTGCGATAATGGGGAAGTGCTTCACCAGATTGGGATCCTGCAAGCGGCTGCGCAGGCGTTGTTCCATCTCGTCGACGCGCTGGTTGGTGGTGATGACCGTGGGCAGTCGCGCATTGTAGCGATGGTTGAGCAACTGAAACAGCTTTTCCTGTGCCCACGGCGTGCTACTCTGCGCGCCCAGATCGTCCAGAATCAACAGCGCGGCCGTGCGCACCTGGTCAAACAGGCTATCATATCCCACCTCGGCCGCGGGATTATAGGCCGCGCGCAGATGATCCAACAGGTCGGGCGCGACCATAAACAACACCGGCTTGCCCAAAGCGATGCGCGCATTGGCAATCGCCGCGGCCAGATGCGTCTTGCCCGACCCATAGGCCCCCGTAAGCAAGAGCCAGCCTTCAGGCTCCTGGGCAAAATAGAGACAAGTTTCATAGGCCCGCCGCAGGTTGACGCTTTGGTCGGGGGTCAGATGCGTCGGCGACGGGATGAACGAATCGAATGTGAGCCGCTCCAGCACTGCCAGACTGCTAAAGGAATTGAGCTTGCGGATTTTGCGCTGCAACCGTTCCTGTTCGCGACACGCACACGAAACCGCCTTGCCAAATTCGGGATCTCCCAAAGGCAAGTCTTTGATAATATAGCCTGTGCCACCGCACACAGGACAAACATCGGCAGTCGTTTCGGCGCGGGCAGGGAGCCGCGATGCACCCGCACGCGGCGCGCGGCGCGGAGATTCCACAGACCCGGCAGCATCCTGACTAGCCGATAATGATGTCGGAGAATTCGTCGGGGATGTAGGTTTTGCGCCGGTCTGCTTCAGAATCTCCTCCACTTGTTTCATACCGATCTCCGTCTCGTCCTTCAGTTTCCCAGCGGCGCAAAATACTTTGCACATAGCGCAGATTGCGCTTGTTGCGGCTCACGGCAATTTCAAAGGCATCCTGAATCCACCCCGGCGCATAAGAGCGTTCCATATCGCGCAATTGATCGGCAATGAGCGGCGTCAGCGCGCCCATGTTCTGCTCATAGAGCAGAAAAATATTGGGCCGGTTGACGCGCAGCCGGGCCTCGTCGGGCAGGGCCGCGCGAATCTCATCAATGCGCCCCTGGCGAATCATCGCCATCGTTTGGCGGCCTTTGACTGTGTTGAGAAAATACCAGTCTTCGGTGGTGGGGCTGGCTTCTTCGCCGCTTTCAATTTCCAGGCGCAGCAACGTATTGCGCGCCACGGCGCGCTCCAGCGCATCCTTCAGCACATTCTGCTGGGTACGCAATTCCTCGCTGCCGCTCAGGCTGCGCAAAAGCGTCTCATCCTGGCGCAGATCTTCGCCGCGCAAAAACCGATAGTCGTGGGTCTGTTCATTCAACAGCCACAAACAATGCAGGGTGAGCTTTAATTCGGCCAGATTATCGATCTGGGGGGCAAGTTCTGTAAAAAACAGATCCGGCACCTTCACAGGTCGCATTTTTACATCGGGAAACCCGACAAAACTGCTGCTGGTCATGGTATGGCTACTCTATGCTTGAACACTAACAATCTCGAACGCTAATAGTCCAATTCGGTGCGCTGGATCTCCAGATCGCGAAATTGGGTCAACTCTTTGCGGAAGAACAGACTGACCGTGCCGGTAGAGCCGTGGCGGTGTTTGGCGACGATAATATCGGCGATATTCTGGCGGTCGGTATCTTCAATATAATAGTCTTCCCGATAGATGAATAATACCACATCCGCGTCCTGTTCGATGCTGCCCGACTCGCGCAGATCGGAAAGCATGGGGCGTTTATCGGCCCGGCTTTCGACGGCGCGCGAGAGCTGGCTGGCGGCAATCACCGGCACGTTCAGCTCGCGCGCCAGCGACTTGAGCGAACGACTGATATAGCTGATTTCCTGCTGGCGATTGTCGTTGCGCCCGCTGGAATTGCCCGACATCAACTGCATATAGTCAATCAGAATCAGATCCAGACCATGTTCGGCGTAGAGCCGGCGCGCCTTGGTGCGCACATCATTCACACTGGCCGCCGGCGTATCATCAATGAAGATGGGCGTGCCCGACAGCATGTTGGCCCCTTCCATGAGGATCGGCCATTCGTCATCGTGAATATCGCCCAGGCGCAGGCGGTGGCTGTCGATGCCCGTCTCCATCGAAAGCAAACGTTGCACCAATTGCTCGTTGCTCATTTCCAGGCTGAAGATGGCGACGCGCGACTGATAGCGCATGGCCGCATTCATCGCCAGCGTCAACTCAAAACTGGTCTTGCCCATGCCGGGACGCCCTGCCAGAATAATGAGATCACTTTTCTGAAAACCGCCCAGGAGTTTGTCCATCATGACAAAACCCGTGGGCACGCCCATCAATGTACCCTTGTTGCGGGTCAGAAAATCAATATGATCGACCACATCGGTCATGATCGCGCGGATGGGCACCAAATCGCGGTGGATGCGGCTTTCGCTAATGCCGAAAATGATCTGTTCCGCCCGATCCACCACATCGTCCACATCGTGGCTTTCATCATAGGCCAGTTCGGCAATGTTGCCCGCCGCTGCAATCAGCCGGCGCAGGATGGCAGTGCGCTCGACAATGCGCGCGTAATAGTCCACATACATCGCGGTGGGCGTGCCCGAAATCAATTCCGAAATATAGGCAGGCCCGCCGATCTCTTCCAGCTGGTCGCGGCGTTCCAGCTCTTCCACCAGCGTCACAAAATCGAGCGGCTCGTGCCGTTCGTTGAGCGTGCTCATGGCGTCGTAGATCCACGCATGGCGTTCGCGATAAAAATCGCTGGCGCGCAGGAAATTGGCAACCTTGATAATCGCGTCGGGATCGATCATCAACGCGCCCAACACCGCGCGTTCGGCCTCCATGCTGGCCGGAATCGAGCGCGCGGGCGCGGTGATTTCGCCATTGCGCGCCGGATCGCCGCCGCGGCCAATATCCGGCGCGTCGTCGAGATGGGGCGCGTTCAGGTCTTCGGCATATACGCCGTTGGCATACCCCGGATCCGCATAGTCGCGGGCCTGATTGTCAGTATGGTTGTCGGAATTGTTGTCGGAACGCTCGTCAGAAAGATCCCCGGAAAGATCTCCAGAGCGGTCACCGGACAGGTCAAGATCCACAAAAAAACTCCCCTACAAGATAACTGCGTGTGCAATACCGCAAACGTGATAACTCTGGTGAAAAGGCGGGCACAAGCTGTGGAAAAGGTCGCAAGGCGCAAAAACGGCGAAGCTGCAATGGCGCAGCTTCGCCGTTTATCGGCAGGTGCGGGCAAGGCCCGCGGCCATTTAATTGTTCTTGTTGCTACTGCTGCCCAGCAAATTGTCCAGATCCAGGCCTTCGACAAAATCGGTAAAGACGCCCAGGTCTTCTTCTTCGTCGCGCTCTTCGGTGCTCAATTCGCGCGCCGGGCTAGAAGCCGCCATGCCCTCGGCCAGGCTGATTTCCTCCTCGGGCTGAAGACCCGCCTGTTCCATCACTTCTTCGGCCACATAAATCGGCGCGCTCACGCGCACACCCAAAGCGATGGCATCGCTGGGACGGCTGTCGATTTCCATATTGTCGCCATCCACATCGAGCACGATGCGCGCAAAATAGGTATTCTTCTCCAGCCGGCTGATCACAATATGCAGCACTTCGCCGCCCAGGGTTTCGATGACGGTCTTGAGCAAATCGTGGGTCAGCGGGCGGGGCGCGTCTATCCCTTGCAGTTGGAGTGTAATCGCGTCGGCCTCGAAAGGGCCTATCCAGATGGGCAAAAAGCGCGTACCGCTTTCTTCCTTGAGAACTACAATGCGGTGTTGCGACATTAAGCTGACGCGTATGCTATCAATCGTTACTTCGATCATTCTCTCATCTCCTACTGCACTCCGCCGGCCTGTAAACGTTTTCCAAACCTGCATCAATATAGCCGAGCCGACAGTTTAGAACAGGCATTTCCTATACATTCTTGCCGAATATTGCTTGCAAAGGATTTTTACCGCGCACTTTTGCGGTGCATCTTTGTGGCGCATTTCACCGGGCATTGTCAGGTGCATAGAGTCGCCAGCTACGCACAGTTACGCACAGTTACGCACAGTTACGAAAACCTCTGGCATCATCCATTCGGGTGCGCACTCACGCAATTGGTCTGCCCCGCGACGTTATATATCAGCAATATGTGTCAGCATATCAGACAGGATATCAATCTCAGAAAAATCATACCATCACAAATAATCGAAAGCTGGAAGACGGTGTCTAACAGAACGGTGTCTAGCAGAGGGGAAACAGACCAAACTGTAACATGCGCGAGTATATCACAATTCCCCAGGCGTGCCAAGTAAATTTTTTGGCCCAACCTTGCGCGTCACCCTCGATCCGCGCACCGCAAATATACGCACAAGCCAGACCTCAATAGGCCTGTAAATAGGCCTGTACCCGTTTCCAAACAGGTGTATACAGGCGTTTGTACAGGCGCGTGGCCCATGCTATAGTTTTAGTCATTCCACACACAACTGCACCAGATACTCACCGGTGGCTTGCGCCAAAACATGCGGTATACATGCCACAGACATGCCGCCAGGCAGTATAAATCTACGAGTAAAAAATTACGGGAGGAGCACAACAACCATATGTTGCCGGAACGTCCCAACATTATTCTGATCATGACCGATCAACAGCGCGCCGACACCCTCGCCGCCTGGGGCCATGATCACATGATTACGCCCAACATGGATCGGTTGGCGCGCGAAGGCGTTGCTTTCCGCCAGGCGTATTGCCCCGGCGCCACGTGCATCACCTCGCGCGCGGCCATGTTCACAGGCATGTATCCCCATACCACAGGCGTCTACACCTTTCAGCAGTGGGCCAATCACCGCAGTTGGGTCCAGGATTTGGCCGACGCGGGCTATCGTTGCATCAACATGGGCAAGATGCACCACGACCCCATCGAAGCGCCGGGCGGGTTTATGGAGCGTGTCGTGGTCGAAAACCCCACCAACAAAATACACGCCAACGGGGGCAGCGACGACGACTGGGGACGATATCTGCGCTGGCACGGCCAACAGCGTCCCAACGACCGCCACCGCACCGATCCCGACTGGGTCGCCAAGGGCCAGGGTGTGCCCTGGCACCTGGATGAACGCTATCACAGCGATGTCTTTATCGGCACAGCCGCCGAAAGCTGGATTCGCGACGACCAGGGCCAAGCGCCGCTCTTTCTGCAAATCGGGCTAACCGGCCCCCACGAGCCGTGGGATCCGTTGCCGCGCCATCTGGAACAATATGCAGGGCGCACCTTGCCCAAACCGATTTTGCGCGCCGGAGAACTGGCCGAAAAGCCGCCCCAGCACCAGGCCCACCTGGATTTTCACGCCAATACCGATCACGAATCGCGCATCGATGTGCGCCAGCTGGACGCGGCAGGCATCGACTGGATGCGCCGCAACTACTACGCCAATATCACCACCGTCGATGAACAGGTGGGGCGCATCCTCGCCGCGCTGGAAGCCAAAGGCTATCTGGAAAACAGCCTGATCATCTTCTGTTCGGACCACGGCGAGCTATTGGGCGATCATGGCCTTTCCTACAAATGGCTCATGTATGATCCCATTGTGCATGTTCCCCTGATCATGTGGCATCCCGGCACCGTGAACCAGCCCGGCAGCGTCTCGGATCTGGTTTCGCTCATCGATATCGGCCCCACCATTCTGGAGCTGGCGGGCATCCAGCAACCCACCTATCTGGAAGGCCGTTCTCTGCTGGGCTATCTGCCGGGGATGGAATCGGCGGCGGCGCATCCGCCCCGCACCTATGTCTATGCCGAAGACAACTATCAGATCATGCAGCGCAGCGCGACCCACAAACTGGTCTACTATATTGGACAGACTGAGGGAAAGACCGGCGGACAGCCTGTCGGCGAACTCTATGACCTGGCCGCCGATCCCCACGAGCTGGAAAACCTGTGGGATCGCGCTGCGGCCGCGCCGCAAAAGCAGGCCCTGTTGCAGGACCTGCTGGCGTGGCTGGCAACGAGCACCTACTACAATTCCGGCTATAAAACGACACGGGCGCGCCAATATAATATGCGCTGGCCCAGCACCGACAATGCCTATCTCCACGGCGCGACCGCCGTGCCCAAAGCCGTGGATCACCTGTGAGCCGCGCACAGGCACAATACGACATCACTGGGATCTGATACAAGGCAGAAGGGCCAGGATTGTGAAACGTCTTGCGCCCTCCAATATTTGGCAAGTGGGCCGGTTCGTGACTATAATACGCAGTAGTGTTGGATCGGGGCGTAGCGCAGCTCGGTAGCGCGCATCGTTCGGGTCGATGAGGTCGGAGGTTCGAATCCTCTCGCCCCGACCACAGACCGCATGACCCGGCTTTTTGTCGGGTTGTGCGGTCGAGAAAAAGCCTGTCATTAACCGTCATGTTACGGTTGGTGACGGGCTTTTTTGTTGCCCGAAAACCGACCGGAGACCGCATAGTTATGAAACTGTCTTCGGTACTTGACGGGTATTGGCTGGAAAAAGAATTGAGCTTCTCACCGCACACGATAGCCGCGTACTCGCGCGTTTATCACCGCTTTGTCGCGTTCGTGGGCGATGTGGATATAGAACGGGTAACAGCCAACGATATTCGCCGCTTTCTGGCCCACTTGCGCACCGAATACAACTTGAGCCGCCGCAGTGTACATGACGCCTGGATACCACTTTCCAGCCTGTGGACGTGGGCCGAAAACGAGCTTGGCACACCGCACATTATCCGGGGCAAAGTCCGCGCACCGGAATTCACCAAGACCACAATCGAGCCATTTACCAAACGCGAGATAAGCGCCCTGGTAAATGGCACAGACCAAAACAAGCCCTGGCGCTTGCCTACGGGCGCACGCGTCCGCAGCCGACGCCCCACGGCACTACGTGACCGCGCCATTGTCCTAACCCTGTTAGATACCGGGTTGCGAGTTAGCGAACTGTGTCAACTGGCATTAGGTGACTATGACGTAAGTCGAGGCCGGTTGCATATCCGGCACGGCAAAGGCGACAAGGCGCGTTTTGTGGTAATGGGCAACCGTACACGTATGGCGATTTGGCGATACCTGGCCCAGCGCGGCACGCCCCACGCCCACGAACCGCTATTCGCCACGCGTAGCACTTTGCCCATGCGCCGGGACAACGTCGGGAATATGCTAAAACTTTTGGCCGAACGGGCCGGGGTTGCCAACGTCTATCCTCACCGCTTTCGGCATACATTCGCCGTTACTTTTTTGCGGAACGGTGGCAGCCCGCTTTTGTTACAGGAACTATTGGGCCATACCGATTTGGCGACAGTCCGCACTTACGTTCGGTTGGCAGAACAGGATATCGCGGCCGGGGTAAAACATAGCCCGGTGGATACCTGGCGACTGTAGGGGATTCGCCCGGCAACTGTGCGCAAACACAATCGCCGGGCTTGCCCATATACCGGATAGGCGGCTATGAGCCGTCTCTAGTTTACCTGATAGGGGGTTAGCTTGAAAGAGTACAGAAACAGTTTTGTTGCGCCACTGGCACCACGCCCAGCGCCGCCGCAAATGCCCATGCTGATAGAGTCCGAACCGCTACACATCGAAGCCGCCCTACAAGCCCAGGAAGGCGCACAGGAACACACAAGCGCCACCGATAGGGCTATCGGGCTTGCGATACGCATCGGGCCATTTAGCGCCGTGTGGGCCGTGCTGGCCATTGGTAGCGTCTGGGCAGTGGGGGCCGCCTGGTGGGCCGGGTTCCTGCTATTCGCCGCGTTGACGTTCGTTTCCTATGCCTGGCTGGATGGGCAGGACTGGCGACACAGCCGCGCGGGCGTCGAACGATTTAAGATTGACCGGGCTTACCAGCTTAAGAGAATCGAGATGGAGTCACAAGCCGAAGCGCGTCGAATGGCAATGGACACCTATCGCCAACTTCTGTTGGGGGACGGTGACCATGAGCAATGACCTACACCGCGCATTCGACCGGCTGACGGTACGCAATGCCACGCTGGCCGCAGAGAATCGCCACTTGCGCCGCATTGCGCAGGATACCCGGCACGGTAGAATTTTGCGCCGGACGCTAGCCGATGCCCAAACGCTTCTAGTATGGCGCTTTAGTGGGTTGTCTATCTCACGCCGCGCTTCTGCGGCTATGGGTATGTCAGAACGCCGTTGGGGGGCTGCAAGGGGGCTGCTAGTGCTTGCCCGGCTACACGACGGCTACGACGTTGTGGAACGGGACTTCGAAGCCTGTAAGACGGCTGTAGAGGCCACAGTAAGGCAGTTGGAGCGGCACGGTTTGGGCCGTCTTCGGGCACGTATGGCGCGCCGGGGCCGGTGACAGAAGTGGTGACAGTTGCGGTGACACAACCCGCGCATTTTGTCACCGCTACACGAGTGGATAACGCAATTGTGCGTGATTCAAATAGCAGTGGGGCATAGCCCCGGAAAGAGGTTGGGCCATGAACACAGTAATCAGCAACGAAAACGCAGAACCGGAACAGGGCATATTGACAGTATTCGACGCATTGCCGTTCGAAAAACAATGCGAAATGTATGTAATGACCACGCTGCTAGTCGAAGATTTGATAATTGCCGAGCGCGAAAAAGGATGGACGCCAAAGAAGGTTGATGGCGAATAGCGCAACACATCGGGCACACGCCCAGGAAAGGTTACATCATCATGAACACAACGCACACGAACGGCGCGACAGCCGAGCGCACCGAGAATACAGTTTTTGAGCTTATCACAATGGCGTCCGAGGATGCAGTCGAGCGCGAGAGCGCCGAGGCAAAAGCCGCCTTCGCTGAATTGCGCGCCCTGACGGATGAAATTAGAGAACGGCAGGGAATCGCCGCCGCCGATGCCGTCTTCGCCGCCGCACACCAGTTGCGCAGTGTGTTCGCGCACGAAATGTTTCGGCGCGGCTGGCAAATGCGCGGCAATCCTGATTTGCTGGCTGACCTGGCAGAACCGGGATAGCGCAGGTAAATGGGGGCCGGGTGTGCGATACCTGGCCCTACATTCTAGACTAACAAAAGAACCATTTAGTTAGTCTTCAATCAATAATAGGTGTGAATATGACAAGAATTGCAGCACAAGTTTTTAAGGTTGAGACGCCCAAAGCACCGTGACGATTGGCATATAATGAAGAAACCCGGCTGGCGGGCCGGGTTTCGAGTGACACTATTTGGGTTGGGTGTGCCATTGCGTTTGATT
Organism: Litorilinea sp.; assembly: GCA_040880365.1. GTDB lineage: Bacteria > Chloroflexota > Anaerolineae > Caldilineales > Caldilineaceae > JBBDIO01. Next base: position 17,369 of record JBBDIO010000176.1, read on the forward strand.
GTACACGCCCATCCCCAGCGATGCAAAGGGGGCTAAATTATGCCAACGGAACTACCGTTAATTCTGGGCGACAATGGCGAAAACCGCATAGTCATTTACCTGGATACCGACGCAAAACACTTTTGGGGGGCGATGTTTCGCCATGCAATGACAATGGGCATATCGTGGATGGGCACTTCGATTCGATACCATATTTACCCAGAGATTTTAACCATTTCCGGACTAATGGAGACGCCTAAGCTTGAAGCAATTCCCGATGCGTCACCTAATGGAGTTTTCCTGTGGCTATCGGGCACGTATGCAGATGGGCATGCGTACCCAGAACGCGGCTACTGGTCGGGTGTGCGGATTGCATGGGAAAACATAGCTAGAACACGATTGCGTGTCCTGATAGCTGCGGGAGATTTGCCCGAAAATTTAACTGTAGCCCATGACGTGTTATCCGCCATACATACTATTTATCCTGAAAGTCGCGAGCGTCTCGAAGACATTCCGGGGCTGATTGAATCATGGGCATATGACGAACCAACAGCCACATGGTGGCGCGATACGGTGAAACGTTGGGGCGCAAGCGGCCACACAGTCGGCAACCGTCGAGATATTGACATTCCAAATGTACCCGTAAAGCCGCCGCTACCTGGCCTAGACGGCTACGATTGGGACGACATTTTCGACTGGTGGTACAGGGGCGGGATTCGAGTTATTAGGACACTGAAGGATTTGGCCGATGCTATCGGGGCATCATCTGGCACCGTATATAACCGCCATTCTGAATACAAACAACAATACGACAAAAAAATGAAACCCAATAGTGAAAGCAAATTCAGTGAAATGAAGTGAAGTTTTGTGAAGTACCAGGGTGAAGTATTCACATTGCGCCGCCCATGCCCGCCCGCTACACTGTGTGTATCGCACGTTTAGACGATAAACGGAGGTTTTAATGAGGGAAAATGTTTTGATGATTCGCTTGACCGAAGCCGAACGCCGAATGATTGACGCTTTGGCTAAGGTGGAAAAGTTGCCGGTGTCCACACTGGCACGCCGCCGCCTGTTATTTGAGGCAGAGCAACGGGGCATTTTTCCGGTGCCAGAAAAGCACGAAGACACCGAATCGGTTGGTCGCCTGGCCGGTGCCTTCGCTGCTTAGTCCATCCAATTTACCGAGTGCATAGCCTACTAGCCCAAGAAAAAGCCGCCTGGTTGCACAGACGGCGGGGCACGGTGTGCGACGCACACAAGCAAACATGGAGTTAATTCAATGATATCAAATTTTCGGGGCCGACACAAGCCCCAGAATAGCCACCGCATTTTCACCGACACCGGCAAAATCGCAGGGTTCGTGTCGGGCCACGTCTTCGACAAACGCATAGACTCACAGCGCCACGTTTTCCGGCACCCGTTCAAGCGGATAGCCTTCGACGTGTCCACGCTGGAACGCGCCCAGCATTTTGGGGCCGATACCGTCCGGGTGTCATTCTTTGACATCGGGGACGTACTCACCGCGCCCATTGCCCGGATTTTGGCCGATGGACGGGCCGAAAAATCCTTTGGTTTTGGCCGTCAAATAAGCTGGCCCTATGCGCTGTTCGTAGACGAGAACGCGCCGAAGCCCCAGCCGGAACCGAAACAGCCCAGCCTGTTCGATGCAATGGAGGTGGCGTAAGCATGGATGCCTTGATACGCCCGACCCAAAGACACCCGATTGTAGGCGAACGGTACACGATGGAATTTTACGGTACCCTTTGCGAATTCACCGCCGTCGAGCATCAACACATTGGGGCAAGGGCTTTTGTTGAATCTGACAAACAAACCCGCATTGTCGCCGCTTTGGAGTGTTTGGCCGATGGTGAACTACTCCACTTGTTCAATCCGGCTATTGAGTATGTGACTGTTTTTCTTTGCACCGACGGCTATCTCTACGAACAAGACGACTTTGTGCCACCGGATATTGTTGTTTTGGACTGGAATCGGTGTGCAAAGGTAAGTGACCTGAACTGGCAATCCGGTGTTGACCTAGACGTGTGGGGCGAGGTGAACCTATGAAATACAGCGAACTGTTAAAAGAAGGCCGCGAGTATCAACTAGCCGGGCCGGGGTGGATATTTAGGGCTAAGTTTGTATCTGACCGGGGCTGCGCGGGTATCTGGTTGTTGTTGAACACTGAAGACCCCGACAACCACTTGTGGGTAATGCCTGAAGGAAAACTAGCTGGCGCATATTACAAGGGTGGGCCGTTGGAGTTGAAGCCTGAACCCATCTACATTCAAAAACCCGGATGGGAGCCGGACCCTGCTACGTGGGAAGACTTGACGCTGCTAATGCCGCTGCCCGATACCCAGGGGGTAGACATGCCCGGCTTTGACACGCCACCGACCGGGGTTGATATCGAGGCACTGATTAAGCACGTTCGGCACATTCGAGCGCGGGCTAATGGGCTTTTGAGCGAAACCGGGGAACACGTCACCGAGAAAAACGGGGCCGTTATCCGCGGGCCGGAACACACACTAAACCCGTACAAAGAAGCCGCGGTTTTATCTGAACTGGCGTTGGAAATTAGCACGCTTAGTTGGGACTTGGCACACGCCGCGGATGCTTTGGGGATACTGCAAGGCATATCCGGCGCACTGCAAGACCGCATGAAAGCCTATCACGAACTTTTCGGAACCGCGCTCCCATGCGGGGAGGATGTGATTGTGTATGGGCCGGGTGAAGTGGGTAACAGTGGATTCACCCAGGACGAAACGCCCGACGAAAACCCGTTTGACGATTCCGGGATTCCGTTCTAGGGGGCGCTATGAAACCTATCAACATGCACACGGCAGCCGCCTACTACGCCCAGCATATCGGCTGGTATGTCTTCCCATGCCATGCACCAATATTCGACGCACACGGGCGCTGCACGGGTTGCACCTGCGAAGACTGGCGACGCAGTGAGATATGCGAAGCCACCAACCCGCGCGCTTACCTGGGGCCGGAGGGCAAATGCGCCCAGCCCGGCAAATGCCCGGCTTGCAAGTGGGCCGGTGTGTCTACTCGCGACGTGGCCCAGGTGGCGCGCTGGTGGGGCCACGACTGGCACACAGCGAACGTAGAGACCGGACGCCGCTACGCCTACCGCCCGAATATCGGCATAGACTGCGGAAAATCTGACCTGTTGGTTTTGGATGCCGATAGCTACAAAGACGCCTTCGGGGACTTGCACGACCTGTTGAGCTTCGAGGAACAGGCCACCGTAACGGCAATTACCGGCAACGGTGGCGAACACCTGATATACGCCCGCGACGGCAAGCCCTACGGCAACAGCACGCGCGGCTTACCGGCTGGAATCGACATTCGCGGGGCCGGGGGCTATATCCTGGGCGCGCCCAGCCTACACCACACCGGACGCCGCTACACCTTCGAGGAAGGCTATAGCCCGCGCCTTATGGCACCCAAGCCCATACCGGCAAGCCTGGACGCCATTCTAGCCCAGGCCACGCCCCAGAGCCGCACACGGGCCACAAACGCCGCGGGGATAGACATACCCACGCCGGGCCGGTTGCGCCGTTCTGTGGGCATTGTGGAGCGTGTGATAGAGCTTGGCGACTTCGACCACTACGGCAAAGAAGCATACGGGGCCGGGTTGCGCTGGATATTCGAGGAGTGTCCGTTCAACCCGCCCGATGACCCACACCCCGAAGATAACAGCGCGTTTGTCATTGTGTTTCCAGACGGGCGCATTGGGGCCGGATGCCATCACAACCGCTGCAAAGTACGCACTAATGACGCTGATAGCGGCTGGCGCTGGCTTTGTGACCTGGTGGGCTACACGCCGCGACCACGCCGTAGCGCAATCGTGGAGGTGGCAGAATGACAACGCAGACACTTGACCTTACCAAGTATCGCCCTGAAGACGGGGGCATTTTGGACGCCTGGAGCGACCTGTACGGCGAAAAGTGGATATTTGTTACCGGCTTTGACATTTGGCACAAGTGGACAGGCACGCATTGGGAGCGCGACGAGTGCCAACGAATCCGCAAACAAGTTGAGGCGCTAGCCGACGCCATGAACCGGGCCGCGCGTGACAAGATGCTGGAAGCGTTCGAAAACCTGCGCACCGCTAAAGCCGAAAATGACAAAGACGCCGAAGACCGGGCAAAAGCCGATGTAAACTTTTGGCGGGAATATGTGAACGCGACCAAGCGCAGTAAGAATCGCGTCGCAAGTGTTGAAGGCATGGCCCAGGCACGCCGCGCGGTGGCAGGGGCTACGCTGAACACCGGCAACGCGCTAAACCTGCGCAATGGCACCTTGTGCCTGGATACGCTGGAACTACGCCCACACACGCCCGATGACCACTTGACCTATTGCCTGGAATACGACTACAAGCCAGATGCACTCGCGCCACGCTTCGAACGGTTTGTAGCCGAAGTGTTGGTCCACGAGGGTACCACCAACACCGACGAAGAACTTTGTATGCTGTTCCAAGAATTTTTAGGCTACAGCCTGACCACCGAGACCCAGCACGAAGCGATGTTATGGCTATCGGGTGACGGTGGGAATGGTAAGACTGTAGCAATTACCATCGTGCAAAAGTTGTTGGGCACGCTGTGCCGCGGTGTGGACTTTCAGACCATCGGGCAACCGGGTAATTATGACATGGCCGAAATACAAGGCCGCCGCGTGATTCTAAGTACCGAATCCAAGCGCG
>JBBDIO010000177.1:0-970 GCA_040880365.1 Litorilinea sp.
CACGGCCTGCCCGTCGGGCGTTGAATATGGCGATCTGCTGGCCCCCTTTCGCGCGCAGGCCGAAAACACCGAATCACGCCCCTGGCTGGATCGCATGACCCGCAAGCTGGTTCATCTCACCCTCCCCTACCCGCGACGCTTTCGTCTGGCCGCGATGTCGGGGCGGCTGGGGCTACCGTTTGCCCGGTTCCTGCCCGCGCGCTTGCGTGCCATGCTCGATCTGCTGCCCGCGCAACTCCCCGCCGCGCAGCCTGCGGCCGCACACACGCCCGCCCAGGGCAAACGGCGCGCGCGCGTCGCGCTCCTCGCAGGCTGTGCCCAGCAAGTGCTCGCCCCCGATATCAATCAGGCGACCTTGCGCGTGCTCGCCCGCAATGGCGTGGAAGTGATTGTGCCCCAAGGCCAGGGCTGTTGTGGCTCGCTCGCCGCGCACACGGGCGAAGCCGACCAGGCGCGCCGCTTTGCGCGGCAAAACATGGCGGCCTTCCCCACCGACGTTGATGCCATCATCACCAACGCCGCCGGTTGCGGGTCGGGCATGCACGAATACCCTCTCCTTTTCGCAGGCACAGAACACGAACAGGCCGCGCAGGAATTTTCGGCCCGCGTCCAGGATGTAAGCCAATTTCTGGCGGGGCTGGGGCTGATGGAAACCCCCACATTGGCAAAACCCTGTAAAGTGGCGTATCATGATGCGTGTCATCTGGCCCATGCCCAGGGCATTACCGCAGCGCCGCGCAAGTTGTTGAACAGCGTGGAAAATCTTACCTTGGTGCCCATTGCCGAATCTGAGCTTTGCTGCGGCTCGGCGGGCGTCTACAACATCGAACAGCCCGAACTTGCCCACCAAATTGGCGCGCGCAAGGCCGGCAACATCCTGCTGACCCAGGCCGACCTGGTCACCACCGGCAATATCGGCTGTCTGGTACAGATCGAAAAGCATCTGCAAGCACAGGGCAGTTCCATCCCG
>JBBDIO010000177.1:980-22040 GCA_040880365.1 Litorilinea sp.
ATGCACACCATGCAACTGTTGGATCGGGCCTATCGACACCAGGATGCAGCCATCACCGCCGACATTATTTAGGAGTTGCCCCGTTCCGCCTTTGGGGCACATTGCCGGAGATCACTACCATGTCCAAATTCGTCAAAATCCAGACGGAGCTTCACGATCTGAAGCTATTGAAACAAGCGCTGGACGAAACGCGCCTGGAATATCAGGAAGACGCCGTCTACCAGCATACGTTCAGTGGATTTTCCGGACGCCTGCCGCTGGTAGTGCGCAAGGATCATCTGACCTTTGGCTTCCGCACGCGCGACGATGGCGCCTACGAACTGGTCGCCGATGATATGCAGTTGCGCCTGATTCGTCCGTTGCTGGGCCAGATTCAACAACGCTATGCCCTGCACAAGGTGCTGCAAGAAGCCGAATCTGCCGGGTTTAGTCTGGTGGAACAGAACACCGGCAAAGATCAGGTCATTCGTCTGACCGTGCGGCGCTGGTCATAACGAGCTGCGTCCACCGGACGCGTACCCATCCAATCGGCGCGCCTTGTCCATGTTTATCGGTGTATAGGAGTAAAAATTGTGGAAAAACAAGAAATTGAAATCGCCATCGGCCCCGACGGCAAAATCGAATACACAATCACAGGGGTGCGCGGACCTGCGTGCGATTCCATCAGCGCGCTGCTGGAACAGTTGGGTCACGTAGAGCAGTCTGAACGGACCGCCGATTGGTATGTGCCGGATGCCGAATCTACGCTCAACATCCAGCAAAATCAATAATCCCCCGCGCGGCAGACAGCCAGGTGACGACTCCGCACCATCCCGGAGCACGCCCAGCCCCCAGGATGCAGCCGCCACGTCGGGCGATCCCTTTGCCGCGTTGCCAACCGAGACCGAAATCTATATTCTTCCCGGCGGCGAAATCGTCATCGCCGATCTGCCCGCCGAGCTTGCCGGCCTGCTTTCCGGCGCGGCCGTAGTCGATGCGGGCGTAGTCGATGCGGAGTTAGTCGATGCGGAGTTAGTCGATGCGGAGTTAGTCGATCCCACCGCCAACACACCCGACCCAGCCACCCCCACTTCTGGCCCACAGGTCACCCCACCGGCAACACCAGCCGTACCCACCGCAGGAAGCTAGCCAACTGTGTCCACCCTCATCAATCTGATTGACGAACCCGCCCAACTCCCCGCGGTGGAAATTCTGCAACTCTATCAGGATCTGGAGTTGTTACGCCTGGATCGCCCGGCACGCCATGTGCTCTTTGTGCTGGGACATACGCCCGACGCGCCCGACCGGCTGCTACTCATTGACCCCCCGGCAGATCTGGCAACCTATTGCCGTACCGAAGAAGACGTCGCCGCCCTCTACACGCGCACGCCACAAGCCGACGCCGTCACGCTGGACGCGCCCCAACTTGCCACGCAACCCGGCGGCACCGCACACATCCGGCTGGGCGCACACTTTCTGGATATCTATACCCAGGGAAGCTACTCGATTGTACATTTCCCGGCATTGGGAATCCTGAGCAGTGGAGAATTTGGCTCGGATGTAGCCCTGCCCCGTCTGGCGACAGGTGACAACGGGGACGCCGCGCTGGAGACAGTGCGGATATTGGCGGCGCTGGTCAAAGCACGTCCGGTTAAATTGCTGATTCCGCGTGTGGGTGAGCTGGCACAGGACGTGATCCCCATCATGGAACGCCTGGCAGCCGATGTTGCCTATTTGCACAATCTCCAGCGCATTGGGCACACGCTTCCGGCGCAGTCACCTTCCCAGTCATCATCGGCCCCCGCCCACGCCGAATCCGACCCCGAATCCGACGCCAAACTGGAGGCCCTGGCCGCCACCTTGCTGCCTGCGGCACGCCGCGACGCCGATGCCCAGGCGACCAACCTGCAAAATCTCCAGACGCTGTTGGCCGCACAAGCGCACTAGTGCGCTGTTTACAAGGATTTTGAATTCTTGCGTAGGTCACAGCTCCTGCTGTGACAACCCTGTAGACCCATGTCACGCCAGGAGACGTGACCTACGACAAATACAAACTGCAACTTAACTAAACACTAGCTGTCTGGCTCTGCGGGCGCAAACAACCCGCCCTGGCTGGGACGATCACCCCACGGCACATTGAGGTGTTCAAATGCCGCGCGCGTAGCCACCCGCCCCCGTGGCGTGCGATCTAAAAACCCCAACTGCAACAAATATGGCTCCACCACATCCATAATGGTGTCGCCTTCCTCGCTGATGCTGGCCGCCAGCGTATCCAGCCCGACCGGCCCGCCGCCAAACTTGCGCACAATCCCATCCAGCACCCGGCGATCCAACTCGTCCAAACCCAACGCATCCACGTCTAACATGGAGAGCGCCTCTTGCGCCACGGGCAGGGTCACGATCCCATCGGCGCGCACCTGAGCAAAATCGCGCACCCGCCGCAACAAGCGCAGGGCCACCCGCGGTGTACCCCGCGCGCGCCGCGCAATTTCGCTCGCGCCCTCCGCCGCAATCTCCACCTCCAGCAACACCGCCGCGCGCCGCACAATCTCTTCCAGCGCATGTTTTTCGTAAAAGTCGAAACGTTCCACCACGCCAAAACGGGCACGCAGCGGAGCCGTTAGCAGTGCCAGACGCGTGGTTGCGCCCACAACTGTAAACTTGGGCAGCTTCAACTGAATATTGCGTGCGCCCGGTCCACTGCCCACAATGATATTCAGGGAATAATCTTCCATGGCAGGGTAGAGAATCTCCTCCACGGCGCGCCCCAGGCGGTGGATCTCGTCAATGAAAAGAATATCGCCTTTGCGCAAATTGGTGAGGATTGCGGCCAGATCACCGGCCTTTTCAATCGCAGGCCCGGCGGTCACCTTCAGATTCGCGCCCATCTCGTTGGCAAGAATATGGCTCAGTGTTGTCTTCCCCAACCCCGGCGGCCCATAGAGCAGCACATGGTCCAGCGCATCACCCCGCCCGCGTGCCGCATCGACCAAAACCTGAATCTTCTCGCGCAGGCGATCCTGACCAATCATCTCCTCCAGCGCGCGCGGCCGCAATGCGTGGTCTACCTGCTGTTCACCACTTTGTTCCGTGCCCGAAACAGTGCGCGGGGTGGTGGCTTGCGCAGGGCCTGGGTTGGAGCCTGCGGAGTGATTGCCCCCGCCTGTCATTGTGCGTTCGTCTGCCATATCCATCCACTGCCATTTCGCTGATGCCAGACCCCACATACACCAAACATGGGATCATTGCACGTTTGTTCTACGCTTCTAGTCGAATTATACATGCCCCGGCTATTTTGGTCTAGCGGTTTGACCGTTCTTTCAAAAGCTGCTATAAGTGTGCGGACGTTTCACACATCTCAACATCACGGGTTGTTAAGGTCTGGCAAGCATCAATGCGGCTACGCGAGCATAGGACCTGCCAGGCTGGATAGAAATCAAATTTTCAAAGATAAGATGTTGTGTCGAGTAATTCCATTGACAGTTTCGTATGAGGGCTAGAAGGCAGGGTGGACATGTCTAAGGATACTGTTTCCAAAGAGGAAATAAAGCTGCGTGACGAGCAAAAATATATTACCGAGGAGTTGGAAAATCTGCGCGAGTTGATGCAGGCGGAGGTCGATGTGGAGCCGGATGAAGGCGACGCGGAGATCTTCGAACGCGAGAAGAACGCAGCTCTGATTGCTGTGCTGGAACGCAAACTCAAAGATATCGAGGCCGCGCTTCGCTCCATCGAAAAAGGCCAGTATGGCACCTGTGATCGCTGTGGCAAACCAATCGAACCGGAGCGCCTGGAAGTTAAGCCAGATGCCACGCTCTGCGTCAGTTGTCAACAGGAAGTCGAGCGTCTGTCACGCCGCAACCGCCCCTCGCGCCAAATTGAGTGGTAGTTACTGATGGCAGACCACGTATTTCCGTCGCGCCATCCGCTTGCCCGCCACAAACTGGCTCTGCTGCGACGGCGCGCGACAGAACCGAAAAAATTCCGGGAATTGATTGGCGAACTCGCGGTCATGCTTACCTATGAGGCAACCGCCGATATGCCGCTGGAAACGGTCGATCTGGAAACGCCGCTCACCCATACACAAGGCCACACGATGGCCCAGAAAGTAGGCCTGGTGCCCATCTTACGGGCCGGGTTGGGTATGGTCGAAGGCGCATGGCAATTGCTGCCCCAGGCCGAAGTCTGGCATCTGGGACTCTATCGCGACGAAATGACGCTGGAGCCGGTGGAGTACTACAATAAGCTGCCGGTTTCGCCACGGGTACAGCTATGCCTTGTACTCGATCCCATGCTGGCGACCGGAGGTTCTGCCACCGCCGCGGTCGATGTTCTGAAACGCTGGGGCGTGGAGCGCATCAAGTTTGTGGGGCTGATTGCTGCCCCCGAAGGCATCGCTGCGCTGCAACACGCCCACCCCGATGTGGATATTCATGTTGCCGTAGTGGATGAACGCCTCACCACGGCCCAGGATGCTGTACCCCAGGGCTACATCTGGCCCGGATTGGGCGATGCCGGTGACCGGCAGTTTGGCACCGGCTAGGGATCAAGCACAAATAGCAAAGCAATGAAAGGGGGTGTCCGGTTCTGAATTGCGCCGGACACCCCCTTTTCCTTTCTGCTATTCGAATCGCTGACTTTACGGTCCCAGCGACCTACTCAAATTCGAGCACAGCATCACGCCGCCATCGACGCACCGGTAGCTACATCTGCTCCAATATCCGTGCGCGGGATCAAATGCGCCTGCCCATCGGCATGGTACGAGCTACGCACCAACGGCCCACTTTCTACCCAGCGAAAGCCGCGGGCCTGGCCTTCCACTTTCAACTGTTCAAATTCTTCGGGCGTATAGTAGCGTTCAATCGGCAAATGAAAGCGGCTTGGCTGGAGATATTGGCCCATGGTGATAATATCCACATCATGTGCGCGCAAATCATCCATCACAGCAAGAATTTCATCCCAGGTTTCGCCCAGGCCCAGCATAATGCCCGATTTGGTCAGAGAATTGGCGTCCATCGCTTTGGCGTGCTGCAAAAGCTCCAGCGTGCGGTGATACTTGGCCTGTGGGCGCACGGTTCGATACAGACGCGGCACGGTCTCGGTATTGTGATTGAGAATCTCCGGGCGTGCATCCATCACGGTCTGCAACGCCGCCCAGTCGCCCTTAAAGTCGGGAATCAGTACCTCAATCGTACATCCCGGCTGCAACTGGCGAATCCAGTGGATACTTTCGGCAAAAACCCATGCGCCGCCATCGGCCTGTTCATCGCGGTTCACACTGGTCAAAACGGCATGGCGCAAGCCCATAGCTTGCACACTCTCACCCACATGGCGCGGCTCGTCCGGGTCCAGATGACCCGGTCGTCCGGTCTTGATCTTGCAAAACCCACAACTGCGTGTACATGTGTCGCCCATGAGCAAAAAGGTCGCGGTCCCCCGTCCCCAGCACTCGCCGATATTGGGACACATGGCTTCTTCGCACACGGTGTGCAGATGTTTGCCGCGAAACAGACCGCGCAGCTCACGATAGCGCGGGCTATCCGGCGCTTTCACACGCAGCCACGGCGGACGGCGACCACGGGTCAACCCGCCCGTCTGCGCCGACTCTGTTGCCGCCGCATCCCACCCCGCGGGTGTCGGCTCCAGGTGAATCACGCCAAATTGATTTCGCTCGGCAGCAGCCGGCAGATTTTTTACGTCATCAGACATTATGTCAACTCTTTCTGCTCGTGGGTCGGGTCAGCCTCCGACGTCGCCTGAATGAGCAACGTCGCCATCGCCAGCCCAAGGAATAGCCAAAACAGTACAGTCATATGCGGATAGGTCATATTGAACCAATAGTGGTCAAAGATGCCACTCACCAGCGCACCGGCGACTGCGCCCAGCACGCCCAGCAGGATACCCTCCAGGCCCGGTGCCATGCCCTGCCGCCAACCGCGCACAACGACCGCCGCAAACACCCCAATCACCAGAAAAAACACCAGCAGGCCCACCAATCCCATATTCTCGGCAATAATCAGATACAGCATACTGACGCCCAGATAGAGATCAATATCGGGCACACCCGTGAAGCCCACGCCAAACAGTGGATAGCGACTAATCAGCGTCAGAGCATCCTGATACTCACCAAAACGCATCTGCGTCGCCAGATCCTCCCCGGCAAAGCCCGCCAGCAAGCGATCCACATAGGCTTGGGTCTGGGGCAAAAATAAGAGCAGCGCCGCGCCCAGCCCCCCCAACAGAATCAGGCGTCGATACTTGAGCATTGCCAGCAGACCAATCGCCGTTGCCAGACCGAGCAACGCCGACCGGCTGTAAGTCAGATAGAGCGCCAGCGCCGCCATCCCCAACATGCCCAGCGTGAGCCAGCGCGGGAAAAGGGCCTCGCGGGCAAAAAGCTGGGGCGCAAGCAATGCCCCCACCAGAATCATCATGCCGCCCAGCACGTTGGGATCCACCGCCAGGCCAATCGCGCGCATGGTGCCCGCGGTATCGTCTTCGATATAGCGCAGCGCGCCATAGCCGCCCGGATAGTCGAAACGCGCCAACCGATCCAGCACAGCCACCGTCCACGCTTCGGGAATCACATAAAAGACCACGGCGATAAATGCCGCGAGTGCGCCTGCCACCGCCACCCAGCGCGTCACCCAAACCAACTCGGCTTTGGTGCGCACCGTGTTCACAGTCACAAAGAAAACGGCAATCCCCAACAAAATTTCGGCAAAGCGGCGCAGAAAAAAGCTGTTGACGCTGCTATGACTCAGCCCATAGAGAAAACTAAAGAGCGCCAGCATCATAAACAACCCCACCGGCAAGCCCATAGGCGAAGCCAGAAATTCCCGTTCGCGGCCAATTGCCAGCTTAAAGACCCACACAAAGAAGAGCGCGCCCAATGCCGCATCCAGAAAGGTGGGTCGAAAGCCCACATCAATTGGCAGGCTGGCAAACGGTATCACAAAAACAACGCCCGCCAACGCCACAAAACCCCAATGGGTATCCAGCAAGATCAACGTGCCGCCCACCAGCGCCACGGCAAACGCCAGGGCGATCAGCGGCCCAAAAATGCCGATAAAGAGTGCAATTGCGCCTGCACCCACGGTTAACACTGTCGCCAGAAAGAGCGCACGCGCCAGGGGGCTGCCAAATAGCGCCAGTCGCTGCACACGTAAGATCGCCGATTGCACGTTTACATCACCTTGCCAACCAAGAAATTGTCAATCAAGACTTGTCACCAAAACGTTTCAACCAAGACTAACGGGACGAATCAAATAATTCTGTCATCATCCCCACCGGTTCCCAAATCAGGTTTGAACTCTGCCACCTGCAAACCACGCTCAAGCTCGCACGCCCCGTAGTATAGCACAGCGCCGCGCGCGGGGCGATGCTACCCCTTCGGCGTTGCCCTTCGGCTTTGACCGTGGGCACAATACCCTACCGCGCGGTTCTACTGCGCCAAACCTCAACACCCGCCGCCGCCAATATCAGGACCAGCGTAGTCGCGGTGATCAATGCGCCCACGCGCACAGCACGCGGCCGATAGTGTAACTCGAAGTACGTCACGCCGGGTGGGACCACCAGGCCAATCAGACTAAGGTTTGTGCGCAGGGGCGTCAGATAGGGCAAGCTGCTTTTGGGTTCCACGGTGCCCGGCGTGGGGCAGACAGGCGCGTCGCCACAGTCCACCGCAGTCACCTCCCAGCCCGGCATCCAGTTTTCGCTGATCACCACAAACGCCGCGCCCGGTGCATCCACCCGCAGCGCATGTTGTCCGGGCGTGCGCGCCACGCTCTCGACCGCGGCGCGGCTCCAGGCACTGGCCGAAGTCGCCGTCTCCGGGGCAATCGCGGCCCACGCAGTCAAATCCACCTGATGGTCAGCCAGGCGCGCCAAGACTGCATCGTCGGGCAAGGGTTCCACAGCAGTCACCGCCCACGCCCGCGGCATGGGTGCGGGCAGCCGATGCAGATAGGTCGTATCCGTAGCCTGCGGAAATTCAGCCAGCAATTCGCTGGGACCAAACAGCGTGTGCCGCCAGGTCAACACATATTCCACGCCCGTCAACTGCCACATGCGATCCAACGGGAACGCGTCGAACCATTGGGCATAGGCTGCCAGCCGCAGCGGACTCGCGCCCCACACATCCTCCAGCCCCAGGCGCATCCCGTAATTTTCCACCACGCGGAATTCATTAAACACCCGGCCCGGGTCTGGGCGTCCTTCCGTCGGGCGCAATTCGGCCAGCGCACTCCACACAGGATCCCACGCGACGCGCGCCCCAGGATTCACCCACTCCCAATTCACGCCAAAATTGGCCGCGCCCAGATTCGCAACCAAAATCCCCACCAATAGTGCGGAACGCGCGCGCGACCAGCCGTCGAACCACAAGCACAGTGCACTTGCCAGCCCAAACAGCAGCGAATAAAACGCGATCCACAAATAGGCATAGTCGCCGACCGCAGTGCTGCCCAACAGCTGATAGAGCACACCAAAGCCGTAGACAACAACTGTCACCGCGCCGCCCAGCAACAGCGCACTACGCTTGCGCAGGGTACGCCCGGCTGTGGGCACCCACGCCAACCCCAAACCCGTCAGCGCGGCCAGGCTCAATGCCACCAGATACGCGGCCCGTTCCTGCCCGCGGAAGAGATCCCAGCCAGGCGCGCCCCAGTGCAGTAATGGATAGAATTGTGCATTCGCGCCGTAGCTCGCCAGCAGACCCAACACCGCAAGCACTATAAAAAAGCGGGCGGCGGGTCGCCCGCTCGCGACTCCGCCTTCACTATTCGGTCCCGCCATTGCGTCGTGCTGATGCAGGCGCACGACTGCGTAATCTCCGCGGCGACCCCACAATGCACCACCTGCGGCAACCAGCGCAATCACCAGTCCTACGGCGCCCATATAAAGCGGCGAAAACTGACTGAACACGCCCGGCAACAGCACCTGCCACGTATCGCGCAGGGGCAGCCCCCCGCTGACCGTGGCATAGTCCAGATCGGCCCGCACACTCCGCTGTAGAAATTCCCAGCCGGGCAGCAACTGCCCCGCGGCCAGCCCCAGCGCGATCGCCAGAGTCGCCGCCAGGCCCAGCCCCACCGCGATCCACCCACGCCGTGAATATCCTCCGCCCCGCTGGATCTGCCACAGGCATAAGCCTGCCCATGCCACCAGTGTATAGGATGCGTAGAGCGCAATCTGTCCATGCCCGCCCAACACAATCAGGGCACACCACACGCCACACATCAGCCACGGGATCAACCGGCGCGGCTGGTGCAGCGCAACCCACAGCGCAGCCAGGGCGAACGGTAACCACACTGCCGAGCGCAAGACCGCCAATTGCAAAGGCGCATAGCCGGTGACAAATCCCGACAACATGAACGCCACGCCCGCAAACGCCGCGGCCCGCCGCACCCCCGTCAACGCCAGCAGCAGACGGTGCATTCCCCACCCCGCCAGGGCCGTGTGTGCAATCGCCTCCCATTGCAGCCAATAGAGCTGCCCGGCATCGGTACCCGTTGCGCCCCCCATCAGCAAAAACGGATAGGCAGGCAGATAATAGACTCCCGCCTGAATATCTGCCAGAAACGGGTGTCCGCTATAGGTATAGGGATTCCAGAGGGGTATGCGCCCCACACTCAGCTCGCGCTGGAGAAACTGGGTAAAGGGCAAAAAGTGGTCGGCAAAGTCGCCTGCCTCAAAAGACGCCCACCCCAACGCCAGCGGAAAATAGAAGAGCGTGGCAAGCACACAATAAAACAGGCCGTCGAGCCAGGTCGTGCGCGGGCGCGCCAGCCAATCCAACCATACCGCGACTATGCGCAATATCGTACGCATTACAGAATCTCTCGCCGCATGTGCCTCAATCCTGTTCGCCAATCACTCGCACCACGCCCATCACCACATGGTCATTGCCATTGGGCGCACGCAGCCGCGCGGCCTCGGGATCATCAGGATTGTAGAGACCGGCAATCAGGCTGTAATCACCCGTAGGTGTATCGGGCGGTATCCAGATGCCGGCGCGTTCCATGACTTCCTGCTCGGCAGGCAAATCCACAAAGCTGACATAGCCATCCTGGGGCGCGGTATCCAGCAACGCCACAGGCTCGCCACTTTCCGCCAGCAACTGGACAAACCAGCGCAGATTGTTGGGGCTGGGCGCACCCAGTTCATAGTAGATCTCGGTGGCAAGCACGTCTCCCGCTTGCACCACGTCGGGCATACGTGCCG
This sequence comes from Litorilinea sp., assembly GCA_040880365.1. Taxonomy (GTDB): domain Bacteria; phylum Chloroflexota; class Anaerolineae; order Caldilineales; family Caldilineaceae; genus JBBDIO01. The sequence goes on from JBBDIO010000177.1 coordinate 11,184, forward strand.
CCAGCACCACAATCTGGCTGGTGCCGCGCCCGACCAATGGCGTGGCAATCGGAAACCACGGCGCTTCGTTCAACACATGAGATGCGCCATAGAGCACCAGGCGATAATCGTCATACCAGGTATCCTGGGCCTTGTGCACTGTCTCCGAAAGGCGGCGTTCCAGCAGATTATCGGGATCATTGGGCGCAAGTCCACCCGTTACAAACCAGACACGCCGATGATCTTCCAGCGCGCGCGTCAACGCCAGGTCCGTCTCGACATGCTCCAGGCTGTTGGCCGCATAGCCCAAAATGTGTGGCTGCGCGCGACACTCCGCGCCCAGCCAGTTCATAGGAATCTGATAGGCAAACGGCGCAACTGTAACAATGACATCATCTGCATCTGCATGAGCACAGATCTCTTCGACAATGGCGCGATACCCCGCCCCACTGGTGCCATAATGGGGATGGCGGCTCAATTCGCCCAGCCACACCGCCATCACGAGCGCCGGCAGCACCAGCAAAAGCCACACCAGCGGACCGCTAGGCGCCCATGCGCCACCGGGGGCCATCCGTAACAACCATTTCCCCAGGATAAGCAAAATGGTCAGCACGGCGGCCCCGCCGATCACGACAATCAGCCAGCGCACATCGCCGTCGGGCCAGATCCACGCAAAATCCAGATTGGCAGACTGCCCGGAAAACAGCAGTTGGAATTGTCCAATGACCGGGCTATCCATAAAGCGCGCCAGCGACAGCGCAGGCGGGCCATAGGCCAGAGGATCATCCCACTCGGTCGGATAGCGACCGCGCAGTTCAATCTCAAAGTTCACAAAATTAGCGCTTACCGCCGCCACCTGCACCACGGTAGAGAGCAACGCAAAGACGAGCAAAACCCAGCCCAGCGGACGCATCCGCCAGCCGCCAGATAACTCCATCCACCAGCTGCGCGCACGCCCAACACCTGTTGCATGTGCGTCAGATTCACCCCGCACACGCCCCAGGCTTGCCGCCACTACCGGGGCGAGCAACAGCACCCAAAATGGCGCAAACGGGACCAGAAAACGCGGCCCCCAGGCAAATCCCCCCCACCACATCCACCACATGCTATACAGACCAATCAAGAGCGCGCTGCCCGCCACGATTGATGCCGCTTCCAGCCGATGACGACGCAAGAAAACAGGCAGGCTGAACAGCGACAGGATAAACAGCGGTGTATGCCAAAAAACGCCGCGATAGGGGCTTATGAGCAGCCCCCACAAACCTTCCAGAAGCGGTGTGGAAAATCCTTCGCCACTATCAAAGTGGTAGCCCGTATCGAAACCGCTGCCGAACCGTACCGCATTATAGATAAAGATAAACAGGATTGCGAGCATAACCGGCCCCAGAAACAGACCCACCTGGATGCCAAAGCGTAGCGTCGCCAGGCTGCTTTCATCCTCGGCGTTATCCGCGCCTCCGTCCTGCACACCTACCGCCCCCGTGGATACATCATCGTGTACCGTGGGATCGTCTTTGGGACGCCCCGCCCCGGGCCTGCGCGCATATTCGGGCACCGGCACGCCGTGACGCACCATACTCACCAAAGCCAGCAGCGCAAACGCCGCCACAATCGGCGCGTGTGCGGTCACGGTGGCAATCGCCAGCGCCGCGCCCATCCCGCCCACAAACGCAAACCGATTGCGACCCACCTGCCGCCAGGCCATCAGGCCCCAAAAGCAGAGCAACAGGGCAAACGCGCTCAAAGGTTCACCAAACAGCATGTTGGCATAGGGCCAGGCGATTGTTCCCAACCCAAATAACAGCCCCAATCCACACCCGACCTGCTGTGAATAGCCCAGGCGCGTCGCCGTATTCCACAACAGCAACGCCGTCGCCGCGGTCACAATGCCGTTCCACAGCATCATGCCCTGCAACATGCCAATGTCCATATCCAACAGGGCAAACCCGCGCAACAGCAAATACCAGGGCACCGCCACAAAGGCCGGGCCAGGCCCCTTTTTGCTATACACATTGCCCTGTTCACCAAACGCGCCCAACACTTCGCCTGGGCTATTGACCCACTGCGTCCACGCGATAGCGTTGGTATTTACCTCGCTGCGCAAAACCAACGAGTCGGTCACCGCAAAAATGCTAACCTCGTCGATAATATGAAATCGTCCGGCATTGGTCAGTGTATAAAGCGAAACCAGGAGCGCAAACAGCGCAAAATACCCCGTCGCGAGACTGCGATTGGCGGTATAGCACGCGGGTTTATCTAGCGCAGGTTGATATTCGGTGCGCGTCTCTTGCAAAATAGTCTTCACTCCTCACAAATACTACCCGCGCGACACCTGTCGCGCCCACGGGCTATATACCAAAAATTCGCAACCGGATCACCGCCGCGGTGTAGTCGCGGAAAATGCGCCAGAAGCCGGTCTTGCTATCCCCGTGGCGTCGCAAAATATAAAATACCGGCACTTCCAGAATCCGCCATTGATTGCGCCACGCCAGCAACAAAATACGAATAAAGTAATCCCCATAGCCATGAAATATGCGATCAAAGCGGCCTTCCAATTCAAAAAGTCGCTCGCGGCGCACCGCGAAATAACCGCTCAGGTTGTCCTGGATCTGGGTATGGAGCAGGAAGCGGATAAAGACGTTGTAGAGAAAGCTGAGGCGATAGCGCAGAGCATCTTCCATGCCGCCCCGCATGACAAAGCGGCTGCCGATGACCAAATCATAATAGCGCAACAGATCGACCATCTGGGGAATCATCTGCGGCGGATGGTTAAAGTCGGTATCCATCACCACCAGCGTGCGACCGGCCGCCGCGGCCAGCCCACAGCGAATGGACTTGGCAAGTCCCTTGTCCGTTTCGCGCACAATCACGCGCAAACGGGCCTGGGCATGTCCGGGGAGCGTGCCGAGGCCAGCCGCATCTAGTGCAAAGGTTGACTGCACCAGCCCAGCGGTATCGTCCGGGCTGCTGTCATCCACCACCAGAATTTCATACGCGGCCTTCAACCCTGCCAGTTCCCGGTCAATCGCGTAAATGAGATCGAGGATATTCTCGCGTTCATTGTAGGTGGGCAACACCACCGAAACGGCAAATTCATCGCCACCGGCAGCGTTAGGTCCCTCTGGCAATACAGGCCCAGAGGTCGCAGCAGGTATGGGCGCAGGATTGCCCGCCAAGCCAGAAAGAGTCATGATGCGTTGGCTAGTTCACGCAGGGTGGTGCAGATATAGTCGAGCTGCCCGTCGGATAAACGCGGGAAACTAGGCAGATTCAGGCCGCACTCACTCAGCATTTTTGCGGTCGGGCGCGCCGGCTCGCCCGCATAAAAGGGCAGTGTATCCAACGGATGAAAAAACGGGCGGCTGTCGATACCCCGTGCACGCAAAGCCTGGATCAATTCATCGCGCGTCAGAGGGAACGGCGTCTGGACCAAAATCGAATACATCCAGTAGACGTTGGTATATCCCGGTCGTTCATAGGGCAGCACCAGACCCGGCACATCGCGCAATGCCGCGTCATAGCGTTTGGCAATCGCACGCTTGCAGGCCAGAAACTGGTCGATGCGCTCCAGCTGGGCCACGCCCACCGCCGCCTGCAAGTTGGTCATGCGATAGTTGAAGCCGACCTCCTCATGCCAATAACGGCGTTCGGGCGGCATGGCGTGGTCGCGCAACATGCGGCAGCGGTCGGCCAGCGCGCTGTCGTTGGTGACCAGCATCCCACCTTCGCCGGTTGTGATGATCTTGTTGCCATAGAAGCTAAACGCGCCGATGCGTCCCAGCGCGCCGACCCGATGCCCGTTCACCTGCGCGCCGTGGGCCTCGGCTGCATCTTCCACAATCTGCAACTCATAGCGGGCCGCCAGCTCGATCAATTCGTGCATGGGCGCGGGGTGCCCATACAAATGCACAGGCATAATCGCGCGCGTGCGCGGGGTGATGTGCTGCTCAATCCGTTCCGGGTCCAATGTCCAGGTATGGCTGTCCACATCCACAAAAATGGGCCGAGCGCCCGTGTAATAGACCGCGTTGGCCGATGCCACAAACGACAGGGCCGGCACAATCACCTCATCGCCGGGACCAATCCCCAGCGCATGTAAGGCCAGATGCAACGCCGCCGTGCCGTTGCTCACACTCACCCCATGTTCGGCCCCACAATATTCGGCAAATTCGCGTTCGAAGCGCGAAATATACTGGCCCAGACTGCTGATCCAGCCGCTGCGCACGGCATCCAGCACATAGGCTTCTTCGGTCTCCCCCAACCACGGCTCATAAATGGGGATAAAATTTGCAGGGCGATCTGCCGTCTCATGCTCAAGATAGGGCAGAAATGTCAGTTGCGAGAGGCTCATCGACAGCGTATTCTAGTCTGAATTCGACAATGCACGAATGCGAAATCGTAAAATCGGTGTGTGGCGTTGGGAAAGCGTTGGCGCAGTTCTGGCCGTCGAATTCCGCATAGCCCACTTTTCTGGCGGCCCACTCTTGGCAAATTTGGCCCACTCTTGGCAAATTTAAGGCGCAGCCAGCGTCCCCAGGATCAATTCAACCCCATCCACCGCCTGCGCGTCATTCGCCACATGCGGCCAGGCAATGAAATCGGGAGCGTCTTCATCGTACACCAAAAGCCGCAGTTCGTAGAGTCCCGGCGGAGGCGGTGCGTCTAAGCGCAGCATATAGACGTTGAGCGGAGTATCCCCCGCCTGCCACTCGCCGGGGAACAGATGACGGTCGTTGAGCAGCCGCGTGTCGATCTGGGCAACCCGCGCCCCATCGCCATTGTAGAGCGCGACTCTGGCCTTCCAGCGGCGCGGCGTCAAGGGTTCAAAGCGACCCCAGCGCACGACAACCGGCACCTGTGTGCCCTCAATCGTCGCGGGCAAAGCCGCTTCCAGCGCGGTTGCCGCGCCCTCAAAGCCAATCTCCACCGGCAGCCACGCATCGGCCAAAGTAAATTCGGCCTGAGGCGGCAATTGCCACACATTCACGGCAAAACCGCGAAAATCGCGCCCGGCCTCTCGGCTGCCCACTTTATCCAGCAAAAACGGCACTGCGCGCCGCGGGTCCGTATCGCTTTCGAACCACTGCACCCAAAACACGCGCGACGCCCCGGCCAGATAGACATTGAGCCGCGTATCCAGCGTGTTCACATCGACAAACAGATAGCGGGCCTGGGGTTGTTGCGTAACGCTTGCCGAGGGAATGTCCACGGCATTCGGATCGTTCACAAAATCACGCCAGTAGAAGCCAAAGGGATAGCGCTGGTCGACCAGGATCATGTCCTCTGGCTCTGCTGTGTCCTCCAGCCACGCCACCACGCCGCGCACATCCTCGCGAAAAAAGGCAGGGTCATAGAGATCAGCAAGCGATGCGGAAAGCAACCCGCCCCCCACGACCAATGTCGCCAGCAAGACCCGCCGCACCGGACCCAGGGCTGCCAGCGCCACGGACAGCAGCAGATAGAGCGCCGGTGTCACAAAGCTGGCGTAGCGCACATTGAATGCGCCTCGATCCCACACGGCAATATAGTAGAGCGCCAACCCCCCTACCAGCCAAATCAGCAAAAATGATACGCCAGCGCGCGCCACGCGCCAATCACTTTTCGCGGCTGCACGCGACCGACCGCGCACCAACCACATGACTCCACCCACGCCGCCCAGCAGCAGAATCACCACCAGCCAATAATCGGCCCAAGCTGCCATAGACGTGCCATCCACGGCATAGCCGCCCCAATAGGCGCGCCAATTGTCGGCCAGATATTGCCCCACACTTGGCACGATCAGATTGGGATTGGCATAGGTCGGAATCTGGCGCAGGGCAATGGGCAAAATGGGCGACGCCAATATCAGCACGGCAAACCCCGCGCCAAAATTTTCGAGCACACTGCGCAGACGCGCCGACTGGCCCGCTGCCCAGATTAGCCACCACAGATGCCACGCCGCCAGCACAAACGCCATGTTGTAGTGAACCAGCAAAGCCGCCGCCGCCCACAGCACATAGGGCAACAGCCGCCGTGGCGATATGCCCCGATTCACCCCGACACGATTCGGCACCGCGACGGCCTGCAGCAACACCAGCCCCGCGCCCGTCGCCAGCGCAAACCCAAGCGTATACATGCGCGTTTCCTGGCTTTCGGCCAACCAGAATGGCGAAAACGCGCCCAGCAACAACGCGATTGCGCCCACTATCTTCCCCTGGCGCGCACCACCAAGGCGGCGGCCCCATACCCACAACAGCACAACCGCCACCAACCCCGCTCCCACACTCAGAAAGCGGCCCAGAAATGCCAGCGGTTCGGCGCCCATCTCGCCCGTCGCGCCGATCACTTTCAGCCAGGCGTGCAGCAGCCAAAAATAGAGGGGGGGATGAATATCCAGTTCCGATGCCGTCGCAATCTGAGCCAGCGGACGCAATGCCACATCCAGATTGCGCGCCTCATCCCACCAGATATCCTGGAGAGTAAGCTCGCGCAGACGCAGCCCAAACGCGGCCAGTATCAGCAAAATCGCCAAACCCGACCACCGGGCCTGGGGTGTTGAGGCCTGAGATGCCGATTGATTGTGTATCGCCGGTTGTTCCGTCAAGAAATTCCCTGCTACTCATCTAGATTGCGCCCAAATGTAGGGACTGACGGATTCTACCGTATGCCAGGGTCTCTGCAAAGATTTGGCGCGGGACAAAGTAGGCTCAAAGCCAAAACAGGAAAAATCCACTACAGTCGCAGCCACTCATCCGGTTGCTTCAGAAGCGGATGACGCGTCGGGTATCGCTTCAGCGGGAGAATTGGAGTCTGCGACAACTGTTGCAGGATCAGACAGTGCAGAATCAGACGGTGCAGGATCATCTTGTTCTGTGCCGGGCGCACGCAGTATACGCACGTCGCCATCGCGGCGCGTAATGCGTCGGGCATCCAGTTCTTCCAACAACGCCTGGGCATAACGGCGGCTAGTTTCCAGCTGATCGCGCACATCTGCCAGCGTGATCGAACCGCGTGCAGTCGCCAACGCTACAATCGCCTGCGTGGCCGCTTCAAATCCGCCATGTGTCATGAGCACACCCTGGTTTAGCCGCAGCAACTGTTGCGTATCCAGCAAATGAACCAGCAGTTCTTCATCGCCATCCAACAAACTCAATGTTTCGCTTTCGGCGGGTGGCGCAGACGCGCGCGCCGCAAATTCCGTCAGCACAGCCTGAATTTTTTGAGCCTGCACCGGCGTAGGGGTAGGAATGTGATCGATCTGGGCAACTACGGATTCCTCCACACGTAGCTCACCTGCCGTCTGCCACAGTTCAAGCAACGCAGACGAGATACGGGCGTTGACAGGGCGACCTGCGGCTTCTGCCAGCCGCGCACGCACTTCTCCTTGGGGCAAACCCCGGCGCAAGGGCCATTGTGCATGAAATGTCCCCAGTTTTTGGTCAATCACCCGGCGCAAATGGCCTTCAGTTTCCAGGGTTACGTAATAGGTCTCGCTGCCCACCGACAGGGGCAACAGCGCACCCTGGCTGCGCAAATCGGCCAGCGCATCCTCGCCGGTTGCCACATCCAGGCTGGCGCGTTCGATCAGGTCTGCCCCGGTGGAAAATGGCGCACTCTGCGCGCCGGCCAACAACAGCTCATCCGGCGCGCCGCGTTGCAACTGTTCAAAATGGCGGATAACAGCCGGGTCGAAGCGTTTCCAGCGGCGGCGGGGCGCCGTATGAAGAATGGTGCCGCCGCCAATCGTCGCGCTGGGCGAAGGACGCCGCAAAATAAAACGGTCGCCCGCCACGGCAATCAGAGGTCGATCCAGCCGCAATTGCAGCCAGCCCTCCGCGCCTGGCTCCAGTGTCTCCACACCCAGCAGGCGCACCGTTGCGCGCCGCTCACTCGCTCCACAGAAAATATCAAACGTCTGATTGTGGCGCAACGGCTTTTTTACACCGGGCAGCACGCGAAACGCCACATCCAGCAGACTGGTCGGCTCCAGCGTCGCGGGCCAGGCCACCACATCACCGCGCTGAATATCCGATGCCGCGACACCGGCCAGATTTAGCGCCACCCGGCTGCCCGGCAGGGCCTGCGCCACGGGTTGATTGTGGGTCTGCATCCCGCGGATGCGCGCCGGACGCTGGGCCGGAAATATGTTTACCTCTTGTCCGGTTGCCAGTTCCCCGTCCAATAGCGTCCCCGTGACTACCGCGCCAAAGCCACTCAGGGTAAAGACGCGGTCGATGGGCAGGCGGGGTCGATTGCGATTGCGTCGCGGAGCAAGTTCGGTCAGCACACGCGCCAACGCCGCGCGCAGATCTTCCATCCCCGCGCCGGTCTGCGCGCTGACGCGCACAATCGGCGCGCCCGCCCCGCCAAAGCGCGTTTCTTCCAACAGGGCCTCCACATCCAGCTCCACCAGATCCAACCATTCGGGTTCATCCACCACATCGATCTTGGTCAGCGCGACCACACAGGCGGGCGCGGCCAATAGATCCAGGATCGCCAGATGTTCACGGGTTTGAGGCATCACCCCCTCATCCGCGGCGATCACCAAAATCGCGGCATCGATTCCCCCCACGCCCGCCAGCATATTCTTGATAAAGTCGATATGGCCCGGCACATCTACGATTCCCACAGGCACGGTTGCCGGGGGGGTAGATTCCTCCGCATCCAAACGCAAATCGACCCAGGCAAAGCCCAGGTCGATAGTCATTCCGCGTGCTTTTTCTTCCTTCAATCGATCCGGATCAATGCCCGTCAGAGCCTGAACCAGTGTCGATTTGCCGTGGTCAACATGTCCCGCCGTTCCAACAACGCGCATCATGCCTATTTGCGCCCGTTACCGTTGCGTTGCTCTGCCGCTTCGCCGCTGTTGATGCCCGTGGTGCGGCGTCCACTCACCTGATTGGCATAAAGTTCTGCGTTGCGCCGCTGACGCTGCCACTCATCCTCGATCATGTGCAGCTTTTCGTCGCGCGCCTTGGCGGCATTCTCCATCCCTTCCAGCCACGACTGCGCCGTCACGGAGAAGTAGTTGCCATAGGTTTCCTGCAATTTCCACAAATGCTGGATCAATGCCTCGTGGACTTTCAGATCGTGGTGAATGGGCGGGAACCGCTCCACCACTTCCCGATTATATTTGTCCTGTTCCGACCACAGATGCTCCTGACGCAATTCGCCTTTGCGGCGTTTCTTTTCAAATTCATCGCGGAATTCATCCATGTCACGCCGCACCCGTTCTTCGCCCAACCGCTGCAATTCTTGCACCTGCGACTGCTCGCGCAGAATCAAATCCTTAAATTCCTGCATTTCCTGCACCGACCGCCGCGCCACATCAATTTGCTGTCCAAAATTCTGCACCCGTTCGATAGACTGAGTGACAATGCTCTTTTGTTCTTCAATCGTCTCTTGCCAGCGGTGAATAATCTGTTCGCGATCGACCAGTGTCGCCCGCACTTTTTCCATAAAGTTCGCCTGCTGATCGCGCAAGGTATCTACAATCGGCGGCAGTTTCTCGATTTGGGCGTGATTTTTGCGGATGTTTTCTTCAAATACGGGCAGCCGCCCCGAAACAGCTTCCACCCGCTTAAAGAGTTCCACCGTTTCTTGTTGCAATTGGGCAATACGTTTGGTATCACTGGAACGCTGTTCCGACAGGAAAGGAATCTGACGCGTGCGTTCTTCGATTTCTTTAGCCAATGCGCCGATCTGATTGCGCACGCCCATAATCAGCTCGGTGAGACGATTATCTTCTACCGAACGAATATCAACCGCTTCTTCCAGCCGGGTAAGGCGCGGCAGTTCCTTGCGCACTTCGCTGATTTCGCGGCTCAACATTTCACGGTCAGAAAGACGTGCACGCTCGACTTCGCGCTGCCCCTGCACCCGGGTCTCCTCGATGCGTTCTACCATGCCCGAAAGCTCGACTTTGGTATTCTGGATCGACGCTTCGATCTGCCCAAACTTACCCAAATGCGCCTGGGTGCCAGCCAACCGGCCCTCCAGTTCCTGAATCCGTCGCGCCTGTTCGATCATATCTGCCGACTGGGCCTCGATGCGCTGCTGCAACCGCGCAATTTCTGCCCGATCGCGCCGATGCTCCTCATCTAACCAGTTAACCATCTGGGCAAGTTGTGCTATTTCCATGGTCTTTTACCTCAAGCAAGTCCACATGTATGGAACTATCATGTATGGAACAATATGGTTTTAACAATGCGTATCCGCAACGGCGATTCACTCTTCATCGCCCACTGGAAAACCCATGGGCACTGCCATTTGAAGACGCAGCCCTGTCCGAGTGTCTGAATACGGACATTAGTATAACACATATACAACGCGCAGAGGTGCCGCCCCGTTTCAGTTTGACCGATCTGAAAGCGGGCTGATAAAATGTGGGTAAGCACGTATCGCCGGGCGCGATGCTCGGTATGCGCGCCCGAAAAGCACAACTTGTTGGGTTAATTATTCTGAGACTGCTGTTTGAGTCGGGAAGTTTAGTCGGGAAGACGGAATGCAGATCGGCATCGACGCACGTCTGATGTATCACCAGCCAGCCGGCATCAGCCGCTATACTCGCCGCATTGTCAAAGCCATTGCGACTTTGAATCAGACCGACGATTTCACCGTTTTTCAACACCGCCGGCACAGTGAACCGCTGGTGGGACAGCCAAATTTTCGGCGCGCCACGCTCTTTGCGCCGGTGCATTCTCGCCTGGAGCAGTTCATGCTACCCCTGGAGCTGATGCGCTTCGGGCTGGACTTGTTTCACAGCGCCGATTTCATCCCGCCACTCCACACGCGCGTCCCCACCGTCATCACGGTGCACGACCTGGCATTTTTGCACTGGCCCCACTTTCTGACCAAAGACAGTGCTGCCTATTACGGGCAGATCGACCGCGCCGTGCA
>JBBDIO010000178.1:0-21598 GCA_040880365.1 Litorilinea sp.
TCACTCGGCGCAAAATCACCGGCTGCCACCTCATCCCGTACCTCATCCAGCACACTATCCAGCAGCGCGCGGTATTCTGCCACAGGCAGAGTCGATTCGCCCGCAGGTGACGTGGGTGCAGTCTGGGCCCAAGTCCCGTGGCGCACATCGCCACCCAGTACCAGAAGCCACAACACCATGCACACGCCTGCGACCACTCCGACCCGTTGCCGGATGCGCATCCGACTGTCCATCACACACCCGCAGCGGGGCGCGCCGCGCCCACTTCCTGCTCCAACTGGTCAATCCGCCGCGCCACATCATAAGATTCACGCCGCACGCGCAGATCGTAGTAGAGCAATACCAGACCGATGGCATAGAGCGGCTGCCACACGATATTGAAAAGCGATCCCAGCGCGGTAGAAAGACCGAGCGAAACATTGACAGGGATGGGGAGAATCAGCAGAATCTGCTGGATTACAGCCAGGGGAATGCTCACGACCAGGCTGCTCAGCACAAAGAGCAAAAACAGATAGAGCACCGTGCGCATGGTGCTGCCCTTGCTGAGCTGCCACGAACGGCGCAAGGCGGCAACCGGCCCCAACCCTTCGTTAACCAGGGCGGGCACGGCCACAATCCAGCGCGCCGAAAGATAGAGAACAGGCAGGCCCATGAGCGCCAGCAAAAAGAGATAGCCACAGATAAACAGGATCACCAACCCCACCGCGGCCAACGGCCCGCCCACTTCCGAATCCTGGAACAGGAACATGGCCGCCCCGCCGACTGCCAATCCCACCAGCATGACCAGCAGAATCACAACCACTGCCACCACCATGACCACGGCAATCAGCGCGCTGAACTGCACGATATAGAGCAGCACCACATGCCAGAGACGAGGCAAGGCGCGGCGCAGGCCCTCGACCACGGTCAGTGTCTCCCCTTCGTAAAAACGCAGCCCGTGAACGCTTACCGCCAGATTCACCATGCCGCTTACCAGCCCGCTCAGGATGGCAACGAAGAATATCACCCCGCCATAGCCTGCCAGCGCGCCAAAGGCAGGCCCTGGGTCCGTGCTGGCCGAGGTCGCCATATTCTGCACAAAATCCATATAGCCCACCATAAACTGCCCCATCATGGTGCCGCTGATCAACGCCAGCGGTACCATGAGCACGGCGGCGGTCAATACCAGCACGCCAAAGCGCGCGCGATAGAGCCGAAAAATGCGATCCAGCAGGTCCCCAATACTCATCGGCCCGGTGATGGCCGGCCCGGCCCAGGCCGCCGCAGGTGCAGGGACAGTCGGAGCAGACGTCGTTGCATCAGACGCTGGCGAATCCAACGTTTGAGAGTTCTGTGGGCTGGGATCGGGTGGCAGTGAATCGGGCGTGTCGCGAAGGTCCAAGGGCTTGCTCTCCTCACTTGCGGTGCTGGCTTGCGGTGCTGGGTGCATATAGACTGGCATCTGGTCAAAAACAAACGCGCGTTTGCTCTGTCGCGATTATAGTGCATAGCCAAAGTCGCGGCCAATGCCCGGCTTCGCCACCTTGCGCAGTATGCGTTTGCGCCAACCCGCGAAGAGACCGGCAGCTTTCGCCGCCGGTCTCTCCAACCAAACCTTAGCGGAGGAAGGAGTATTGACTATTCAGATACTTCGCGGGGATACCTGTCCAGGGACAGTTCCCTATGTGGTTTGCCTATGACTCGACAATTTTGACTTGACAATTCAGATTGTCTACTCCGTCGCGGGCAGGATGACCGCATCAATCACATGAATCACACCGTTGCTGGCGACAATGTCGGTAGCAACGATATGGGCCTCGTTAATCATCACCATCTCACCATCGATGCTAAAGGCAACCATGCCACCCTGCAAGGTTTCCGCTTCCAGACCGTCGCTCACGTCCCCGGCCATCACGGCACCCGGCACCACATGATAGAGCAGAATCTGGGTCAGGTCACCGGTCGGGTCTTCCAGCAGGGTTTCTACCGTGCCTTCGGGCAGGGCGGCAAACGCATCGTCGGTGGGGGCAAAGACGGTGAACGGACCTTCACCCTTCAGCGCATCGACCAGACCCGCCGCGCTCACGGCGGCGACCAGTGTTTCAAAGTCGCCCGCAGCAATGGCCGTATCGACGATGTCCATGCTTTCTGCTGCGGCCTCATCATCCGCCATTTCATCATCGGCCATTTCGTCATCGGCCATATCATCGGCGGCTTCTTCCGCAGGGGCTTCGGTTGCAGCAGGGGCAGCAGGCGCCGCATCCGGCGTTGCGACACAGGCCGCCAGCGCCAACGATGCGACCAGCATCCAGGCAATAAACGATAACCGTTTCATATGATGTTTCTCCTTTGCAATTTGCATTGCGTGTTCGTTGTGTGGATTTGTTGTCGATCAGATGCAAAAACAGATGCAAAAATCGCTCGACTGATTGCGCAATTCATTGTCAAGCTATGTACGAAATATATACAAATCCAAACAAGGGCCGTAAGTCCACTCCCATTCTCAGCAAATTTTCATAAACTGGCTCACGTAGCCCAGAAAACCCGCGCACAGATGCGCCCGCCCTTTGCCGCTGCCTATGGTAAAATTCACAGATAAAACTCAGGCGCGCACGCTGCCGTCTGCAATCTGCGATAATGAACAGTTCACTATTGGAAATTCTGTGTGACCGAACTATTGGATTCTTTGTCAGAGTGGCTCGATCTAGAACAACTGCCCAGCGCCGACCGCCTGTTCGCAGCGATGGACCCGGTCGCCTGGACGCTGGCAGGGCTGCTGGTCGGCGCGGTTATTCTCGGCATCTTTTTCAGCCTCAGCACACGCCGCACCTTCAGCCTGCCCGAATCGGAAGAAGCCGGCCCCGGTGTGCTTTTGGCACAGCTCAAGCAAGACCCCACCACCCTTTCGCCGGTGGCAATTCTCAGCCGCCTGGGTGCCGAAGCCACGCTGGAACTGCTGGAATATGGCGATCAGATTCAGAGCGCAGAATGGCGTTATGGGTGGAACAGCGTACGCGAAGAACTCCTGCGCCTGATGGGCCGGCAAGATGCCTTTGGGCCGACCTATGCCCTGGCCCGCTATGGGCGCAGCGCCGATGCGCAGGAACCCGACACAATTCGGATTCGGCGCACCGTGCTGATTCACAAGCTGGGCCTGCGCCGCCGTTTGGACCCCAACCCCGATGGCACCCCGGCCCAGCTGCGCATTCGCTGCCATTCTGCCGAGATCACAGGCGATCTGGGCTTCGAGGGCGAAACCTTCTGGCTCATGCCCGACGAGCCGGCCCCTACCACCGAAGGGCCGCTCATCGAAATGGAGCCGGTGGAATTTCGCACCGTACAGGATGCCCAATTGCATTTACACATTCGCCGCACGCCCACCGTCGGGGGCGGATTCCGCATCGAGCTGAAAAAACGGCGCAAGATGTGGGTCGTGGTGAATGAAGAAATTGAGTGGGTGAGTTGAACCAAATGTTTGCACAAATCATGGACTTCTTGCCGAGTTTGAGCTATCTGCTCCAATTCCTCAACGTTGCGCTGGCGTCGATCCTCACGATTCTGGCCTTTTCCCTATTGGCCTATACCCTCACCTACAACTTTCGAGATAGCGTGGCCCGCCGCTTTGCCTTGCTGCTGCTGTGCGTGATGATCACCTATGCCAGCGATGTGGCGCTGGCGCGTGTGCTCAGCGCCGAATCGGCCAATCGTTGGCTGCGGCTGCAATGGGTGGGCATTGCGTTTTTGCCCGCGGCCTACTATCTGTTTTCGCTCTCGGTCCTGCGCGCCACCAACTACCGCGTCAAACGCAAACGCTATATTGGCTTTGCCGCGGCGGCTCTATCGGTCATCAGCGCGCTGGGCGCGCTCTTCGACCTGGGGCTGCTGGGTTCGGTCCACTATACGCCGCCCTTCAGCTATCTCGAATCTGGTCCCTATTTCTGGTTTTTTGCACTTTTCTATACGGCAGGCACGGCGCTGGCTTTTGCCAACATCTGGCGGGCACGCGAACGCTGTCTCACCGATACCTCGCGCCAACGGATGACCTATCTACTGGCCGCGCTGGCCGCGCCCGCCATCGGCATATTCCCCTATCTGGTAGGCGCAATCAGTCTGGCGATGTCCGAACTTCCGGTGTTGATTCTCACAATTTTCGGCAATATCGTCGTCGCTATGGCCCTGGTGGTGATGAGCTATTCGGTGGCCTACTTTGGCGTGCTCACCCCCGACCGCGTGGTGCGCTATCGCCTGATCCGCTTTTTCGTGCGTGGCCCGGTGGTCGCCATTCTGGTGATCCTCGCCATTCTCACTCTCCCCCGCGTCGAACAGCTCATCGGGCTGCCGCGTGATATGGTGCTTTTCACCGTGATCACGGGCGTCATCGTGTTGAGCCAATTGCTACTGAGCGTAACGAAAAGCATTGTAGATCGTCTTGTATATCGAGAAGACCGTGAAGAAATCGCGTGGCTGCGCGAACTCGACCGCCGGCTTCTGGCGACAAGTGATCTCCGCCAATTTCTGGAACACAATCTGGTAGCCCTGTGCGAGCTGCTGCGCGTGCCATCGGGTTTTATCGCCATCATCACCGGGCCGGATCTTATGCTGGAAGTGATGATTGGCCCCGAATCCACCTATCGTGAAATTGTGGCGGTAGAGGATTGGAACGAAGCGCTGGCCCAGGCCATCCACAGCGAGCAGACTGCCCGTCAGTGGGATCGTCCGGTTTCGCACGCGGGCTATTGGGTCTGGCCTTTGCTCTATAACGGCGACGAAACCACCCCGGCCCAGACATTGGGTATTCTGGGCATCCGCGCCCGCACCGAAACGCCAATCCTCAACCAGGATGAAGTGGAAGTGCTGGATCGGATTTTGGAAAATGTGGCCCGGGCCTTGATGGATCGCCAGCTCCAGCAGAATGTGTTTGTAGCGTTGCGGGGCATCATTCCCGATATCGAACGCATTCAGCAGATGCGCTATGCGGCCCTTCCCTATCAGGCTGCGGACAGCGAATTGACGCCGGCCAGCGCGATTCTCAACCCCAGCCCCATCCACAGCCCGGAATTTGAAGCATGGGTCAAGGATGCGCTGAGTCATTATTGGGGTGGGCCACGCTTAACCCAGAGTCCGCTGGTGCAATTGCGGGTGGTGGTCGATGCGCTGCATCAGGCCGACGGCAACCCCACCAAAGCGTTACGCCTGGTCTTGGGACAGGCCATCGCCAATCTGCGCCCCGATGGCAAACAGAATCTGAGTGCGCCCGAGTGGCTGCTCTATAACATTCTGGAAATGCGCTTTATCAAGGGGCTGAAGGTGCGCGAAATTGCCGACCAGCTCGCCATCAGCGAAAGCGACCTCTATCGCAAACAGCGCGTTGCCATCGGCCAGGTGGCCCGGGTCCTTTCAGAGATGGAACAGAACAACGGGCACGAGAACAACGGGGAGGAGGACGGCAATGGGGAGGACACTGGCGCGCAGGACGCAAACGCATCCAGCCGCGACAGAGAACCCGCCGAACGCCCGGATGCTGAGCAAAAGAGTCTCAGAACACAAGCACCACCAGGCCTTTCATCACCCGCCGACCGCGACGCCGCCCACCCCCAGGCCGACGTTTCACGGTTGCAGAGCAGGCAATCCTAAACCGCATTCGGTACTGTCCCGGCAATGGCTGGGGCGATATACTGAACGGCAAGGAAAATCCCGCCGGGTGACAAGGCCCGCCGGGATTTTTTAATTGGAAAGATGGGTGAGGATACCAACATGGCAAAAACTGAATTGCGCACACCGGGTTTTTCCAACTTTGTGCAGGATATACAAGAAAATTTTTCCGAAGAATTTTTAGGCTTCGGCTTTCTCATCGCGGGCGGTCTGGTCGCGCTCAATCTGCGGCTGGCCGAGGGTTTGCCCTGGATTGTGCAGATGACCGGCTGGACGGCGCCGCTGATCGCGCTGTTGTTGCTGGCAGTGGGCTGTGTGCTCATCTTCGGGCGGCGCGCCGGCTATTGGAGCGCCGAAGCTCTGGTGGGGGCCGAAATCCTGATCCTCAGCTTGCAGGCCGGCACATTCATCGGGCAAAACAGCATGTTTGAATGGTCCATCCGCCCCACCGGCGAATATGGCGGGCTGATGGGCTGGGGTCTGGGCGGCATTTTGGTCGCCGGTTTTGGGCAGACCGTCGCCGGCGCGCTGGTGCTGGGCATGGGGCTGCTGGGCACCACGCTGCTATTGCGCTATACGCCCCTGGTCTATCTCGCCGCCTATGTGGGTCAACTGCTGCCCATCGGCTGGAGCTATATCCAGTGGGGTTGGCGGCGGCTGGTGGGTCGCCCGCTGATCCGCCACCGGCGGCGGCTGGTGCTGCCTGCATTGCCCTCGCTACCCGGCTTCGCGCCTGCCAAACCACCCACAAGCCAGAATTTCGTCGCACCCACCGCCGACGATGCAGAGAATGAAGACAGCGCGCAACCCATCTATGGCGATCCGGGGTTGGCGCACTTGTTAAAGACTCCCAAACCCAAACCCGGCACGGCGGCACCGGCGCGCACCAAGAAGCTGCGGGCGGTCAAACGCTCTTCCGCCCTGCCGCCCATCGACATTCTCACCAGTGATACCGGCGTCTATGGTGCACGCGACCTGCGCATCATGGAACAGGCCATCGAACAGACGCTGGCAGATTTCAACGTGCCGGTGCGGGTCGTGCATGTGGAAAGTGGGCCGACTGTCACCCAATTTGGAGTAGAACCGCTCTATCTGGAAACGTCGGGCCAGCGGCGCAAGGTGCGCGTTAATCGCATTGTGAGTCTGGCCGAAGATCTGGCGCTGGCACTGGCCGCACCGGCCATCCGCATCGAAGCGCCTGTGCCGGGACGCCCCTATGTGGGCATCGAAGTGCCCAATACCGACAAGTCGCTGGTTGCCCTGCGCGGGATTCTGGAAAGCGCCGAAATGCGCCAGAGCAACGGCAAGCTCATGCTGGGGCTGGGACGCAACACCGCGGGCGCGC
Source organism: Litorilinea sp. (assembly GCA_040880365.1). Classification (GTDB taxonomy): domain Bacteria; phylum Chloroflexota; class Anaerolineae; order Caldilineales; family Caldilineaceae; genus JBBDIO01. The sequence goes on from JBBDIO010000178.1 coordinate 6,977, forward strand.
CGGTTACGCTCGATCTCGCCCGCGCCCCCCACTTGCTGATTGCCGGATCCACCGGTTCGGGCAAGTCGGTCTGCATCAACACCATCATCACCAGCCTGCTCATGCAGCATGGCCCCGAAGCCCTGCGCTTCGTCATGGTCGATCCCAAAATGGTGGAATTGCCCGGCTACAACGGCATCCCCCATCTCGAAGGCAAGGTCATCACCGATGTGGAGCAGGTGATGGGCGCGCTGACCTGGTTGCTGTTGCAGATGGACGACCGCTACCAGTCCTTTCGCGAGGTGGGCGTGCGCAATATCGAATCTTATAATGAATTGGCGCAGCAAACGCGCGGCAAAGGCCCCAACGACGAAGCCCTGGAGCCGCTGCCCTATATCGTGCTCATTATCGACGAACTAGCCGATCTCATGATGACCGCGGCCGACGACATCGAACGGCAGATCTGCCGCCTGGCGCAGATGGCGCGTGCCACCGGCATTCACCTGATTCTGGCGACGCAACGCCCCTCTACCGATGTAGTCACCGGGCTGATCAAAGCCAACTTCCCCTCGCGCATCTCCTTTGCAGTCTCCAGCCAGATCGATAGCCGGGTCATTCTCGATGAACCGGGCGCAGAGCGGCTGCTGGGGCAGGGCGATATGTTGCTCATGCATCCGGGCACTTCCAAGTTGCACCGTGTGCAGGGTTGCTTTGTGGCCGATGACGAGATCAACCAGATCACCGAATTCTGGAAGCTGCGCCAGGAGCCGGGCGAACCACAATCTCGGGTCGCCCCGTGGAATGGCCTCATGGATCGCATGGACGAAGAGGACGAGATGATCCTCGACGCCATTGACCTGCTGCGAGGAATGCGCACATGCAGCACCAGCATGTTACAGCGCAAGTTGCGCGTGGGCTATCCCAAAGCGGCCCGGCTCATGGAACAGCTGGAAGCCCAGGGCGTGGTCGGGCCGGATATGGGCGGGGGCCAGGGGCGCGCGGTGATCCTCAAAAAGCAGGATTCCGACGGGGGCGAAGATCTGGACGAAGAAGTCGCCGAAGAATATCTCTAATCTGCGCCAACGCTCGCCAATCTAATAGCTGGGATCAAAAGCGGGGATGCGCCAGTGCGCATCCCCGCTGTGTTGTGTAAATTTTTACTGTGTTTATACGGCGTCTACGCGCCCTGCATCACCGCGGCAAGCTCGGCAGTGTCCAGCGTTTCCCGCTCCAACAGGGCATTGGCAATGGCGTGCAGCCGGCTCAGGTTTTCCTGCATCAATTCCCGCACCCGAACATAAGCCGTATCCACAATCTGGCGCACTTCGGCGTCGATCTGTTCGGCCACTTCCTCGCTGTAATTGCGCTGTTCGGCCAGTTCGCGCCCCAGGAAAACCATCTCATCCTGTTGCCCAAATTGCAACTGCCCCATATCCTTGCTCATGCCATATTTGGTGACCATCGCCCGCGCCATATTCGTGAGCTGCTGAATATCCTGGCTGGCGCCATTGGAGATATCCCCAAAGACCAATTCCTCGGCCACGCGCCCGCCCAGCGCCACCGCAATGTTATCGGTGAAGTAGGAGCGCGCCGCCAATAGCCGGTCGTGTTCCGAAACGCGCCACACATAGCCACCGGCCCCACCACGCGGCACAATCGTCACCTTCTGCACGGGGTCCGAATTTTCAACCAGCGAGGCAATCAGGGCATGTCCCGCTTCGTGATAGGCAACTACCTGCTTATCGCGCTGGGTCATCAGCCGGCTGCGCCGTTCGGGGCCGCCCATGCCGATGCGCTCGACAGCTTCGGTGAATTCCACCATACCGATGGCGCGCTTGTTGCGTCGCGCCGCCAAAATCGCCGCTTCGTTGACCACGTTTTCCAGATCCGCGCCCACAAAGCCGGGCGTCTGGCGGGCGACCACATCCAGATCCACATCGCTGGCAATCGGCTTGCCCTTGGAGTGGACATCCAGAATCGCGCGCCGCCCCTTCACATCCGGGCGGTCCATGGTCACACGCCGGTCGAACCGACCCGGACGCAGCAAGGCGGGGTCCAGAATATCGGGGCGGTTGGTAGCCGCCACCAGAATTACATTTGTATCCGTGCCAAAGCCGTCCATCTCGACCAGAATCTGGTTGAGCGTCTGCTCGCGCTCATCATGCGAGCCACCCAGACCCGTGCCGCGATAGCGACCCACGGCGTCGATTTCATCAATAAAGATGATACAGGGGCTGTTGCGCTTGGCCTGTTCAAAAAGGTCTCGCACCCGGCTGGCGCCCACGCCCACAAACATTTCCACAAATTCCGAACCGGAAATGCTGAAGAAGGGCACGCCCGCTTCGCCCGAAACCGCTTTCGCCATAAGCGTCTTGCCTGTGCCGGGAGGGCCTACCAGCAGCACACCCTTGGGAATGCGCGCACCCAACGCGGCAAATTTCTGCGGCTCTTTCAGAAATTCGACCACTTCTTCCAATTCCTGCTTGGCCTCATCCGAACCCGCCACATCGGCAAAGGTCACGGTCGGTTTATCGCCGGTGAACAGGCGCGCCTTGCTTTTGCCAAACGACAACGCCTGATTATTGCTGCCCTGGGTCTGGCGGAACAGGAAGAAAAACAGGCCCACAATAAACAGAAAAGGCAGCAGATTGAACAGGAGCGCCAGCCAATTGCCCGAACTCGCGGGCGCATCATAGCGGATTGTTACGCGCGCCAGATTTTCCGACGTCACGCCCAACCCGGTCAGCGTGCTGGTCAGCGGCACATTGGGTTCGCGCCGCGTGGTCAGCGGCGGCTGGCTTTCCGACACAATGACCTGGACTTCGTCATTGCTCACCACGATGGATTGCACGTTGCCCTGTTGGATACTTTCCGCCAATTGGGTCAGACTGATTTGTTGCGGCGATTCATCGGGTCGATAGATATTAAAAAAGAGCGCCGCCCCTGCCACAAGGATCAGCAGGTAGACAAATGCGTTTCGGCTCCAGCTTGCGTTCACTAATTCCTCCTGATATTCAAAAACTTCTGAAAAATAGTATACCAGAATGTTAGACTCGTGAATAGTGTTCGCAGATACGTTTGATAATTTCTGTTACAACAGATGTCACGGCAGAGGATGAGTACAGCAGAGGCGTCACAGCGCACACTGCACCCCGTCTGCGGCGACAGCCCAAAAGCCCAGACTGACGACAACCGAGACATAGGGTATAATTCAATCGTTCCCAGCGCAGACGGTGCCCCAGCACGTTTCCGCAGCTACGCACCGCGGAACTGCCGAGTTTCGCCCATTGGTCTGCTATCCCCAAACCCACCCACGCATCAGGAACGAACATTGTGATCAAAATCCAGGACGAAATCGAAATCGTAGCGCCGCCAGAGGTAGTCTGGGCAACGCTGACCGATTTTGAACGCTATGCCATCTGGAATCCCTTTATTCGCCGGGTGGAAGCGCCGGTGGTCGGCCTGGGCGAAAAGCTGGAAGCGTTTCTCCATCCTTCCGGGCAACGCGGCGTCCCCATTCGCCCCATCATTCGGGTCTATCGTCCCCCCACCGAATTACACTGGAACAGCTATTTCATCCACCCGAACGTGCTCTACGGCGAGCACACTTTCCGGCTGCGCGCCACCGCGACGGGCACAGTGTTCTTTCAGCGGTTGGTGCTGGGCGGTCTGCTCGCGCCCCTTGTGGGCAACGTGATCGAAAGCGATACCCTGCGCGGTATCGAAGAGATGAACGCGGCGCTCAAGGTGCATGTGGAAGGATTTCATGGCACGAGTGCCGCCCGCACGCAGCGCGCAACCGCGCCCGACTAGCCGCGCCCAGATAGCTCGCGGGCGCGAACAGCTATACATCGCGCTATGTCCGTTTCGCCTGCGCAGGGCTATTTACGGGGGGAACATTTCGCGCTAGCTTCCGTCTATATGACGAGCACCGCATTCGGAAAAGCGCATCACACGCATTCAGTGAGTTTCTGTGAGTTCACGGGGAATCTCACAGCGTGAAACCGAGGCATAAAACCGAGGCATGAAACCGAGGGTAGCGTGCGCGAACAGTATTGCCAAGACCCAGCACAGGCTGGACAGAAGGACAAAAGAAACCATGAACCATATCGCAGTGATCGCACAAAAAGCCGGACAGTGGCGACGGGTGACAGCCAGAATGACAATCGGAATGACCGCCGGTGTAGCAACCGGCGCGCTATTGTTGCTGGCCGGTTGCGCCCCGATTGCGCCGCAGTCGGGCACGCCGCCGCCACCCGCACCCGTCACAGCCGAGCCAATTGCAGAACCCAGCCCGGTCCCAGTGGAGGAGCCAAGCCCGGCCGCAAGTCCTGAACCGGCCGAGGAAGACATGGAACCGATTGGTCAGGTCGAACGCAGTGTGCAAAATTTTGTCGCCCAGGAACGGGGCATCGACGCCGACGCGGTCACCATCGTCAACGCCGAAGCTGTGGATTGGAATGACGGCTGTCTGGGCGCAGGCCGGGCAAATGAATCCTGCATCCTGGTCATCACGCCCGGCTATCGCGTGGTGGTGAATGTGGACGGCAGCGAAAGCACCTATCACACCAACAGCGATGGCAGCCACATCCGCCCCGCGTCCGACTATGAGGAACCCCGCGGGAGTGATAGCGACACGGATAGCAACGATGATAGCGGCGGTGATGTTGAGGTCGGCGAACTGGACCCGGAAGCGGAAGCCATCGCCATGACCATTCGCGCGGCCGCCATAGAGCAACTGCAAGTAGAAGCCGATGCGATTTCCATTGCGGCGGTCGAAGCCATCGAATGGCCCGATGCCTGTTTGGGTGTGCCCAACCCGGCAGAACTGTGTGCCCAGATGATCACGCCCGGCTACCGGGTCGTGCTGGAAGTCACCCTGGGCGATACCGTGGCCGAGTACGTCTACCACACCGATGCCACCGGCAATTCCATCCGCCTGGCGAGCGCACCCCAGGCCCAGGTTGGGGATCCGGTAATCCTCTGGAATCACAGCGACGACGGCTGTCGCGAAGCTACAATTGGCCGGCTGGGCGTTGCCTTTGGCGATTGCTATGCTGTGCAGATGCAGGGCTATCTGGCTGAGAAAGCCGTCAGGATCAATTGGATGAGTTCACCGCCACCTATGCCGCCTTCAGCGCGGAGACACCTGCGGGCTATGTGGAATTTCGCGGCACGGGTCGCCAGCCCGCCACACCCACCGAGCAACGTATGATCGCCGAATGGGCGCGCGTGGCCGCGCGCGAAGCCGAAGCGGGTCAAACATCCGACGCGACGTGGGGCCTGGTCTTTGCCTGGCAGCGCGAAGGCGGCATTGCCGGGCTGTGCGACAGCCTGACCGTTGATGTCACCGGCATGGTCCACGCCACCACCTGTGAAGGCGACGAACCTACCACCATCGGTGAACGGCGCATGAATGAGCAGGAACTATCGCAGGTCTACGCGTGGGTGGATGAATATGCGCCCTTTGACATGGAGACTGCCGACCCGGCCACCGCCGACGGGATGACGCTGCGCCTGGTATTCAGTGGCGCAGGCACAACCGAAGCCGATGCCACCGTGCAGCAGGAAATCGCCGACTTTGCCGACGCACTGTTTGCGCTCAACAGCGGCTCTATTCGCTGAATGGCATAACTCACTGAATGGCATAACAAAGTCGTTCGCCCGCGCCCATTGCATCCGCAAGCTACCGGGCGCGGGCGAAATCGTTTTCCCCTGTACCACACCCCAATACCCAAAAATCTCTACCCTGTCTTCACCCTGCAAACCGTAACGTTATCTATACCCCACTCGCCCGCGCTGCCCTATGCTGAAAGGCGAGCACACAGTGCGAACACACAGTAAAAACACAGTAGATGTGAGTGTGTGATATGACTTTCCAAGCAAGGTTGGTCAATGATTGTATGCAAAATGTATGGCAATCGTTGGGCAATCATCATGTAGAGCGAATAAAGGTTTGCAAAAATGACTCTGGTAGAATTCTTGATCCTGCTTCTCATTGCCGCAATCTGCGGCGCAGCCGGTCAGGCGTTGGCCGGATATTCACTCGGTGGACTTTTGACTTCTATCGTGGTAGGGTTTGTCGGTGCATTTCTGGGGATGTGGTTAGCGCGCCAGTTTGGGTTGCCCGAATGGATTGCGTTCCAGGTCGGTGACCGCACATTTCCCATCGTCTGGTCGATTGTCGGTTCAGCAGTATTGGCTTTGCTGGTTGGCATGTTGACCAGGCCGGCGCGTCCGGCACGGCCCGTCGTTTAGAGGAGGGAAGATCCCAAATCTGAACGGTATAGCGCGAACACCGCGCGAACGCAGGGTACACAGAGACAGCCACTGAATTTCGATCAGAGATTCGGTGGCTGGGCGCGAGACACAGAACAAGACAATATCCATCAAGTTTTAAGGAGGATGTATGAGTTTCTTAACCAAACTATTCGGTGGTGGTGGCAATGGCTATAACGATAGCAAATTGCTGGAAATCGCCGAAAAGGCCCTGGAAGATGATCCCATGATTCGGGATCACTCGTTGATCACCACCAGCATCGAAGCCGGTGTGATCAAACTGGGCGGCATTGTCCATTCCACCCAGGAACAGAACCGGATCGAAAATGCCGTGCGCACTTCGTTGACCAATTCCGGGCTGAAATTCGACCATATCGAGAATCAGGTCAAGGTCTCCTAGACGGACCTGCGCAACCGCGAGAGTGTGCGCGGACAATTCGACACGGACAATTCGGTGCAGGCAATTCGGTGCAGGCAATCTGCATTAGTGCTGCACGCAGTTCCGAAGCGATGAAAACTCGTCGGCTGTAGGTGCGACGTAAGAAAACACATTCGATAATATAAAAAGCGTGCCCATTCCAAACTTTTCGGCCTGGAATGGGCACGCTTTGGCTTTGAACAGCCGCGCGCCACAAACAACTGCGCAGCGCGACAGCGCGAACCTTATTCGACAACAGAGCTATCCGCACGCTTGGCGGTCTGCACACTTGGCGGTCTGCACGCCTAGCTGTTTGTTGACGTATCCTCGTCCAGCGCGTCTTGCGTCTCTTGGGTGGCTGCGGCTATTTCAGCCGGCGTCATTTTGCGCACCATCACTTTATCCACGCGCCGACCATCCATATCTATCACTTCCAGATGCAGATTCATCCAGGTGGAAACATCTCCAGTTACGGGCACCTTGCCCAGCGCGGTCATGACCAATCCGCCCACCGTCATATATAACCGATCCACCTCGCCCAGCTCCACCTCGAAACGTTCAGAAAATTCAGCCGTTGTCATCATGCCATCCACCAGCCAACTGCCATCCTCGCGCTCGATAGCCATCGATTCGAGCGATTCACCCTCCTCGATCATCTCACCTACAATCGCGCCTATCACATCCTCAATCGTCACCAGACCTGCCAGCCCGCCATATTCATCGATCACCAGGGCAATCTTGGATTGCGCCAGTTTCATGCGCTCGATCACCGTCAGCGCGGGCGCAGTCTCCGGCACAAAAATCGCCGGGCGCAGAATCGACTTCAACGAAAATTTCTGGGATTCCGTATATTGCGCCAGCAGATCCTTAGCCAGCACAATGCCCGTCACCTGATCCAGCTCGCCTTTTGCCACCGGAAAGCGGGAACGCCCACTTTCGAGCACCTTGGCGAGAATTTCGTCGTGGGAATCATCCTCATCCAGCCACACAATCTCGGTGCGTGGCGTCAGCAGCGCGCCCATCTTCTGATCTGCCAGGCGAAAAACTCGCCCCACCATATCATGTTCCAGCGGCTCGAAGACCCCCAGGTCCGTGCCCTGACGCAACATATAGCGCACCTCATCCTCGCTCACGCCAACTTCCTCATCGGTGGGGATGCGCAACAGGGTCAAAACGGCATGGGTAGACCAATCGAGCAGCTTTACCATGGGATAAGTAATCCTGGCAAGCACCCGCAGCGGCAAAACCATTGCCATCGAGATCGATTCTGGATAGCGCAAAGCCAGCCGCTTGGGCACCAGTTCGCCCAATACCAGGCTCAGATAAGTGGTAATCACCACCACTATCCCCACCGATATGCCCTGGGCATATCCACCAATCAGGGGCACGGGCGTCAGCCAGGGGGCAATGGATTGCGCGACCATCCCCCCACCAAACACACCAATAAGAATGCCAATCAGCGTGACGCCGATCTGCACCGTGGAAAGAAATGTACCCGGTGCGCGGATCAGATCAGTGACCATGCGCGCGCGGGCGTTGCCGGCACGCGCCAAAGGTTCGAGCCGCGCCGAGCGCGCCGAAACCAGGGCCATTTCCGACATGGCTAACACGCCATTGGCCAACACAAGCACAAGAATGATAATAATTTCCAGATTTGCAGTATTCATAAAAGCGTAAATTTGTCCTGTGGTCAGTCTGGTGAATAATGGGCAGGCAGTCTTTCAGGTAATCTTTGGGGACGCGCTGCCAAATGACCTTTGTCGCAATGATCTTTGTCGCACAAACATTATGGGCTGAGTCAAGGCTATACCATAAATGACGATTCTGTGTGGAATCATGCCCGCAGTTGACTGCCAGTTGACCGCGCCCAAAAAATTTCTCGTCTGAATATTGACAGCCGCCATACCGCGTGGTAGGCTTTGGCGTCAGAGTATACAATACTTGATTGCGTTGATCGAGACGAGTACACCGTGTGAACCGGCAAATGGCTGGCGCAGCCAGTCGCAGCGAGCCGAAGACAGTGGAAGTTCGGCCCAGGCACATGTGTGGAAAATCCCTCGGGAGCAGCGATCCGAACAGCAGGGCATACATGCCCTGTATCAGTAGGCATCGCCGGGCTTGCGACCCGTTATCCCCGCCACAGAATCGGTAGACTCTATCTGTAGATTCACTCGATGGTGCTCTGCGCAGCCTCAGCTTTGGCGGCTCACAGCACCGGGCGTGACAGTGAACCGCCAACTCGACTACCGGCTCTGTACCAAGGTGTTCCAACCCTGCATAACCGCAGCGGTGAGGAAAACCGGGGTGGTACCGCGGACTATTCAGCCCGTCCCCAGTGTGGGGATGGGCTTTTTGTTGTGTACAGATGATTGCATATAAATTGTTGCAACCAGTTTGGATAGGGAAGGCAAAGACAACATGACCGAATTACTCTATTATACCGACGCCTATCAGCATGAATTTGACGCCACGCTCGCCGGCGTGGCAGCAGACTCGAGCGCAGATACTGCTTTTCAGATCACGCTGGACCGCACCGCGTTTTATCCCGGCGGCGGCGGCCAGCCGGCAGATACCGGCTCCCTGACGATTGCCGGACCGACAACCGAGGGGTTGACGCTGCCGGTGAGCAAGGTCAAGCGCGCGGGCGCAGATCTAGTACACACGGTCACCTGTGCGCCCGATCAGGTGGATGCTGCTGCCCGCGCCCTGCAAACAGGCAGCGCGGTGCACGGCGCGCTGGATTGGGATCGCCGCTATCAGATCATGCGCACCCACACCGCCATGCACATTCTGTGTGGCGTGGTCTGGCGCGACTATGGCGCCAGCGTGACCGGCGGCAATATGGACCCCGGTGCAGGGCGCATGGACTTTGAATTCGCCGCCCTGAGCCGCGAGCTGATTGGCGAGATCGAGTTCAAATGTAATGCCGAAATCGCGGCCGCGCGCCCTGTGAGCAGCAAGATTCTGCCACGCGCAGAAGCCTTTGCCATCCCGGATCTGATCCGCACCAAGATCAATCTGCTGCCCGAAGGCATTCGCGAAGTGCGCATTGTAGAATTGGCCGGGCTGGATTTGCAGGCCGATGGCGGCACCCATGTGCACAACACTAGCGAAGTGGGCGCCATGCGCATTGTCGATTACAAAAGCAAGGGCGCGATCAACAAACGAGTCTATATTGAACTGGGTGAAGTTGCTACCCCCGACTAGGGCGCTGTTCGCAAGGATATTGAATTCTTTCGTAGGTCACGCCTCCTGGCGTGACATGGGTCGTTACACAGTCGTCACAGCCGGAGCTGTGACCTACAACAAATGCCAATTTCAACCTAACTATGCACTAGAGCCGCCCGGCGCACAGGGTTGGTAGGCACACAGGGTTGGCAGGCACACAGCGTTGGCAGAAGCACAGAGAACAATTCCACGAGCTTACCGGCAATCGGGCATATGAACAATCCAGTGTGGCGGAAGTGACTTCCGGGCAGTGGTCAGAGGAGACAGAAAAATGGTAGAAAGCCGCGAATTACAAACCCGTTCCACGTTTCGCGATGTAAAACCGAGTGTGCATTACCCCGACATGGAAGAAAAGGTGTTGCAGATCTGGCGCGAGCGTGATGTTTTTCAGCGCAGCATGTCGGAGCGCGCCGAAGGCCCGGAATATGTCTTCTACGAAGGCCCGCCCACGGCCAATGGGCGTCCCGGCATTCACCATGTGCTGGCCCGCGCCTTCAAAGATATCTTCCCCCGCTACAAGACCATGCAGGGCTACTTTGTCCAACGCCGGGGCGGCTGGGATACCCACGGGTTGCCCGTGGAAATCGAAGTCGAAAAGCAACTGGGTCTCAGCGGCAAACAGCAGATCGAAGCGTTTGGCGTGGAAGAATTTAACAAACGCTGTCGCGCCTCGGCCCAGGAATACATCGAAGAGTGGGAACGCCTCACCGAGCGCATGGCCTTCTGGGTCGATCTGGATACTGCCTATGTCACCTATCACAACGAATATATCGAATCGCTGTGGTGGATATTGAAGCAACTCTGGGAAAAGGACCTGCTCTTCCAGGGGCACAAGGTGGTGCCCTATTGCCCGCGCTGTGGAACGCCCCTCAGCAGCCACGAACTGGCCCAGGGCTACAAAGACGGCACCATCGATCCCAGCGTTTATGTCAAGTTTCAGGTCGCGGAACAGGAAGATACCTATTTGCTGGCCTGGACCACTACGCCGTGGACACTGCCCGGCAATGTGGCCCTGGCCGTAGGCGAAAAGCTGGACTATGTGAAGGTCCGCGACGCCGACGGCACGACGCTCTATCTCGCCGCGGCCCTGGCCGAAAGCGTCCTCACCCCCGGCTATGCAGTGTTGGAACAGATGAAGGGCAAAGATCTGCTGGGGCTGCGCTATACGCCCCTCTATCGCTTCTATCCTGTCGAGCAGGACTATGCCTATGTGGTGGCGGGCGATTTTGTGAGCACCGACGACGGCACGGGCATCGTGCATATCGCGCCCGCGTTCGGCGCCGACGACATGGAAGTCGGGCGCAAACAGGGCCTGCCCATGATTCTCACCATCGACCCCGCGGGCAAATTCAAGCCCGAAGTCACCCCCTGGGCCGGCGTATTTGTGAAGGATGCCGATCCCGCCATCCAGGAGGAACTGGCAAGCCGGGGTCTGCTCTACAAAGCGGGCGAATACGAGCATTCCTACCCGTTCTGCTGGCGCTGCGATTCGCCGCTGCTCTACTATGCCAAGGAGACCTGGTATATCCGCACCAGTGCCCACCGGGACGATCTGGTCGCGCTCAACAAGGAGATCAACTGGTATCCAGAGCATATCAAGGAGGGCCGCTTTGGCAACTGGCTGGAAAACAATGTGGACTGGGCATTGGGCCGTGACCGCTATTGGGGCACACCGCTGCCCCTCTGGCAGAGCGACGCGCCCGGCAGCACCTATACCGAGTGTGTGGGCAGCATTGCCGAGCTGGAAGAAAAAACCGGGCGCAACCTGGACGAGCTGGACCTGCATCGCCCCTATGTAGACGAGATCACCTGGCCCGCGCCCGATGGCGGCACCATGCGCCGCGTCTCCGAAGTCGCCGACTGCTGGTTCGATAGCGGTTCCATGCCCGTGGCCCAATGGCACTATCCGTTTGAAAACCAGAAAGTCTGGGAACGCCAGAATCAGGCCGATTATATCTGCGAGGCCATCGACCAGACGCGCGGCTGGTTCTACACGCTGCACGCGGTGAGTACGCTGCTCTTCGCGCGGCCTGCGTACCAGAATGTCATCTGTCTGGGCCATATCCTGGCCGAAGACGGCAGCAAAATGAGCAAATCGCGCGGCAATGTGGTCGATCCCTGGGAAGTGTTCAAGACCCACGGGGCCGATGCCACGCGCTGGAACATGTATACCGCCAGCCCGCCCGGCAACAGCCGCCGCTTCAGCGTGAATCTGGTAGGCGAGACGGTGCGCAAGTTCTTCAATACGCTTTGGAATACCTACAGTTTCTTTGTCACCTATGCCAATCTGGCAGAGTGGACACCCGACCTGGCCGCCCCGCCCCAGGCCGGCACGGTGAGCAATCAACTGGATCGCTGGGCGCTTTCCGAGCTGAATGCGCTGGTGCGCGATGTGACCGAGAGTATGGAAAACTATGACGTGCTGGGCGCGACCCGCCCCGTTGGCGCATTTGTCGACAACCTGAGCAACTGGTATGTACGTCTCAGCCGTCGCCGCTTCTGGGATGGCGACGCCGAAGCGCTGGGCACGCTCCACCACGTCTTGCAGACGGTTGCCCACTTGCTGGCGCCCACGGTGCCCTTTGTGGCCGAGGAACTCTATCAGAACCTGGTGGTGAACCTGGATGCCAACCACCCCGATAGCGTGCACCTGGCGCGTTGGCCTGAATATGATGCCGGGCAGATCGACGCCCAGCTCAATATGGATATGGACCTGGTACAGCGCATCACCAGTCTGGGCCATTCGGCGCGGCAGGCCGCCAATCTCAAAGTGCGCCAGCCGCTGGCCCAATGTGTGGTACGGGCGCGCACGTCCGAAGAACAGGCCGGTCTCCAACGGCTCCAGGGCTTTGTGCTCGATGAATTGAATGTGAAGTTGCTGGATTTTGCCGGCGCGGCGGGCGATCTGGTGGATGTGGAGATCTTCCCCTATCCCAAGCAGTTGGGGCAGAAGTATGGCAAGGGCTATCCCAAGATCCGCCAGGCCATGACACAGATGGATCAGTCCGAGTTGGCCGCGCGCTTTGCCGCCGGCGAAACGGTAGAAGTCGAAGCCGAGGGCGAACGCTATGCCATCGCGCCCGAAGATGTAGAAGTGCGCTCGACCCCGCGCGCCGGGTTCAGCGTAGCCGAAGCGGGCGGCTATCTGGTGGCAGTGACCACCGAACTGGACGCCGCGCTGGAACAGGAAGGCCATGCCCGCGAATTGGTGCGGCGCATTCAGCAGTTGCGCAAGGATGCCGAGCTGGAAATCAGCGACCGCATCGTCACCTATCTGCTCGAATCCGACGGCGCGGATAGCTCACTCATCCACGCGCTGCTGGCACGCTTTGGCGACTATGTGCGCGAAGAAACCTTGTCGGTCGATCTGGTGCAGGTCCATGCCGAACAGGGCGATGACATTCCCGAACATCTGCCCCAGGCCGAATTTACGCTGGGCGCGACGCCTCTCACCGTCGCCATTCACAAACGCTAGATACACTCGCCCCCCCCCCCGGTCACGTACCTGGGTGCGGGGCAGAAACCGAAATCCCATGAACCGACCGCTCGCGATTTTGTTCCAACGTTGCCCCGTCTGTTTGCAGGGCAAAGCCTTTCGCTCATTTCTGGGCATGCACCGCGACTGTCCCGTCTGCGGCGTCCACTTTGAACGCGAAAGCGGCTTCTTCCTCAACGCCATGTTCTTTGCCTATGTGCTGGGCTTTCTGATCATCGTGCCTACCGCGCTCTATCTCTACATCCGCGGCACCAATACGGTGGAATTCAGCACAGTCATCAGCGTCGAACTACTCCTGCTCTGGCCCTTCATTTTCCGCTATTCACGCATCCTCTGGATGCACATCGATCAACTGCTCGATCCGCGTAAAAGCAAGGATGAAGGTTGAAGGTGAACCAGGCTACCGGAACAGTGTAGACATGAAGATGCGTTCGTTCTGCACGCCGGTGGGTGGATTGGGCACTGCGGGCGTGGGCTGCAACTGCGTATTGCGGCCCACCAGGGGCAGGTGCAAGGTCGTCGCGCCGCCCACGCGCAGACGGACAGCCCGGTCGTTGGCAAGGCGCGGATCGCCCTGCGAACGCGCCGAAAGCCGCAGCATCGTCTGATCGCCCAGCGCCAGATCCCGCGGCAAACGGGTATCCACCAGCAACACGCCGAAGCGTAGGGCCGCGATATTCACCCTGTCCGGCAGATTTTCCAGCGGCCACTTAGCCGAATTGGACCAGATCAGCGAATAGGCGTCATTGTTCACGCCCCGGTTGAGGAAGATAAACGGCACCAACACGCGCGCGCCGGGCGCGAGCACACGCGAGGCCGGTCCCAGGATCGTAAACGCAAAGCCGTCTGTGGCCTGGGTCACTTCACCATTGTTCCAGATGGTCGCGCCCGCAACGGTTGCAGCGCCATCCTCGCCGTTGCTGCCGCCATTGTCACCATCGCCCGCACCGCCCGCGCCCGCTTGCTGGGTGCCGCCGTCGATGACCAGCAGACTCGTCGCCAGCAGCGCCAAATCACCACCCGGCCCGCCATTGAAGCCACGGCCACCGTCTCCGGCGCGCAGTAGCCCGCGGTTGATGAGCATCCCCGGCTCTTCCGGCCCGGCAAAGACAAACACATTGCCCCCGGCCCCGCCATTGGCATCGCCCACAGGCGGCGGCACATCGCCCCCATCGCCGCCCCGAATTGTGCCATCGTTGACGGCAATCTGCCCGCTCACGAT
>JBBDIO010000179.1:0-1130 GCA_040880365.1 Litorilinea sp.
CGCGCTGGGCCAAACAGAAATTGTGGAATTGACAAAACAGGGCGGGAAATAAAAAAGACTACAACCCCGTCACAGGTGCGACGGGATTGCAGAGATCGGCTAGCGCGGGTTTACAAACCGCGATCTACAGACAGAGATTTATTGGCGGCGTAGTTTGGGGTCCAGCGTATCGCGCAGGGCATTGCCCAAAAAATTGAAGCCCAGCATGGTGACAAAAATTGCCAGCCCAGGAAAATTGACCAGCCACGGCGCGGTGCGCATAAAGCTGCGTGCGCCTGTGAGCAATGCGCCCCATTCGGCTGTGGGCGGCTGCGCGCCCAGCCCGATATAGCTCAACGCGGCGGTAGAGAGCACTGCCGCCGGAAAATCCAGACTAGCCAGCACAATAATCGACGGCAACACATTCACCAGCACATGGCGGCGTACAATCTGGGCATTGGTTGCGCCCAGCGCGCGCGCCGCGGTAATGTATTCGTTTTCCTTCACCGTGAGCACGCTGCCCCGCACAAAACGCGCCCAGCCGGGCACATAGGCAAGGCCAATTGCTACCAGCGCATTTTGCAGACTCGGCCCCAGGCTCGCCACAATCGCCAACGCCAGCAGAATATAGGGAAAAGCCAGCCCCACGTCGATGATGCGCATGAGCACGGAATCGACGACACCGCCAAAATAGCCCGAAAGCAGCCCAATCAACGTGCCCAGCGAGGCGGCAATCAAGACCACGACGACCCCGGTCTGGATGGTGGTGCGCGCGCCGTAGACAATCCGGCTAAACATATCGCGCCCCAGATCGTCGGTGCCGAACCAATAGGTCATATTGGGCGATTGCAAACGATCCTGCACATTGATGGCATAGGGATCATACGGTGCGATGAGACCGGCAAAGATGGCCGCCACGATTAACGCCAGCACAATTGTGCTGCCCAACCAGGCTTCGCGCTTGCGCGCCAGATCGCGCAAGACCAATTGCAGCCCCGTCCGTTGCCGCACGCGCGCAGCTTCGGCTTGCAGATGCAGGTCGCCGCCTACTTTGTCCGCCACAGGCGCAGGTCGGCCCGCGCCCGGATTCGGCAGGGCGCTACTCTGTTCGCTCATGGCGCTTTCCCCACCGGGCGCGGCGCGGGGTCAAG
>JBBDIO010000179.1:1230-21338 GCA_040880365.1 Litorilinea sp.
ACGGCCACCACCACAATCACACCCTGGACCAGGGGAAAATCGCGCTGGGAGATGGCATTGACCGCCATTTCGCCAATGCCCCGCCAGGCAAAGACCGTTTCGATGATAAACGCGCCGCCCAGCAAACCGCCCACTTGCAAACCCAGCACAGTGACGGTGGGGATCAGCGCATTTTTCAGCGCATGGCGCAGAATGACGAGCCGGTTGTGCAGACCCTTGGCGCGCGCGGTACGCACATAATCCGAATTGAGCACTTCCAACATGCTGGATCGCACCACCCGCGCCTGAATCGTCGAGGCGATCACGCCCAGCGTCATGGCCGGCAACACCAGATGCAACCAGGAGCCGGACCCCATGACAGGAAACCAGCGCAGATTGACCCCAAAAAACTGGATCATGAGCAGCCCAAACCAAAAGGCCGGCATGGAAAGCCCAAACATCGCCAGAAACATGGTAATGGTATCGATGGGCGTGCCTTTGTAGATTGCCGCCAATATGCCGGTCGTCAATCCCACTACGGTGGCAATCAACAAACTCGCCACCGTGAGAATCACCGTATTGGGATAGCGTTCAAAGATTTCTGTGGTCACCGGGCGACGGGTGCGCACCGAAACCCCCAGATCGCCCTGGAGCACACCTGCCACATAGTTCACATACTGCACGGGCAGCGGCGCATCCAACCCCAGTTCCCGACGCAGATCCGCCACCAGTTCGGGGCTGGGGGGAATCTCGCCCTGGAACATAATCATGATGGGGTCGCCCGGAATCAAGGCCCGCATGAAAAAGGTGAGCGTCAGCACACCCAGCACCACGGGGATCAACATGAGCAAGCGGCGAACCAGGTAAACGAACACCTTGAGTTTCCTTCTTGAGATGCTTCACCTTCCCGGAAGCTGGCAGCTTCCGGGAAGGTATACAGATGTAAAGTGCGTAACTTCCAGGCAGATTGAAAGCGGACAGGGTAAGCGGGGCACAGACGCCTGCTTACCCTGTCAAACTCATGCCGTTAGTCATCAAACCACACATCGTCATAGGTCAGGCCAAAGGTGGCATCATAGCGCAGATCCTGCATGGCAGAATCGGAGGCGGTGATGTACCAGTCGCTGGCAAAGGGGACGATGACCGCATCTTCCAGAATAGCCTGCTGAATTTCCGCGACGATCTCCAGCCGCGCGACCGGGTCCATTTCGGTTTCGGCCGCGATCAGCAGCTCATCCAGTTCTTCGTTGCAATAGAGCTGTTGCCAGCCGGGGCATTTGAAGAGCAGCGACAGAATCACCGGCTCGTTCCAGGTCCAGCGCATGACGTCGAAATCGAATTCGCCGTTGGGCATTTCCGCCGACATGGTGCCGAAATCGGTCAGTTGAATGGTGATGGTCACGCCCACATCGGCCAGATTGGCCTGGACGATCTCACATTCACGCTGTTTGATTTCGTTGGGATAGGTCCAGCAGACAAACTCGGCAGGGGTGCCATCTTCCACACCCGCCACGCCCTGGGCTGTGCGCACGCCGCTGGCTTCATCCAGCACATAGCCCACTTCTTCAAACAGCGCGGCCGCGGCTTCGGGATCATATGCCATGCCAAATTCTTCGCCAATCGCCGGATCCCAGCCCGGGTTGCCGTTGGGATAGGGGTTGGGGTTCAGTGTGGCATAGCCGCCATAGGCGCCCAGCACAATGGCTCCCTTGTCGATGGCAAGTCCAAAGGCCCGGCGGAAGCGGGCATCATCAAAGGGCGGGCGCGTGTAGTTGAATTCGATGAAGTTCAGGCTCGCAGTCTGTTCGGCGCTGAAAATCGCGAAATCGGGATTGCCTTCAAACTGGGGCACGGCTTCACGGGTCAGCCCCAACACATTGATTTCGCTGGTTTCCAGCGCGGCAATGCGCGTGCCCAATTCGGGGATGGTCTTGAAGACCAGCTCGTCTACATAGGGCGCACCCGAATTCAGACGGTCGGTGCGGGGATTTTCATAGTCGGGATTGCGCACCAGGCGAATTTCCTGCCCGGTTGTCCAAGAATCGAACATGAACGGACCGCTGCCCACCGGGTTGCGCCCAAAATCGTCGCCCAGTTCTTCCACTGCGCCCGGCGGCAGAATGCCCATATAAGCGCCACTGGCCGCGAAAAAGAACGGCGCATAGGGTTCTTCAAAGACAAACTCCACGGTCAGATCGTCCAGCGCGGTGACGCTGCTCAGCGGGCCGACCTGTTCGCGCGCGGGCGCGGCGGTGGCCGGGTCCAGCAGGCGGTTGAAGGTAAATTCCACGGCGGCGGCGTTGATCGGCTCGCCGTTGTGGAAAGTGCGCCCTTCGCGCAGCGTCACAGTCAAAACCGTGCTGTCTTCGCTCACTTCCCAGCTTTCGGCCAACCAACCGGCAGGCAAGCCTTCTTCGTTAATATAGAAGAGCCGGGCATAGAGCCAGCTCATAATGCCCGAAGCCGTCGCCATAATCGTCTTGTGGGGATCCAGCGAATTGGGGTCTTCGATATTGCCCACCATAATGCTGCCCCCGTCGCGGCTATCCGGGTCGCTCGCGGCCGGCGCATCGGTGACCGGCGCAGGCGCACAGCCGGCCAGCAAGAGCACAACAATCAAACCCATCAGATATCGTTTCATGGTCGCAATGTCTCCTTGAACCTGTTATAAAAATGTACTTGTAGAAAAATCCTGTGTAGCGCCGACTGCATGGTTTTGTAGAAGTGCAGGTTTTGCGGAAATGCAGATTTTGCAGAAGTACGTAGTTTTACAGAGGTGAAGTGCACGCCCAGATTACTGCCTATGCATTGCCGGTTTCGGCATAGGGTTCATAAAAATTATTGCCCATATTCAACCGGGTCACCTTGCCCGCGTCGTCGGTTTCAAACCAGGCCAATTCACCCGGCGCGCCACCGGGATCGCCGCCTTCGATGCGGAAGCGGTGGTCATCGACGGGCGTCAGTACCACGTGATACGCCATGGGGTCATCCCCTTCGGGATAGATGACGACAAGCTTGTTGTTATAGACCAGCACCTGCACATTGGTCGTCCAGGTATTGTGATAACGCCCTACATAGCGGTGCCAGGCGTCGGGCGCGACGGCAGGCGAAGGCGGGTTGGCCGCTTTGACCAACGCCGGGACCACCCATTTGAAAATCTTTTCCATATAATAGACGGGCACGGCGTCGTGGCTGTTGGAAAGCACCACCGCCGCCACCTTGTCTTCCGTACAGATCTGCACATCGGTGCGGAACCCTTCCAGCGCGCCGCCATGCCCCACCAGCGTCTTGCCATTGAGCCGCCACAGATGCCAGCCCAGGCCACGCCCCGTCTGCCAGCCGGGATGCAGATAGTGCATCTGGTGCATCTCGCGAATCGACGCACCCTTGAGCACCTGCGCACCCTGGCGCGGGCCGCCCCGCATCTGCAACATGGCAAACTGGGCCAGGTCCGCCACCGTCGAAGCCATATTGGCGGCGGGCGCAATGCCCTTGCAATCGGTGAAGGGGACGACATCGCGGCTGCCATCGGGTTTGCGCGCGCCATAGCCCGTCGCCGCATTGGGCACATCCGGCGACACATCTACATAGGTGCTCGCCATGCCCAACGGCTTCAGAATATTGGCCGCAATGTAATCGGCATAGCTCGTACCCGCCACCGCCGCGACGATTGCGCCCGCCAGGGACAGCCCCAGGTTGGAATATTTCCACTGGGTGCCGGGCATCTGTACCAGCGATTGGCTGGGCAGGGCCTGGCGCACTTCTTCGATGGTGGGAAACTTGCGGTCAGACCAATAGGGAAAGGCGGCCTCGCGCGGCAAGCCCGCGGCGTGGGTCAGCAAATGGCGAATGGTGACGACCGGCGCATCGTCATACGGATTCTGCACCTGGAACCAATCCAGATGCTTTTCCACCGGGTCATCCAGTTGCAAAAGTCCATCGTCGCGCAATTGCATGATGGCGGTGGATGTGAACAATTTGGTGAGGGAAGCAATGCGATAGACGGTGTCCTGCGTAGCCGCGGTCTGGGCTGCCACATCGGCAAAACCGAAGCCCCGCGTCCAGATCAGATTCTGGTCATAGACAATGCCCACGGCCAGGCTGGGCAGGGCGCGGTGCTCGACCTGGGCCGCGATCCAGCTTTCCAATAGAGCCAGGTTCGAGCGCACTTCATCATTGGCGAGCAGATCATCTGCCAGAGGCACACCGGCAAGCGATGTATCATTCATACAGGCTATGGTATCCTTGCTGTGTGGTGGTGGGCGATGCCGCGTCGGGCATCCATTCGCCACAATTTGTCGCCACAAATTGTCGCCACAAATTGCGAACTGATTGTGACAGATTTTGGGCAGGGCGAATACGTCCGTTGTGGAAGTTTTGGCGAATAGGTCATGCGCACTTTTTGCTGATTTTTCGATGCGAAAACAACAAACAAATCGCAGAATGAGTAAGGAGTGTTTGTACACATTCCACGAAAAATGCAGAATAATCACCATTGTACTCCAAGCAAAACGTCTGTCAAACCACGGAATTAACAAGGTTTCGACAAACTATCTCGACACTTTGCACAGATCAGCATGGGGAATTAAGAAAATTCGCCTACGCGTCTACAGGTCAGGAACTACCATCAGGAGCAACCCGCAGATGAGCTTTCATGCAGGATCCAATCCCGCGCAGCCCAGCCCCGATTCACGGCTGGAAAGGTTGGCGCAGGCCAGTATCGAGGAGGTAAATCAAGCGCGCATCCGCATGGGGTTGCCCCGTCTCCAGCCCGATCCCCATCTAAGCCGGGTGGCGCACGCCCACAGCATGGATATGGCGCGCCGCAATTTCTATAGCCATGTAAACCCCGACCGCCAGGGGCCTGCCGAGCGGCTGGATGCCGCGGGCTATGACGCGCTCATGAGCGCCGAAAACATCGCGCGTGGCTATCGCGACCCGGCGCTGGTGGTCAATGGCTGGCTCGATAGTCCCGGCCATCGCGCCAACATTCTACACACCGAATTTCGCGCCATCGGGGCGGGCTATTTTATCGACTCCACCCTGCCCGACGGTCACTTCTGGACCCATCTTTTTGCGGTGCCCGACCGTTCTGCCACACGCGACCCCCGCACCAATCCCCAGGACCTGCTGGCACTCTTGAACCAGGAACGCGCCGCGGCGGGCTATGCTACTCTGAGCGCGCCGCCGTCTCTGCAAACCGCCATCATGCAACACACTGTGCGCCTGGCGGCCCAGGGCACCGCCGGTTTCAGCCAGGATACAGGCCAGAGCGTGCGCGTCATCGCCGACACAGCCGCATACAGCTATCGCCGCATCATTGCCCACTTCGTCTGCGGGCGCAATGCAGGCACACCCGACCACGCCTTCGATCAGCTCATGGAGGGCGGCCTCAACCGCGATCTGCTCACCCGCGACTATGTCCACGCCGCGATTGGCTATCACTATGTGCCCACCGATAGCCACCGCCACTATTGGTTTGTGCTACTGGCGTCGCCCGCACAAACAGCCTGACTTGCACAGCCCAGACTTGCACAGCCCAGACCCGCACCCCACACGCGCCCTACGCAATTGGCCCACTATCGGCCAACTGCCGGCTCACAGTCTCGCACCGGCTGATTTCATGCGCTTCTTCCCGCGTGAGCGTTCGACAACCATGCCCCCCGATCGCTATAATAGATGGCGATCACAGGAAATCCGCGAGGGAGAGAGTCGTATATTATGGAATTGCACGAATACCCAAGACCCGCGAATGATACGGGCATCGGGGTGCATTGGACGGTCGGGTTTGCCTCGGCGATTGGCATCGGTCGAATCCGCGATATCTGGATTCCCGAACTAAAAGCCCTGGGTGTGAAGTGGGTCAAAATCTTCAACCACGACGGCGCAATCGACTTTGCCGAATTGCTGTTGGCCGAAGGCCTCATGCCGGTGGTGCGCATTTTTCGCCCCAGCCCCAACCCCAGCACGCTGGACGTGCGCGACGTGGTGCATCTGGATGCCTACATCCGCGCCGGCGTGCGCTATTTTGAATTTAACAGCGAACCGGATCGCGATTCGGAATGGAAAGGCGGGCGCGTGCCGGCCAATGGCCTGGAACTGGTGGTCGATAATACCATCGCCAATCTGGAAACCATTCTGGAGCGCGGCGGGATGCCCGGCATCCCCGCGGTTTCCAATGGCAGCCGCTGGGATATCCTGGGGCGCATTGTGGCCAAAGGCCGCCAGGATCTGCTCAATGGCCCGGTGTGGCAGGCAATTCACAACTACTCGCGCAACCGTCCGCTGGATTATCCCTATGATATCGGCAATCAGGAAGGTGCGGCCTTCTCCCAACGCTTTTATGAGGCGGTAGGCAACAGCGAGTGGGGCGAAGATCCCTGGCGCGGGCGTTCTCTGCCAGATGTGAACCGGCTGCGGCTGGATCGCGCCAACCCCGGCGCGACCATCATGGACGACAACGCCTGTTGGCTGGCCTATGAATTTTTCGACGCGCGCAACCGCAAACATCTGGGGCGCAGCATTCCCATTCTCTCCACCGAATGCGGCTATCTCATTGGCGAGGATATTGATCCCCGCTATCCCGCGACCACGCCCGATTTGCACATGGCCCAAACGCTGGAAGCCTGTCGCATCCTGATGGGATCGACGACCCGTTTTCAGCCCGCGCCCGACTATTATTTTTGCAGCGCGTTCTGGCTGTTGGGCAATGCCGTGCTGGGCAGCACCAGCAACTGGTGGG
Source organism: Litorilinea sp. (assembly GCA_040880365.1). Lineage (GTDB taxonomy): Bacteria > Chloroflexota > Anaerolineae > Caldilineales > Caldilineaceae > JBBDIO01. The sequence continues at coordinate 7,952 of JBBDIO010000179.1, forward strand.
AGCATCACGCCTGGTATCGCGATAAGGCCGACGCCAGCACACTGCCCCTGGTAGCAGCCTTGAAGCGCGAGTCCAAAGCCGTCCGTCGCTGGCAAACCCAAAGCGACACACGCGCCGATATCGACTCGCGCGCCACACTGCACGGCACCATCAGCCATGCGGGTGACTTTCGCACCGTTGTATTAGAAAAAAACGGTCAGGAAGTCGCGCGTACCACGCTCGACGCCAATAGCCGCTATACGCTTGCCAACCTGGCCGCGGGCGCATATACGCTGCGCGTGCCCGGCACTACCCTAGAACAGCCCGTCAGCCTGCCCCCCGAACAGGAACGGGTCCAGGTGAACCTGGATCTGGGACGCGCCGAAGCCCTGAGCGGCGGCAGTGTGATCCAGGGCTTTGTGCGTGGCGGCGCGGGCGCCATTGTGGTGCTGTTGCGGGCCGGCGACGGTGAAGACTGGGTGACGATGGCGAAAGATGAGGGTACATTCCGCTTTGTCGAGCTGGGCGCCGGCACCTATACGCTGTCGGTGCAGAGCGACGGCAATACGGACCTCAACCAAACCCAGGTCGCCCAATCGCCCGAAGTGCAAATCATCCTGGATGGTCAGAATCAGCAACAAGTGGAGTTGGCCGTTGCGGGCTGGGGCTATACCATCACCCGCGAAGAAAATCGGGGCAAGGAAGGCGTCATCCGCTGTCGCGTGGCGGGCCAGACCGGGCTGCAAGTGCAGGTGCAGATGAACGAATGGCGCAGCGAACCCGTGACCCTGGGCGATACGCCCGAACTGGACAACGACGCGTGCGAAATTTCGGGCCTGGAACCCGGCCATTACACCCTGACGGTGACGGGCGCAGATGCAAATACAGATATCCACCTGCAAGCGTATGTGCAACTGGATCGCAACACCATCCCCGCGGTGGAATTTGTCTATACCGCGCCCGAACAACGATCTACCAGCCCGCGCCATTCCTCCAGCATCCGCGGGCGCGTGATTGGCGGCTGTCGCCCCGAAAAACGGCTCTATGTGTGGCTCATCGACCAACAGGCCAATCGCCTGGAACAACTGGTGCGCGAAGATTGCACATTTGCCTTCGATTACCTGGGGCCAGGACGCTATGCCGTAGAGGTCGCCGGCTTTGCCGATGAGGCGCGCCACACCGATATTGCCCTCGATGGACGCAATACTGTGCAGGTGGAGCTGATGGTGCCCATCGAAGATGCGCCGCCGCCCGAACCCGAAGTGCCGGGCGCGCAGAGCGTGATTGCCGCGCGCGTGCCGGCCCCGCCAGATTCGGGCAGCAGCGTGGGCCAGCGGGCCAGGCTGGTCGATTCTGTGGGCAACGAGTTGAAGCAAGTCGTGGAACCCGACCAGACCGTCCGCTTCGAAGGATTGCCCGCGGGCGTCTATACTCTGAGCGTCGAAGGCGGCTTCCAGCAAGGCGATCTCACGCTCGACGGCAGCAATGGGCTGGAAGTCAGCTTTCAACCGCTGGAAATGAACTGGGAATATCAGGCCAGCCCAGCCGGTTCTATGCCCGGCTATAGCGTGATCCGGGTCGAAGTGGAAGGGATGCGCGGCCTGCCCGTCTATATCTGGAAAGAAGACTGGGAAGGCATGATGCGCCGCACGGGCAGCAAGTCAGAATATGGCGAATGTTCTGCCGAATTCAGCCCGCTCGGCCCCGGTATTTATATGGTGGAACCCGAAGGGCTGGATGTCTACGCCGATGTGGAACTGACCGGGCTGGAAGTGGTCTGGATCGATTTTCGCAAACGCGCCGCGCCGATCAGCCCGCACCAGGTCCACCCTTTGCCCCAGGGCAGCCAGGCACTGGATTCACACACAGACTCGCACACGGATTCGCACACAGAGCAGCAGAACAATGACAGCAACACGCACGCACGCGACGGTGATACGCGCGCGCCACGCCCCCATGAAACGCTAGGCTCACTGCGCTTTGATGACGGCCAACCCAGCCCTGAGACACCGACCCGTGACCGGCATCTCGATGACCTGGACCATGCCCCACCCGATGACTGGTTGCAAGGACTCGACACGCGCCCACCCACGATAGACGCGCCTGCCGAAGATGCGGCAACCGCAGATGCGCACGCCTTACCCACAGATGCTGCGACCACAGGCCAGACCACCCATGCCGAACGCCAGCCGGCCCGCTATCTCTATCTGGCGGAACACGTCACCGAATTGGCCGATCAGATTGCCCTGTTGCGCTATGTGGCGCAAAATCAGCCCGCCGTCGGGCAGGATAGCGACGCCGCAGTGCTGGCCGATTTTGTGCTCATCGTCGCGCCTTCGTTGCCGGCTCCCGCGCATCCCACAGTCGCAGACACCAACTCTGACTCTGACACTGATGCCGACGGGCACATTTCACCCGACGCGACCTACCCCGACGCCGCCCGCCCGGTCGATGATTTGGGCAATTTTGACTGGGGGCTGGATGATGACGCCGACCTGGAATCCCAATGGCCCGAGTGGCCCGACTGGGAAAACGACACGGCAGAAAGCACACTGAGTACGCCGAGTGCATCGGCGGCTGAACAGGATACAATCGGGCAGGATGAATCCCAACAGGATGCGCCCGAACAGGGTACACCGGATGCACTCACGCCGGATACTTCACCAGATAGTTCCGGGGATACAGATACGGCATGGGGAACGACAGAGCGCGGCTGGTTCGACATGGATGCCAACCACGCGCCAGGCGAGCAACCCTATAGCTGGGAGTCCCCCGGCGCGCCGCCGGAACCTGCCGCGTCGGATGCAGCGAATGATATTGAGGATGATATTGAGGACGAACTCGCTGACCGCGAACAGACAGACCCCAACGTCGCCGATGCGCGGGACATTGATTTTTCATCCCCGTCGCAGAATTTGGCCTGGGATACCCCAACATCTGCGCCCGAACCGTCTACCGACGCAAATCGCGGTTCAAATCGCGGCCAAAATCGCGAGGCCGACACGGAACCTTCAACGCAGGATGATCTCTATGCGGCGTGGATTGCCGCTGCGGCGCGCAACCGCGAAGATTCCGACCCCACTTCGCCTACTCCATCTTCTGCACCGCCCCCACCCAGTACGCGTGCCCAATCTGCGCCCGCGCACCCGGAAACCGGCGCAAAAGGCACTGATCCTGCCGGTACATCCCCAGTGCCAAATGCTATGCGGCAAGCTGACAATGCGTTAATTGCAGAAATTAACGCATTGGAATCACGCTTGCGTGCCGCCGGGGTTCCCTTCGAGCGGGTCACGGGAAAGCTCAGGGATACACTCACCGCGCAGATGCGCTAAGTGCTCTGCAAACTAAGTTTGTGAACGAATCGTGTAGGTCACGCCTCCTGGCGTGACAATCAGCGTTTGTCACGCCAGGAAGCGTGACCTACGAAAGATGCACAATTCAAGTTTACAGAGTACTAAGTGCCCGTTCCGGGCGGTGATTCTGGTACTCATCTTCCAGCAGCGGCTGGTGGAGGGGTTGACCGCGGGCGCGGTGAAGGGGTAACGCGGAAGAATCCGGCAAGGTACAGTGGGAATCGGGGCGTACCCAATTTCCCACTGCACATTATCCACTCACACGCATCGCCAACGCTTTTCTGGCAACAAGCAGCGCAAACCAGGGCAATTTCTGCATACGCCGCCAGCGCCACGGCTCCTGGATCAGGCGATAGAGCCATTCCAGCCCTACCCGTTGCCATGCCACGGGCGCGCGCCGGGTCACACCTGCCACAAAATCGAAAGCGCCCCCAATCCCCATCGCCACCGCCGCGGGCAGCTCGTGGCGGTGATGATGGATCCAATAATCCTGGCGCGGATGTCCATAGGCGACAAAGAGCAGGTCGGGCGCGGCCTGGGTCAGTTGCGCGTGGATGGCAGGCCAATCCGCGGCGGCGGGGCTGCCCGCATAGGTCCCCGCGACAGGCAGCCCCGGATAGCACGCGGCCAAAATCTGCGCGGCACTTTCGGCCACGCCCGGCGCGGCCCCCAAAAAGAAAACGCGCCAGCCATGCGCCGCCGCGGCCGCGCATAGGTGATAGATGCCATCGGAGCCTGTGACCCGCGCCGGAAACGGCGTGCCCAACAGCCGCCCCGCCAGCAGAATACCCACCCCATCGGCCACGCAGAGATCGGCCTCGGCCAAAACCTGGGCAAATTCGGGCGAACGGCGCGCATCCATCACAAATTCCGGGTTCACCGTGCAGATCTGGCGACAAACCGGGTGCGTGCCCGCGCCCGGCGTAGATTGGCGCGCACCAATCCACGCGCCAATCCACGCGTGCAGATGCTCGGTAAGCTGGGCAAAATCCACCGCGTCGATGCCCACGCCCAGAATATCAATGCGCGGCGCATGGTTTGCTGCGGGTTTTGCTGCGCAGTCTGCTGTCGGGTCTGCCTGGGAGTTCGACATACCTAGCCCGCGGTAGAATCTTCGGTTGCTGTCGCTTCGGGGTCACTATTTATTGCCGCGGCGCGCAGGACGGCATAGGTCTCGTCGGCGGCCTTTTCCCACGAAAAACGCTGCACATTGGCATAGCCCGCGGCAATCAACCGCTGGCGCAAGGACTCATCCTGGCTCAAACGCAACATGGCGTCGGCCAGTGCGTCGATGTCGGTCGGGTCCACATAGAGGGCAGCATCGCCCGCAATTTCGGGCAGAGAAGAATAGTTGGATGTCATCACCGGCACTCCTAACTCTTGGGCCTCTAGCACAGGCAGGCCAAATCCTTCGAACAACGAGGGGAATGCAAAAAAGCGCGCGCCTGCCACCAATGCGGGCAGGCTGACATCGGGCACATAGCCCAAAAAGCGCACATGCTCGGCCACGTCCAACCGTTCTGCCAGGGCGCGAAAGTCTTTCCCCTGCCACCCGTCGGCCCCGGCCAGCACCAGGGGCCAAGTCGCCTGCCCACTGTGCAGCAGCCGAGCATAGGCCCGTAGCAAACGCTCCACATTTTTGCGCGGGTGCAGCGTGCCCGTAAAGATAGCATAGGTGGGCGGCAGCCCGAATTCGGCGCGCACGGTGGCAATAGCGGTGGCAAAGGCGGCGGCATCGAGCTGGGGTAGACGCGCGGCGGCTTCGTGAATGACGGTTACGCGGGCCGGCGGCGCATAGGTGGTCGCAATGTCGCGCGCCGTAGCCTGGCTGATTGTAATCACTTGGGTCGCGGCGCGCAGATTCCAGCGCGTGCTCAATTCCAGATAGAGCCGCTGACGCCAGGGGTGTGTCTGGGGCCAAACGCGATAGCCCAGATCATGCACCGTCACCACGCTGGGCGGGTTGCGGCGGGCAGGCCAGACAAAGGGGACGACATGGCTGGGCACAAAGCATACATCCAACCCCGCGCGCCGGATGGCCGGCCCCAGCACGCGATGCGTCCACATGCGCCGCCAGGGCAGCACATGCCAGATCACATGTCCGGCAGCATGGGCAGCCCCATCCGCCACCCCATCCGCCACCGACGCGCCTGCCAGCAATTCGGCAATTTCCCCCGGCGCGAGCGCGCGATCCACATACAGGTGCCATGTATCCTGCGCCGCGCGGGGATGGGCCAACAGATGGCGCAGAATTTCCCAGGCATAGCGTTCGGTGCCCGTGCGCGGCGATTTGAAAGCCCGCGATGCGTCAATCCCGATCTGCATGGGGGGTGGACGACCCATCCGCCGCGGCCAGAAATTCCCGAATCGCCGCGCCCAGGGGTCCTTCGCGCAGGATACGCGCGGGGGCCGCCGGGTCGGAAAGATCCACAATTGTGCTGGCGAGGTTAGGCGCGGCAAAGCGGGCAGGCGCGGCTTCCTCATTGCCCGGAGCATCATCACCCGGCATAACATCGCCCAGGATCAGATCCACCCGTCCGTCCAGTTGCTCCAGCACCTGGGCCACGCTGTGCGTTTCAGACTGTCCACTGCGGTTGGCGCTGGTCGCGGCCAAAGGACCGACTGCCGTCAACAGCGCGCCGAGCGCGGCATGGGCAGGCAACCGCACGGCCACAGTAGGCGCGCCCGCGGTCAGTTCGGCAGGCAGATGGGGCAAGGCGGGCAGCACTAGCGTCAACGGGCCGGGCCAAAAACGCGCCATGAGCGCGCTTGCCAACGGATGCAAAGGCATGGGCACCAGCGCATCGAGTTGCGCCGGGTCGCCAATCAACACCGGGATCGCCTTTTGGGGCGGGCGGTCTTTGGCCGCATAGATGCGCGCCAGCGCGGCGGGCGAATCATAGCGGCTGAACAGGCCATATACCGTATCGGTGGGCGCGACAAAAATCCCGTCTGCCGCCAAAAGCGCGCGCAGCGTGGCCGTTACTTCGAGCGTTTCGGTGGCGATGATGGATAGTACGGTGGTTGTCATAGGCAAATTTATAGGCAAGTTTAGAGTAGGTTTGAACCCGCAGCATGGGGCTGGAGCAGATGATTGTCCAGACGATAGGCATCGAGCCAGAAATCGCTCTGTACGGGTCCCGGCCCCGACTGGATCATATCGGCCAACAGGCGGCCAATCGCGATGGTATGTTTGAACCCGCGCCCGCTGAAGCCTGCCGCGATCACGGCCTGGGGACAGCCCGGCAAACGATCAATGATGAAATCGCGCGTCGGGGTTTCGGTATAGAGACAGGTATCCACATGCACCGGGGTGGGGTCGATGGCGGGCAGGTAATAGGCGACGGCCTGGTTCAGCGATTCCAGCAGATGGGTATCTATGGGGCGGTCGGGCTGTTCCGGGTCGATGGTGCGCGCCTCTTGTTCGAGCGCAACTTTGATAGCGCCGGCGCGTTCCCAGGCGGGCAGCCCGTAGATGAAATTTTCGCCCGCGCACAGGAAGACGGGAAACCGGCCCGGCGCATAGGCGGCAGGCTCGGGCGCAGGATAATAGGCGACCTGCTGATGGGTGACGCGCAGAGTGGGCGGCTGGGGCAGCCATTCGCTCAAAAAGCGCGACGCCCACGGCCCGGCACAGATCACAACCTGGGCTGCGGTGAAGGTGCGTGTGCCGCCAGGCCCGGCGGTCGTGACGGTGACGCCCCCATCTGCCGCCGCGCCCGGCGTCAGCGCGGTGACACGCGTGTGGGTGTACAGCGTCGCCCCGTGCTCCACAGCCTGGCGCGCCAGTGTCGCCACACAACGCGACGCCGCCAGCATCCCCGTATGCGCCTGTTCCAGCGCAATCCACGCCGCGGGCAGGCGAAACTGGGGATAGACCGCGGCCAATTCGCCCGGTGTATAGACCCGAAAGGGAAAATCCAGCGCGGCCAAAGCAGCCTGCGCCCCCACCAGAAAGGGCTGGTCTACAGGCCCCATATAAAGCCCCCCGCTCATCTGCAAGAGGGCCTCACCGCTTTCGCGTTCCAACTGCCGCCACAGCGCAAAAGTCTGGGGCATCTGTTGGGCATAGGCTGTGGTATCATGCGTATAGCGAATAATCCGGCTGCCGCCATGACTGCTGCCCCGCGTATGGCCGATCTCAAACTGTTCTAAAAGGAGAACCTTTCCGCCATCTTTGGCAAGATGGTAGGCAGCGGCGCACCCAATACCGCCGCCGCCCACTACGATGGTATCGTAGACAGGGGCATCAGAAACAGGGGCGCATTCGCATTGATTTTTGCGGTTTGGGCCAGGTTCTGCAATTCTCATGGTCGATTGTCTAGGCTTAGTTGTGATTTTCTCTGCATTATGTATAATTCTTTGCACTGAAAAGATTGAATTTCCACCATAGTGGGTTAGGTGTATACTAACAAGCAGCCAAACTATCGTCAATTTGATTCAAGTTTGGTGGTGCGAGGGTTTTGTGCAGATTTGCAGATGAATTGCCGGCCTGCACAGCCAGACATACAAGCCAGACACAGCAAATTACTGTATCTGTACTAAATTTCTGTGTCCATACTTTCCATGCTTTCGGCATACTGGCTGCATCAAAGACAAGACACTTTTGCGTATCATTGTTGATAATCATAGCTGCACACATACGCCCCAACATGTAACTCATATCATACCGAGTCGAGGGGATATTTGCCTTTATCCAGATTGCCTTTATCCAGACAGCACAATTCAGCTTTGCATCATCCAGGCTTCATTCCATCCACCATATCGCCTGTAGCTGTATCAGCAATAATCAATATCCGGACTCATCGACGGAAGGGATGATCAACGATGAAGGATCAGGAGTCTAATGAAAATTGGGAACTTGAAGAAGGTAACCAAGTTGACGATCGATGGGTTCTGCGCGAATCGGAACAGCAGCTTGCCGGGCAATGGGAACTGAACCAGGCTGCAGAAGACGAACCAATTCGCGATTGGCAACCGGTCGAATACAATCGCCCCGAACGTTCGGGCTTTGCCTGGATCCTGCCGGTACTGATCACCGTTTTTCTTCTGGCGTTGATTGGCTATTCCGGTTTCATCCTTTTGCCCCAAATCATCAATCCGGCCGATCCCGATCCCATTGCGGTCATCAGCGATAACGAGACACCACCCCCCGAAGAAGAAGCAGTAGTTGGGGAGGACGCCACACCCGATCCCGCGGTCATTGCAGAAGACGATCCGCCGGCGACCGATACCACGCCCGGCGAGGACACGCCGCTGGTGGCGACACCCGTGCCAGAATTGGCCGCGACTGCCGCGCCGGCCGATCCCCCCGCAGAGAACACCGACGCGCCGGCCATTGTGGAACAGGATTTCGCCACGGTCATCACCACCTATGGCGTCAACGCCCGTAGCCAGCCCGATGCCGATGCCGAAATTGTGCGCATTCTGAATCAGGGCGAAAGTTTCTTCCTCTTTGGCTCACCCGCCGAAGGCTGGCTGGAGCTATTGGTGACCGACGAAAACACGGAATTGGTCCCAGGCGAACCTATCGCAGGCCAGATCGCCTATGCCGCATCAGAATTCTTCGATGTGGACGAACAGCCCATTGCGGGCGATTTATATAACGATATTCTAGCCTTTGCAGGCCGCACACCGCCCGAACCGGTCGTCACCAGCGAAGACGAAGGGGCGGCAGAAGACACCCCGGCAGAAGACGATGACGATTCCACCATCGGTTTGCCCACTGCCACGCCGGGTCCCGCCGCTGACAATGCCGCTGAGCCTGAACCCGTCACCGTCCAGGTCGATTCGGCCGCGGGGTTGAACGTGCGCACCACGCCCGATACGACCGGCGAAGTGGTGGCACTGCTTCCCGTAGGCGCGATCGTGCCGGGATTGGCGATTTCTGATGATGAGCTTTGGGTACAGGTAGAGCTGGAAGACGGCGCCACAGGTTGGCTGTTCAGCGAGTTTGTCACCATCAGCGGCGATGTGACCACAATTGACGGGACACCGCCGCCCGCAGCCGCCGCGCCGGTTGTCATCGACACCACCGAAGTGCTCACGTCGGGCATCGTGCCGCCCGCGCCCTTCACGGCAATTATCCCCGGCGATTCGCCGGCAATCGTCGTGGCGGTTATAGCCGGCGCCATTGCGCGCGTCGAACCCAACGCCACCGCCCAGGAACTGACGCTCTTGCCCCAAGGGGCTGCGCTCCCTGCGCTGAGCCGAACCTCCAATGGGCAATGGATCCAAATCGAATTGCCCGACGGCAACCTCACCGGCTGGGTTTCCCGTTCGGTCGTCTCGGTGACCAACGACATTGATACCCTGCCTAGCGACGATGTACCGCTACCCGACGCTGAAACCACCGATGAGGATACAACCGATGAGGATGCGGATAGCCCGATTCTGTTGTTGCCCACACCCACGCCCCCGGCAGACAGTGATGCCGAGGCGGAGGATGGCACAGCAGGGGACGACACAGCAGGGGACAGTGTCGAGGCGACTGTGCGCGACATTCTGCTGACTGTCTATCCCGAACCCAACTCGACCGGCAACTCGGTTGCGCTGCTGCCCCGCGGCACAGCTGTGCCGGTGACCGGACGCAACAGCGACGGCGATTGGGTTCTGATTGAAACCGAAGAGGGCGATACGGGTTGGGTGGACGTCCGCTCGATACTGCTGACTGTGGAGGTCGAAACGTTGCCGGTCGTGGAGCCTTAGGCCGCCAGCCTTAGGCCACCAGCCTTAGGCCACCAGCCCGCCGGCATACAGCTTGATTGCGCAGCGTTCGATTGCGCAGCGCCAGGCCGCTGTCCGATACCTATGTGTATTCCCGAAAATTCTGGGCCAGCCCCGTCACTTCTGACGGGGCTTCCTTTTGGAGAGGAGCCTCCCCATGACCCGCGCATCGCTCAAACCGGATCGCCGCGTCACACTCTTATTCTGGGCCATCACCCTCATCGGTGGCGGGCTGTGGCTGTTGTTGCTGAATTTCAACCTGCTGGAACGCTTCGAACCGACCGCGCAATATATTCTTGCCGCGGTGCTGGGCGCCATCGGGATTGGGTTTTTTGGCGCATTTCTAGGACGACGTGACAAATGGTGGCGGCTCATCCCCGGCTGGTTGCTCTTGACCCTGGCCGCGATGGTGCTCTTAAGTACGCGCACACTACCCGCAGATGCCCCTGATGGCCGTTTGATTGCGGCGGTGCTCTTTTGGGGATTGGCGCTGGCATTTCTCCACGTATTTCTGCTGCGCCGCGCGCTCTATTGGTGGGCCATCATTCCCAGCGGTTTCATGCTGGTTTTGGGCGGCGTCGTCGTCGCCAGCATCTATATCACCCGGCTGGAAACACTGGGTGCGCTGCTCTCGATGGGCATGGGGCTGGTTTTTGTGATGCTCTATGGCGCGGCGCGGGCCGAACAAGGCTGGTGGCCTCTGATCCCCGCGACTGTGTTGATCCTCTTTGGTGTAGCTGCCTATACCGCCGAAAGCCAGATCCAGAATGCGTTGCTCAATTTCTGGCCCTTGTTGTTGATTCTGGCCGGCATTTTTCTGGGCTGGCAGGCCGCGCGCAAACCACCGGCAGGTCCCAGCATGGAAATCCATAGCCAGCAGACCGGCAGCGGACGCATTCCCCCCGCCTCACCTTCCCGAACTGCGCCCGCGTCGTCTACCGACGCCCGCCCCAACTCGCAAGCGGCGGATAAATCCGAACTTGAAAACAAGCGCGACACGGCTACCGCCCCCGATCTGGAAGATGACAGTGAAAACGAGGGCGAATTAGGCGCATATCGAGGACCCGCGCCCGGTACATCGGTCGATATTCTGGACGATGATGCACCCACACGTGGCTAGGTTCAATTCAGCCATCCCAGTGTGCAAGGTTCGCCCCGTGTTCAACACATCCGGGCCGCACACATCCGGGCCGCACATAGCCGGGCCGCACGCAGCGGGACATGATAAATCTGAAAATATGAATTCTGAACATATAAATGAGGAGTCGTATGAGTGACGCCCAGCCGGGATCCAATTCGTCGGTACAAATTTCACTGGTCCAAATGGACTGTATTCTGGGAGATCCCAAAGAGAACTTTGCCCGCGCCACACCGTTGATTGCAGAAGCCGCCCAGCAAGGCAGCCAGCTGGTCGTTTTGCCCGAACTGTGGAGCACGGCCTATGACCTGGAAAACGCCGCCGCCCATGCTTCGCCGCTGGCGCAACGCGCGGGCGAACGCGGCTGGTTTGGTCGTCTGGCCGGTCTGGCGCGCAAAAACAAAATCTGGCTCACCGGCTCCCTGCTCGAAGCACAAGCCGACGGCCGCTATTACAACACCATGCCAATCTATGGCCCCGATGGCAGGCTCAAGGGCGTCTATCGCAAGATTCATCTGTTCCGGCTGATGGAGGAGGAGATCTACCTCTCCCCCGGCCAGAACACCACCCTGCTGGAGCTGCCCTGGGGCAAAACCGGATTGGCAATCTGTTACGATCTGCGCTTCCCCGAAATGTTTCGCCAATATGCGCTCCTGGGCGCGCAGCTGATTCTCATGCCTGCCGAATGGCCCAATCCCCGGCGCGAACACTGGCGCACGCTGATTCGCGCGCGCGCCATCGAAAATCAATGTTTTGTGGCGGCGTGCAATCGTGTGGGCAGCAGCAAAGGCGCAGAATTCTTTGGCGCATCGGCCATCGTCGATCCGTGGGGCGAAACGCTGATCGAAGGCGGCGAGCAGGCCGAAATCCTCACGGCGACCATCGATCTCGCCACCGTGGAAGCCGTGCGCCAACGCATCCCGGTCTTCAGCGACCGCCGCCCCGAACTCTACTAACCTTCACTACTCTGCACTCATTGTTCTGCGTTCACTATTACGCCGTCACTACTACGCCGTCACTACAACGCCGTCACCGCTGCGCACACCGATGGATTGATTTTCCATGTGATCGATGACCGCCAGGGAGATGACAGGCACATTCAGATGGGCCAGCAACTCGCGCCCGCCCTCAAACGATTTTTCTACCAGGCAGCCAATGCCACAGAGCGTCGCGCCGCATTGTGCGATGAGATCGGCCAACGCCAGAATCGTCTTGCCGCTGGCGAGAAAATCATCAATCAGCAGCACCCGGTCTGTAGGATGCAGATATTCGGGCGAAATGATCAGCTCGACAATGCCGCCTTTGGTGTGGCTGGGGGCCTGGGTCAGATAGACGCCCGCGGCCATCGTCACCGGCCGCGTCTTGCGCGCATAGACCACGGGCACGCCATAGGTCATGCCTGTGGTAAGCGCGGGCGCAATGCCGCTGACCTCGGCAGTCACAATTTTGGTCACATCTTTCACCCCCGCGGCGTCAAAGCTGGCGGCAAAACACTGCCCCATCGCCAGCGTCAGGTGCGGGTCGAGCTGATGATTGATAAAACCATCCACTTTCAAAATTCCCTGTCCCAGATTTCGCCCTTCCCGGCGAATGCGTTCAACCAGCGCGTGCACGGTAGTTCCTTTCCCCTATGCGTGTAGATGTGTGGCAAGCCTTGCCGGCAGACGGGTTTTCAAATGACCACACAGGCAATCTGTTTGGCCGCGGCCGGCGGACCGCCCAGCGCGGCAAATTCGCGTTGCAAGGCTATGGCCCGACCGCGCGCCGGCGCGCGTCCGGGCAAAAGTTGGGCCAAAATCTGTACCAGCGCGGCCGTAGACGTGTTTTGTGGGAGCAGACCCACACCGATCTGTGTGCGCGCCACACCGTGGGCCTGGCGCATCTGATCCGCGGCATGGGGCACCACAATCTGCGGAATGGCATGGGTGATAAAGGCGTGGGTCGTCCCCGCGCCGCCATGATGAATCGCGACGGCAGTATAGGGCAACACGGCACCAAAATCCAGCCAGGCCCGGCACACCGTGCGCGCCGGTACGCCCGCCAGCACGCGTTGCACCCATTCCGTATCCAGATCGGCACCCAGCGCAAGAATGGGCAATGCGCCCATTTCCTCGGCCGCGCGGGCCGCCATGTGAAAAAACGCCACATCCTGATTAAAGGTCGTGCCCAGCGTGATCAGGATCCACGGTCG
>JBBDIO010000180.1:0-14430 GCA_040880365.1 Litorilinea sp.
CGCAACCCCCCCCGCGCCTATTCTGGCGGGGTGGGTTGCGCCACAGCCGATTCTGCCGTAAAGGTCGCTACCAAGGCATAGTGATCGGAACCAAAGGCGGGCAAAAGTTCATAGCCCAGCAGCCCCAGGTCAGGAGTGAGAAAGATGTGATCCAGCGGCATCTGGAAATACCAGCGGTGGGCGTCAAAAGAATTGATGACCCCGCGCCCCATGCGCACTTCCTTCAGCCCGCTGATATTGCGAAATTCGCGAATTGTATAGGACCAGGGCACATCATTCAAATCGCCGCCTACAATCACAGGCAAAGTTGTCTCGCTTAGCCGGTTCGCCACCTGTATCAGTTCCCGCGTCACGCTCTCCATGGAGTTGGAGGGCAACGGCGGCCGCGGATGCAAACCATAGAAGATCACCCGTTCGCCGGTAGGAAATGCCAGCTCGGCATAGATTGCCGGCGTATCGGGATCTTCCAAATGGAGCACTTCTACATTTTCCAGCGGGATGCGCGAATAGATCCCCATCCCATAGGCGTTGCTCTGGGGCACCTCCACATGGTGCGCATAGGTTTTGCGCAGCGGCGCCAACGCCGACTGCCACCACTCCGTAAACTCCATGACCTGCAACACGTCGGGATCGGTCTCTGCCACCAGGTCGAGCAAGCCCTGTGCATCCTCACTTTCATAGTTGATATTCGCAATCATCACCTGAAAATTACCAGCAGACGGCGCGCCTGTGTTGTTACTCCCCCCAGAGGGTGCAGAGGGTGCGGCATCGACAACCGCTTTTGGATACACAGTGGTATAGGGAACCAGCATGGCGATCTGGTACACAATCGCCACCACGAGCAAGCCGACAAATAGCTGTTTCCACAGGTGATCCAGACCCAGTGTCAACACCGTGAGCGCCACCACAACCAATGACACGATAGTAAGCTGCTGCCACAGGTTACTGATGATGTTGATCCACCATTTATCCCATGCAAAATGCGAGATGACAGTGCCCAGTAAAACCGCGCTGCCCAGAACAATTATCAGAATTTCCAGAATCAGTTTCATTTTCTCCTCATCATAATGACTTATCTCAAGGATAGACACTGGCACACTATTTAACCAGTATCAAACACCCCAACAAGTATACAGATGAGGATACAGAGACAGCGGCTGTTGCCGCTGCCTCCATTGTTCTGTGCCGTTATTTCAGTGTGACTGCCTGTGTGCCTAGCGTTTGTCTACGCCCTGAGAGAAGCGCAGAACTTCCTGCCCCGAACTGCCGACGAGAAAATCCAGATCCACACCCGTATCGGCCTGCTGCACATGGTCGAAATAGAGCCGGACATAGCCGCGCGCGGTGGGTGGCGGCGGTGCCTGCCAGGCTGCGCGGCGACGGTTCAGCTCCTCTTCGTCAACATCCAGATGCAGGCGACGATTGGCCGTATCCAGCTCGATCATGTCGCCGCTTTGCACCAACGCCAGCGGACCGCCTACCGCGGCTTCGGGCGCGACGTGCAACACCACCGTACCATAAGCCGTGCCACTCATGCGCCCATCGGAAATGCGCACCATATCGCGCACGCCCGCCTGTAACAGCTTCTTGGGCAGGCCCATATTGCCGTGTTCGGGCATACCCGGATAGCCCCGGGGGCCAATCCCCTTGAGTACCAGCACGCAATCGGCGTCCACATCCAGATCCGGGTCGTCGATGCGTTCGTTGTAATCTTCAGGGCTTTCGAAAACCACGGCGCGGCCCCGATGCTGGAGCAGGTTGGGCGACGCCGCCGACGGCTTGATGATGGCCCCGCCCGGCGCCAGATTGCCGCGCAACACGGCAATGCCCGCGGCAGGCTTCAAAGGTTCCGCGACCGTCTTGATGACCTCACGGTTGTAGCAGACTGCGCCCGCCGTGTTTTCACCCAGCGTCTTGCCCGTCACCGTGGGCGCATCCATGTGCAGATGATCCTTCAACTCCTGGATCACCACCGGCAGCCCCCCGGCATAGAAGAAATCTTCCATAAGATATTGCCCCGAAGGCATGAGATTCACCAGCAAGGGCATTTCGTGCCCCAGGTTGTGAAAATCTTCTAGTTGGAGCGGGATGCCCATGCGCCCGGCAATTGCCAGCAGATGGACGACAAAATTGGTCGAGCCGCCAATCGCGGCGTTGACCCGGATAGCATTTTCGATGGACTGGCGCGTGAGAATTTTGGAGAGGCGCAGATCCGTCTTTGCCATTTCCACAATCCGATTGCCTGCCAGATGCGCCAGCCGCTTGCGCCGGGAATCGGGGCCGGGCGTCGCCGCGCCGTTGGGCAGCGCCAGCCCCAGGCTTTCGGCCATACACGCCATCGTAGAGGCCGTGCCCATGGTCATACAGTGACCGTCGCTGCGCGACATGGCATCTTCGGCGTTGAGATAGGCTTCGGGCGTCATACAGCCCGCACGCAGTTCTTCGGTAAAGCGTTTCACATCGGTGCCCGACCCAATATCGCGCCCTTCAAATTTGCCGTTGAGCATTGGCCCGCCCGTCACCACAATGGTGGGCAGGTCCACACTCGCCGCGCCCATGAGGATGGCAGGCGTCGTCTTATCACACCCGCCCAGCAACACCACACCATCCATGGGGTTGGCGCGGATACTCTCTTCCACATCCATGCTCACCAGGTTGCGATAGAGCATGGTGGTGGGCTTCATGAGCGTTTCGCCCAGGGAGACCACCGGAAATTCCAGCGGAAAACCGCCCGCCTCATACACCCCGCGCTTGACCATTTCGGCCAGAATCCGAAAATGCCCATTGCAGGGGTTATAGTCGGACCAGGTATTGCAGATGCCGATGACCGGACGCCCATCGAACATATGGTGGGGCACGCCCTGGTTTTTGATCCAGCCACGCGCGGTAAATCCGCGCGGCGCATTGCCCCCAACCCAAAGCGCACTTCGCAACTCGTGTGGCAACTCGTGTGCCTCGTCGCTCATGCCGATTCCTCGCTCTCTAGTTTGTTGTATAGGATGGCGTAGGCTCTATTTTACCCCACATGATTTTTTCTCCCCACCCGCGTGGCTATCTGTGCGAATTCATGCCGCTTTTGCCGCAGATTGGCGTATCCTCCCCACCCTTTCCCCGTCATAACTGATAGAAGAATCCTCAGAGTTGGTTGCGCTTGCCTGGCCGCAAGCCGACACCAAAATGTGTTAGATGGTAAAGGATATCAGGGACCGATGATTGCATTGCAGCCAGTTGGAACAGGAGCAGACGCGCAGGTAGACGCGCCGGCAGTTGCGCGCGCCCAGCCTCTGCACACGCGCGGAGATGGCACAGATTTACAGGGTGCAGACCTACCCCGCGCCCGCGCCAAAATAGACTATCGAACAAAAGTGGGAATTGCGCCCCTCTGGGCGCGCACGCGCCGTACATTTTTGCTGGTGGTGGGCATCATGCTTACCGCATTCTTTATACTAATCATGAACGTGCAGTCGGTACGCGCCGCCGATGCTATCCATGTGGTGCACCCCGGCGACAGCCTGGCCGCCATTGCACTGGCGAACAATCTGTCTTTGCAGGAATTGAGCGAATATAACGGCATTGCCAATGCCAATCACATAGTCATCGGGCAACAGATTCGCATCCCGGCTTCGACAAGCGCCATTCTCAACGCACCCGCCACCGACCGGGATCAACTGCCCGGCGGCGACGGCTATTATGTGATTCAGCAAGGCAATTCGCTTTCGCAGATTGCCCAGTCTTTTGGCATCGACCAGGCCGATTTGATGCGTTTGAACGGGCTGAACAACGCCGACCGCATTTTTGTGGGCCAAACCGTGCGAGTCACGGCGCGGGTGCCTGCGCCGCCCGAAGCGCGTGACCAACGCCCCCAATTAGCCGACGCCATTCATGTGGTGAAAGCGGGCGATACGCTGGCGAGCATTGCCCAGACCCACAACACCACCCTGACCGATCTGCTGACGCGCAACGGGCTGCCCAATGCCAACTTTGTTTACGTGGGCCAGCGACTGCGGCTCACGACGCCGACATCTGCCGAAACGGCGTTCAATGTGGCGGGTGCGCCCCAGGATGGCATCCGTCGCATCGAAATCGACCTGACGCGCCAGACGTTGACGGCCTATCAGGGCGACGTGGTGGTCATGCACACGACAGTGAGCACCGGCAAAGCCGAAACACCTACCGTCACGGGCACGTTTGCCGTAGGCACCAAATATGACAGCCAGCGCATGTATGGGGATGGCTATGATTTGCCCGGCGTGCCGTGGGTTATGTATTTCTTCGAGGATTATGCCATCCACGGCGCCTACTGGCACATGAATTGGGGCACGCCTATGAGTCGGGGTTGTGTGAACATGAACCCCGAAGAAGCGCGTATGCTCTATCAATGGGCCGCGCCCGGCACAGAAGTGACCGTGCGCTATTGAGTGCGCAAACGTGACCGTGCACCAGCGCAAGATATGACCGTGCGCTGGTGCGTGGCAGAAGTTAATCGCAGGTGATTTGCAGGTGGGAATCAACTGTGCTGGCGGGCAGATGTGCTGGCAGACAGAAAATTCCCACTTGCGACTACCCTCACAATCCTAATTCCTCCAGTTCACAAACCCGCGTTGCGCTGTTATAAAAAGCCACCGTGGGTTTGCCGCGCATCCCCAAAATCTCCCCAGGATTCACCAATACACACGACTTATCCACAGAGTTTTCCACAATTTCAACCTTTTTCATGTGATTATGTCCATACGCCACCAAATCCAGGCGTCCAGACTGGGCAATGCGCAATGCCGGCTCGGGATAGTGGATCAGCCCCGCTTCTATCCCACCCAGCGTCACTTCGGCATAAATTCCGTGTAAGTGGATTTGTGGATATTTTTGTGCAATAGTCTGCAACAAACGCCCGTCGCCGTCGTTATTGCCAAAGACTACATGGATAGGGCCGGCAAAGCCCGCGACCAGCCGATCCAGCACAAACGGCGCACAGAGATCGCCACAGTGGAGCAGGGCCTGGGCATCGGCAGCTTTCGCCGCGGCCAAAGCTCGATCCACCCCCGCGAGATTGTCATGGCTATCGGAAAAGATCGCGATCTGCATTGGTGTCTCCTGTTGAACCCAACGTACTGCTACGGGTGCGCGGCGGACGTGTATATAGCCCATTCAGACGATACACAACCCACAGCGCAGCAAAGGCAAGCGTGGTCATGATCAAGACCATGAAATTGGCTTCGTCATAGCGGCGGGCCTGCACGGCATCATAGATCGCCAGGGGCAGAGTTTGGGTGCGCCCAGGGATGCTGCCCGCCACCATGAGCGTTGCGCCAAATTCGCCCAACGCCCGCGCCGACCCCAGAATAAGCCCCGCCAAAATTCCCCGCCGCGCCATAGGAATGGTGACATAGCGCCAGATCTGCCACTCGGTCGCGCCATCCACACGCGCGGCGTTTTCGGCCTCCTCGTCGGCATCTTCCAGCGCGGCGCGGCTCGCTTGCACCATCAGCGGCAACCCCACCACCGTGGCGGCAACGGCTGCGGCCTGCCACGTAAAAAGAATATCCCAGCCCAACCACGCGTAAAGCAGATTATTACGTCCCAGGGCAATCAGCAAGAAATAGCCCACCACACTGGGCGGCAACACCAGCGGCAACGTAATCAGGGTCTCGATGAACAACTTGCCCCGGATGTGTGTGCGCGCCAGGAGCAGGGCCAATGCCAGCCCCAGCCCAAAAATTGCCACCGTCGCCACCAGCGTCACGCGCAGCGAAAGCCAGGTCGGCTCCCAGTAATTCATGGGGCAGGATTTTCTAGCACAGACGCGGGCGAATCTTCACTGTGTAATTCTTCAGTATGTAACTCTTCACCGGGTAACACGAAACCAAATTGACGCATAACCGCGCGCCCGGCATCGCTGTTTACATAGGCAACAAACGCGTGGGCAGCCGCGGGTTGGGGCGCGCGGGTCACCACAGCCAGGGTTTGCTCGATGGGGTCATGCAGATCGGCAGGGATCAGCGTCCAACGTCCGGCAGGGCCTGCGGCAAGGCTCAGCGACAACGCCACAATCCCCACATCCACATTGCCCGATTCCACATATTGGAGGGTGGCGGCCACATTTTCGCCCAAAATCAGCTGCGGCTGGAGCGTTTCCCACAGTCCGGCACGCTGCAAGGCCTGGCGCGCCGCCATGCCATAGGGCGCATGTTCGGGATTGGCAATGGCAATCCGCGTCACCGCGGGGTTGGATAGCTCGTCTAGGGTGGTTAGGTCCAGAGCACTATCGGCGCGCAGCCAAAGCGTAATGCGGCCCTGACCATAGGCGGCGACAGAGTCTTCTACCACATGCCCCCCATCCAGCAGCTCTTGCACATACTGGCGATTGGCAGACGCATAGACATCGACCGGCGCGCCCTGTTCAATCTGCTGGGCCAATAGACCACTGGAGCCGAAATTGAAGACCACGGGTGTGCCGGTCGCCGCGGTGAAGACAGGGCCGATTGCCTCGAACGCAGGGATTAAATCCGACGCAGCCGAGACAATCAGCGCAGTGTCATGTGGCCCAGTACTATCTGGCGAGGCAGCCTGTGACCCGCGATTGGCGTTGGCGACAGGGAGCGTGGCATTTCCACCCGAAACAGGCGGCGTCGATGCCGCGGGCGCACATGCCGTCAATACACAAACGATACACACAAACGTCCCCAAAAAATACACAATCTGACGCATACAAAACCATTTCTCCACGATGCCCAGCGACGCAACAGAAGTGTCACCCGGCAAACTCGCCAGGACACAACCTGAATCCTGCGCAAGTAGCCTACCATTCATGATTCAGAGCGAACAAATCGTTCTGAATCTCGGCGGGCACAGGCGGGCAAATGTCAACACCAGAGACGCGGAGAAAACCACGGCAGCGGCACGATGCCACAAGCGGCAAAAAGGGAAGCGCTTTAGAAAGTGGGCGGATCGGGAAAATAAAACCAGATGCCGATCGGGGGACGGCATCTGGTTTTTATAATAGAAGACAAGCTATTATTAAAAGTTAATAATACAAAACGGCTGTCAAGCAGATCTTGACAGGAAACTGACAGGTAAATTTGGCCAAAATGGGTGTATTGGGTTTTCCCAAATCAAGCCCCCGCCGCTGGTGTGTTCGGCAGATCATCCGGGCAAATCAATCCAGCGCACCCGGATACCCTGATTCGTTGGCCCCTGGACTGCATGTGGAGCCTGTTCCAATCCAGGCTCCACATGCAGAAACTATGCCGACACGAGGCTGGCATTTGGCTTGTGGCCCTTTTTACTGTAAAGGATGTGGACTTTGACCAAACTGAATGCGCTCCCAGGCTTTCTTGCCCAATTGCGTACCTACGACGAAGGCTCGCGTTTGAAGCGGGAAGCAATGGCCGAAGTAGTCCAGGTTTTGGAACATCTGGAAATGTCGCGCCGGGCCTTTGTGCGCAAAGCCCACAGCCTGGGCATCGCCATCCCTTCGTTCCAATCTTTGGGCAACTGGATTGCCTGTACCCATGTCCCTTCTTCCGAAAATGTAGATCGCCTGATGGAGGCGCTCGACATGGTCTTGCGCGAAAGCGGCGAAAGCAGCGCGCCGTGGCACAGCGATCTGCACGAATCCTCGCATTTGCACGAGCATAGCCTGGGCAAATTTCACCGCGACGTGCAAAATCTGGAGCAGGCAATGGCCTTGTGCGATTCGGTTATCGCCTGGCTAACTATGACCGACTTGCCGCCCAGCATCGGCATGTGGCCCGGTTCCTTTATCCCTATTACGCGCGAACATGGCATCCAGTGTCTCGACATTCTGCGCCGCATCCACTTTGATTTGGCGGAAAACACACGCGCCCCGCGCGCGCTGGAACACAATCTGCTCGCGGCCAAAGCATCGATTGAGCTGGCCCACCAACTCAATGTGACCGGACGGCACAATCTCGCGCTGGAAGCCGCCGATGAAGGCGGGTATGTATTGCAAGAGATTCTGCAAAAATATCCTGGCTGGCGCGAAGCGGAAATTGCGGGCTATCGCCAACTGATTAACGAGCGCGTGACCTTGAGCGATCTGGCCTTTATGGCGTTGACCCGCAAAGCAACGGCGCTCCATGCCCTGAGCCAGCTAGCCGATTCGTCGCGCGAGCGCAACAGCTTTCGAGGCATGGTCGAACGCACGCTTAGCCAGGCTATCACCCAGACCCAAACCCTGCCTGCCGATTCGATCATCAAGCCCTATGCGTGGCATACATGGGCCGGATTCGATCTGGACAATGCCCAAACCATGCAGGATCTGCAACAAGCCGCCGACCACGCCAAATGTGCCGTCGAATATTCGCGCCAATCGCAAAGCCAATCACGCGCGGTGCATGTGCAACGCTATGTCACCCTCATGTTCTCGATGGAAGCCTATGCACGCATGGGTAAACTGCGGCGCGCCACCGCGCTATTGACCGAAGGGGAGCAATTGGAACAAGCACTCGCCAATGAAACCAATCTGACACTGGGGCCGTCGCAGCGCGTGGTGTACTGGCGATCGCTGGCAGCCTATTGGCTCACCCACGCCCAACGCGAGGTCGAAGGCTCTACCCGCTGGCAGGAATATTGCCGGCGCTGGGTAGATGCGGCGACAGCCGGTCTGCATCTGGCGCGCGAGACGGGGATGCAAAATCAGGAACGGCGCCTGTGTAACGCGCTCAACCAGGCCTCCATGAGCTATCGGCGTCTATTGAGCGGCGAGCTGACCCAAGTAGGTTAGCTATCAAGAGGTTTAGCCATGTGGCTCAATCGGTGGTGATCATGGGGAGCAGGGCGCGGAAGCTGCTCTGATATTGGAGGTGAGTATCCAGATAATCGCCACTCCAGCCACCCAGCAGGTGGATCACGCCCTCGCGGCTGACTGCGGCAAGATGTCGCCATTCGCCAGGAATGGGCGACGCGAAGGTCGTCCACTGATTTGTGCCCGCGTCAAAACGTTCGTGATCGGAGATGGGGCGAGTCCAGCCGCCGCCCAAAGCCAGCAACGCCACGCCATCATGCGCCAGGGTTAACCCGCCGCGGGGCACGGTCAGCGGGGGCAAGGCTTCCCAGCGCGCGGTCTCCAATCGATAGCGATGGACCTGGGCCAGTTCGTTCTGCCCGTCGTAGCCGCCCGCCACATAGAGCGCGCCATCGACCAGCGTCGCGCCAAAAAAGGCCATGGGCACCGGCAAGCGCGTGATCAAGCGCCATTCGACAGCCGGTGTATTCGCATCCGGCGTCCACGCCCAAACCTCATCGCGCATAGTCTCCCCATCCCAACCGCCCAAAAGATAGAGCGCAGAGGAATCGGCAAGCAGGTGTGCGCCGGCAAGCGGCACGGGCAGCGCGCCGCGCGGCCGCCAGGTTTGGAGCGCGCCGTCATATAGCAGCAGGGCGTCGGATACGGTGAACCGTGCGGTAGGCGTATTGCCTGTCGCGGGCCTCTCCCCGGCGAGTTCCGCTGCGATATCCTCTGCTGCTTCCACAGCAGGCTGCGCGCCCGCTGCGACCTCATCTCCGGCGACATTCTCTGGGATATTTTCTGAGACATTCTCGGCGACACTGCCCGCGCCGGAAGTAGGCGTCACGCCGCCCGCCACATAGAGGCGGTTTTCCCAGATGGCAGCGGTACTGTTTGCCAGGGCAAAAGGCAGCGGCGCGAGCTGGTGCCACTGGTTCACTTGCAGATCATAGGTATCCACACTTTGCAACAGGCGTCCGCCACTGGCTTCGCCACCCACCACATAGATCGCCTGGCTATCCATGGCGACGGCCATGCGGCTGCGGGCCTGGCTAAGCGGAGTACGCGCTTCCCAGCGGGGCAATAGCTCCACGGCGGGCCGCCCGATCACAGTCTGCCCGGCATCGCTCAACAGGGCGAAGGATGCGCGCGGCCGCCCCAACACATAGGGCGTGAACGCCGCCACCAGACAGAGCGCCACCGCCACGCCCAAATAGATGCGTTGCCACACGGCCAACCCTGCCGGTTGATCCGCCAAAGGCGGCGGCACAGGCGGCGCAACCGGCCCGGTTTGGGCTTCAAGCGCGCCCGGCGTCTCTACACCCGGCGTCTCCAGGCCCGGCACCACCACCCATCCCCGTTGCAACAAAACCATCGACGCTTCGGTGCGGCTGGAGACCTGGAGTTTTTCAAATACATTGCGCAGATGCACTTTGACCGTGTGCGGGCTGATGGTCAACTCGCGGGCAATTTCCGAATTGGTCGCGCCCGTGGTCAGCAGGCGCGCGACATCCATCTCCCGTTCGCTGAGAGGATTTTCGGGGGCAGAACTTTCCGGGATGCCAGTCCGGGTCTCAGGCGATGCGTGAGCGTTCGATGCAGCAGTTTCTGCTTGAGCAGGCTGCGAATCGGCGCGCGCCGGCTGTCGTTTTTCCATGATGGTTTGCGCGAAGGTGGTTTTGCGCGAATATCTCCCAGCCCATTATTCCACAAAAGCAAAGGCGGCTCAAACCAGCCGGCTCAGCTCCCCCCACTCCGCGAGCGAGAGCGTTTCGGCGCGACGGCGTGGATCGATATGCGCGGCTTCGAGTGCCGCCACCACCTGCGCTTTGGGCAGGCCAAGATTCGCGCTCAGGCTGTTGCCCAGTTGCTTGCGCTTCTGTCCAAAGCCGGCCCGCACCACCCGAAAATAGCGTTCGGGGGTCACACTGGTGACTGCCGGCTGGGGGCGCACATCCAGCCGCAAAACTGCGCTATCCACTTTGGGCACCGGATAAAAGGCGCGGGCAGGCACGCGGTGCGCAATGCTCGGTTCGGCATAGAATTGCACACTGATGGCTAACAGCGAAAGATTGCCCGGCGTGGCACAAATGCGCTCGGCTACCTCTTTTTGCACCATCACCACCGCGCGTGTGGGCCGCGCGTGGGCTTCCAGCAAATGCCGCAGCACCGCGCTGGTGATGTAGTAGGGCAAATTGGCAACGACTTTATAGGCCACGGACGGGGAGACTGTGGGTGCCCCGGAAATCAATTGTCCGGGATCCACTTCCAGAATATCGCCGTGGACAATCTGCACATTGGAATAGTCGGCCAGGCGCGTTTCCAGATATTCGATCAGCCGGTCGTCCAGTTCCACCGCGATCACGCGTGCGGCCTGTTGGGCCAACCGGGTGGTCAATACGCCCAGACCCGGGCCGATCTCCAATACCGTATCGGTGTCGACAAGTTCGGCAGCCTGGGCGATGCGATCCAAGTGCACATCATCCAGCAGAAAGTTCTGGCCCAACGAGCGTTTGGGGTGCAGTCCCAAACGTCGGGCTTCGGCCAAGAGTGGATGCATGGGCGCGGCTATTCATCGTCCAGCTTCAAAACCGACATGAAGGCTTCCTGGGGAATTTCGACCTGGCCCACCATCTTCATGCGTTTTTTGCCTGCCTTCTGCTTTTCCAACAGCTTGCGCTTACGCGTGATGTCGCCGCCATAACACTTGGAAAGCACATCTTTGCGCATGGCCTGCACATTGGCCCGGCTGATCACCTTGTTGCCCACTGCGGCCTGGATAGGCACCACGAACATCTGGCGCGGGATAATATCCTTCATCTTGCTGACCAGCCGCTGCCCCTTGTGATAGGCGTGATCTTTGTGCACGATCACGCTGAGGGCATCGACGGACAGATTGTTCACCAGCACATCCAGTTTTACCATATCCGCGGCCCGATACTCATCGGGCGTATAGTCCATGCTGGCATAGCCGCGCGTGCGCGCCTTCAGTTCGTTGTAAAAATCCACAATGATTTCCGAAAGCGGGATCATACACACAATTTCCACGCGCTTGGCATCCAGCCAGTTCTGATTTTTCAATTCGCCCCGGCGTTTGGTCACCAGCTCTAATACAGGGCCGATATACTCTGCGGGCGTGAAGATGCGCAGCTCGCACCACGGCTCTTCGATGGTGGCAATCGTGGTGGGGTCCGGCAGATCGGCGGGGCTGTCGATGGTGATGGTTTCCCCGGCGGTGAGGTTGATCCGATATTCTACGGACGGCGCGGTGAAAATAATATCCAGATCATATTCGCGTTCCAGCCGTTCCTGCACAATTTCCATGTGAAACAGACCCAGAAAGCCCAGACGAAAGCCAAAGCCCAATGCCTGGCTGGTCTCGGCTTCGTAGACCAACGAGGCGTCGTTGAGCTGGAGCTTTTCCAGCGCATCGCGCAGCTCGGTATAATCTTCGGGCGACGAGGGGTAGAGACCGGCAAACACCATAGGCTTGAGCGGCTTATAGCCGGGCAGCAACTCGGTCGCGCGCCGGTCGGCGACCGTGATGGTATCGCCCACGTCCAGATCCTGCACCGATTTAAGGCCGGTGGCAATATAGCCCACCTCGCCCGCTTCCAAACTATTGGTAGGCAGCGGCGCAGGCGTCAACACGCCCACTTCCAGCGGTTCCATCGTCTTGCGCGAGGTCATGGCATAGAGCGTATGGCGGCCTGTGAGCTTGCCATCGACCATGCGCACATAGGCGATCACGCCCTTGTAGGGATCATAGACACAGTCGAAAACCAGCGCCCGCGCCGGGGCTTCGCGATCACCTGAAGGCGGCGGCACGCGCTCGATGACCTGGGCCAGCACCTCTTCCACATTCAGCCCGGCTTTGGCGCTGATGCGCGGAATATCTTCGGCAGGCTCGGCCAGCAAGTCTTCGATCTCCTGCGCCACATCATCGGGCATCGCGCCGGGCAGATCGATCTTATTGATAATCGGCACAATGGTCAGGTCCTGCTCCAGCGCGGCAAACAGATGGGCCATGGTTTGCGCCTGGATGCCCTGCGAGGCATCGACCACCAGAATGGCCCCCTCGCACGCCTGCAATGCGCGGCTGACTTCATAGCTGAAATCCACATGCCCCGGCGTGTCGATGAGATTGATCTCATACTCCTGGCCCTTGTGCTTATAAATCATACGCACAGCACTGGCCTTAATGGTGACCCCTTTTTCCCGCTCCAGATCCATAGAATCCAGCAACTGCTCCTTCATCTCGCGCGCAGTCACCGTATTCGTCATCTGAATCAGGCGGTCGGCAAGCGTACTCTTGCCGTGGTCGATATGGGCGATAATCGATATATTGCGAATATGCTCTAGATTCATGTAAGGTATTGTATCACTTTATACAGAGAAAAAATCTGTAGTTGATGACCAGTCATGGCCGGAACGCCAACTACACATGTCAAATTACCCATTCCCACACTTATCACTACAGGTTCAATATACAGGTTCAATCATAGAGAGTGCGCCTAGCCGGGCACGCCCAGCTTTTCCTGAAACCAGGCAATCGTGCGCTCCATGCCTGCGGCCAATTCCACCTTGGGTTCCCAGCCCAGCCTGGCGCGCGCCTTGGTAATATCGGGGCGACGCTGCTTCGGATCGTCCATCGGCAGCGGTTCATAGCGGATGCCGCCCGGATTGCCGGTGAGCGCATTGATGCGTTCGGCAAATTCCAGGATGGTGGTCTCCGCCGGGTTGCCAATGTTGACCGGCTCGCGTTCCTCGCTCATGAGCAGACGATAGATGCCATCGACCAGATCACTCACAAAGCAGAAGCTGCGGGTCTGCTGGCCGTCGCCATAGACGGTGAGCGGCTGGCCGCGCAGGGCCTGGCTGACAAAATTGGGTACCACCCGCCCATCGTTGAGCCGCATACGCGGGCCATAGGTGTTGAAGATGCGCACAATGCGCGTTTCTACCCCGTGACTGCGCTGATAGGCCATTGTCATCGCTTCGGCAAAGCGTTTGGCTTCATCATAGACCCCGCGCGGGCCGATGGGGTTCACATGTCCCCAATAGCTTTCGGGCTGGGGATGAATGGCCGGATCGCCATAGACTTCGCTGGTGCTAGCCAGCAGGAGGCGTGCGCCTTTGGCCAAAGCCAGGCCCAGCGCGTTGTGGGTGCCCAGGCTGCCCACCTTCAGCGTCTGGATAGGCAATTCCAGATAATCAACCGGGCTGGCCGGGCTGGCAAAATGCAAAATTGCGTCCAGATCGCCTTTAATATAAATGTAATTGGTGACATTGTGGTGAATGAACGTAAAATGCCGGTTACCGGCAAGGTGGGCAATGTTATCCGTATCGCCGGTAATCAGATTATCCATGGCAATCACATCGTGCCCTTCCGCCAACAAGCGGTCGACAAGATGACTGCCCAAAAATCCGGCGCCGCCGGTGACCAATATCCGCATTCAACAATCCTTTCAATATGCTTCCGAATATACCATTTGGCCCACTAACCCTACCTACCGGACCCATCCTCGCCATGCTGGCGGTGGTGATAACCCTGGATCTGGCCGGGCGGTACGGTCGTCGTTTGAGAATCCACCCGGATGATATCTGGAATACGGGCCTGCTCGCCCTCGCGACAGGCTTGATTGTAGCCCGACTCTGGAATGTTTTCCAGTTTTGGCCGATTTACC
>JBBDIO010000180.1:14440-17021 GCA_040880365.1 Litorilinea sp.
CCGCGAAGAACTGTTGTTGATCTTCAGCCCTCGCCCCAGTGGCTTTGAATTCTGGCCCGGTCTGCTTGCCGGAATGATAGCCGGCTATGGCTATCTGGTGTGGCGCGCGCTCACGCCTTCCCACATGGGCGCGGCGCTGGCAATCGGTCTGGCGGGGGGCGGCGTGGTGCTGGAAATATCGGGCCATCTCACGGGCGCGATTCTGGGGTTGCCCACCACTGTGCCCTGGGCCGTCAACTATTTTGGCGAACAGGTCCATCCCGTCGCACTCTATCGCGCGGGTGGGCTGGTAGCCCTCACGCTTGCGCTGTGGCTGGGCGGCTCTGGCCGCGGCCCCGCACGTACCATGTTGCTGGCAGCCCTGGGCTATAGCCTCATCCGTCTGCTTGCCGACGGTTTTTTGGCCGAAGCGCAACTCATAGGCCCCATACGTCTGAGCCAGTTGCTGGCATTGGTTGTCGCGCTGGCAAGCAGTTGGCTACTGGCACACACTTCCACCAACACTTCTACTAACACAGATATGGACACAGGCACAGGCACGCCGCCGACTCCGCGCGGGAAAGCCGCCAACGGGGCAGCCTAGCTCGCCAGCGCGCGCACGATGAGCGCAAGCCCGGTTTCGATCTGCACGGTGGCGCGGGTTTCTGCCATTTCATTGCTCACGCCCCGCGTCGAACCAAATGCCAGAGTTGCCTGCCTCAGGGGATATTTGAGGCCATGATAGGTGATTCCCGTTACCGCGGTAGTCAACGGAATCAGACTCACCACGCTGCCGGGCACGCCCTCCAGTTCCAGCGTATAGCCGGGCCGTAACACCGTCGCGACCTGGTCGGCTTCGACGACCGAAATGGCAGCAGGCCATGCACGCTGGGCCAGAAGCAGCAGATTGGCCAGCGTTTGATCCAGCCTGCCGCCCAATGCACCCAACAGAACGATCTGGGATGCGCCCGCCTGAATGGCATACTCAATCGCAAGCTCCAGATCGGTCTCATTCTTTTCGGGGCGATGACGCTCGATGTGCACGCCTGCGGCCTCCAGTTCGGCCACCAAATTCGGCTCCACGCTATCCAGATCGCCCACCAGCGCGTGGGGTTGCCGGTCCATCGCCCGAAAATGACGCAGCCCGCCATCGGCAGCCACCCACAAATCGGCCTGGTCGAGCCAGGCGACAAGGGGCGCATAGGATTGGACGATGCCGTTGACAAAAATGACCGCGTGCATGTGTGCCTGGCTCCGCTCATAAAACTGAAATGCAAAACCGAATTGCGATTCTGACGTTTGCAGGGCACGATTAGGATAGCAGACAGCTACCGAACCACCCGCGCACCCAATATATATGCCCCCACGCCGGGAACAATCCCCCCATTAACCTGCCCGGATATTTTGCACCGGTAAGTTACACCGATACTTTACACCGATACTTTACACCGATACTTTGTCCG
This sequence comes from Litorilinea sp., assembly GCA_040880365.1. Classification (GTDB taxonomy): domain Bacteria; phylum Chloroflexota; class Anaerolineae; order Caldilineales; family Caldilineaceae; genus JBBDIO01. Next base: position 15,883 of record JBBDIO010000180.1, read on the forward strand.
GTTCACTGCACCGGACAATTGCAGGCCGGACAATTGCAACAGGCGTAACGGTCATTGTACCATGCAGCAGCCATTTCTCGCCCGCCCAGCCGAAAGGATTTTTGAACATGACTTCTAAAACTGCCATCATCGCCCACCCGATTGGCCAAGAAAATGTAAATCGTCTGCAAACCACCTTCCCCAATATCGAATTTGTGGTCTGCCTGGATGAAGCGTCCTTTGCCACGGCCGCGCCGCGCGCCGAAATTGTCTTTTCCAAAGCCGTCTATGCCGATGCGGTGCGCAAGGCGCAAAATCTGCGCTGGGTGCAGACGGGCACGGCAGGCGTAGAACGCTGGCTGGATTTGGACCTGGGCGCACAAGGCGTCCGCCTGAGCAATGCATCGGGCGTGCATGGCATCCCCATGTCGGAAAATATTGTGAGCATGATGCTCGCGTTTGCCACACGTCTGCACACGCTCATCTATGCGCAACGCACCGATGGCCGCACGAATCAGCCCGCGCTCAAACGGCAGGTGCTGGGGGAAAAATTCGAGCTGGAAGGGCAAACAGTCTGTGTGATTGGGCTGGGTGATATTGGCGGCACACTGGCAAAAAAATGCAAGCGATTGGGGATGCGCGTGCTGGGTGTGCGCCGCACTCAAACCCCTGCCGACTACGTGGATCAACTCTTTCCGGTGGAAGCGCGGGCCGAGGCGATGGCCCAGGCCGACCATGTCGCGCTCTGTCTGCCCCTGACCCCCGCCACCCACAACATTGTAGACGAGGCAGAGCTGCGCGCCATGCGCGCCAACGCCTATATCTACAACGTAGGCCGCGGTGCGTCGATTGCCGCCGCGCCGCTCATGCGCGCCCTGCGTGAAGGCTGGATTGCCGGCGCGGGGCTGGATGTGACCGACCCCGAACCGCTGAACGCCGATTCGCCCTTGTGGGATATGCCCAACGTCATCCTCAGCCTGCACACCAGCGGCGACAGCCCCCAGAATTCGGACCGGATTACCCAACGCTTTATCGACAACCTGCACCGCTATTGCGCCAATCAAAGCTGTGGTGATGAACCGCTGATCTGCGAGATTGACTTCGCGCGGGGCTATTAGGTCAACGGGGTGATCCAACAGGAATCCAACAGTAGGCGCGCA
>JBBDIO010000180.1:17121-21195 GCA_040880365.1 Litorilinea sp.
CAATATCCTTGCGCTAGTGAGTAGCGGGTTGGCGCAGCTTGTGGTATAGGAATAGGCACAGCTTATGCAACAGAAAGGTTCTGTCGCAAGTCGCCAATCTGCAATATGACTATTTGCAGGAAGCCTATTTGCAAGACGTATATCGAAAAAATACAGTAGGGTAACCAAGATGCCCACTTGGCGCGGATCAAACGGGAGACAAACTCTATGAGCAAGACGATTTTGGTGGTGGATGATCAGGCGGTCATGTTGCGAATTGTCAGCGCGCCGCTCCAGCGCGAAGGCTATACGGTGATGGCAGCCAATAGCGCGGCCGAAGCCCTCATTGCAATCCAAAAATCGACGCCCGATCTGATTATTCTGGACATTCGTTTGCCCGATGCCAGCGGCATCGAGGTTTGCCGCACCATTCGTCAGGAACTGGGCCTGATGGATACGCCCATCATGCTCTTGAGTGGCCTGACTGAAGTAGAAACCAAAGTAGAAGGGTTGCAGGCAGGCGCGGATGAGTATGTGACCAAGCCGGTGGATCCCAAAGAATTGGTGGCACGGGTGAACGGGCAATTGGCGCGCATCGAACGGCTGCACCAGTCCCTGGCGAAACAACCAGCCGCCGCCGCGACCACAGCTTCTGCCGCGGGGCATGTCATTGGGGTGATTGGGGGCAAAGGCGGGGTCGGCACCTCTACCGTGGTCGCCAATCTGGGGCTGGCTCTCGCGCGCCGTTCCTATCGGACCGTGGCGCTGGAATTGCGCCCCTATTACGGCACGCTTGCGCGGCATCTGGGCATCAACCCGACCGCCAATCTGGGGGGACTGTTGGAAAATGCCGCCAGCGCCATCAACGAGCGCCTGGTGGGCATGTATTTGCAGCCCTGCGAATTGGGGTTGCGCGCCATTTTTGGCCCACAGCAACTGCGCGACTATCGGGATATTCAGCCCGATCAGGTAGACGCACTGGTGCAGACACTCACCACCCTGGCCGATTTTACAATCATCGATCTGCCCCATATGCCGTCGGTGGCAAACCGGAGCGCGCTGCGCAAATGCAATCAGGTAGTGGTCGTGGTGGAACCCGACGAAAGCTGCGTGCGCGCGGCCAAAGCCCTGCTAGAGCTTTTGCGAGCGTGGAACATCCGCGATGCTGCAATCAAGCTGTTCAGCGTGAACCGCACACAATCGGCCCATCAGGTCTCGGCGCAGGATATTGAAAAACGGCTGGAGCATAGTCTCATCGGCGTCGTCACCGCTGCGCCCGATTTGGCAGTACGCGCCACCTCGATTGGCAGCCCGTTTATCATCTCTGCGCCCGATTCGCTGGCCGCGCTCACCCTGCAGGAAATGTCCGAACGAATTGAACAGCTTGCCAGAGGCCGCTAACGGCTAACGGGCAATTCTATGCACGATTTATATAACCCACTTATATATGATGTAGGTATATAGCGTGCAAAAGAATTGCCAGTTAGCGTATAGACCGATGATGCCTGCTTCTATGCCAGGAATCTATGCCTGCAATCCGCTATTGGCGCGTGGCGTAGGGTAGATAGATCGTAGGGTCCGTATCCGGGTCATTCGGGTTGTCGGGATCATTCGGGTTGTCAGGATCATCAGGATCGCGCGGCTCAACGGTCAGGGTAAGGGCAGAAATTGCCGCTGCCGTCATCACCCGGTCCGAATCAATTAACCCGTCTCCCGCCGGGTTGGGGGTGGGAATTGGAATCTCCGCATCCCAGGTATACGAAAGCACGCCCGAATCCGTCAGGGTCGCGGTGGCAGTCACCACCGTGCTATAGACGGCGCCCGGCGCCAGCGTCATAGAAATTGCGTCGGTCGGAATGCCATATGTGCCGCTGATGACATGGCGCGTGAGCGTGACCGAGCCGGTGTTTTGCACCGTGTGGCAAATGGCAACCTCGGTATCTTCTTCCACAGTCAACGCGTCGGCGCTGCCACAGACCGGATCGCCTGTGCCTGCCACGACGACGGTCGAGCTAACGACAATGCTGGCGGCACATTGGGGCAACCCACCGGGCACATAATAGCCATAGGCTTTGCCACGGCTGATGTTCAGACCGGGCGCACCCACCAGAACACCGGGGAACAGGTCATTTTCGGCCTGCCCCAGCGCGGCAACTGAACGGCCATAGTTGCTGTTTTCCGCTTCGCCCGCATAGATGGCGAGGGGCGCGGACAGGAAACCATCCAGACATCCGCCATAGATATAAGCCTTGCCTGTGCGGGTGGCAAAATCGCGCGCCGTAATCGCCACATCGGCGAACCCGTCACCGTTCACATCGCCCGCCGGCGCCGCAGCAAACCCAAAGCGATCACCCAGATTTTCGCCGGTGCGCGTTGTCAGCGGTGTGGTCATCACGCCGGTTGTGCTGCCCAAATAGAGATAGACCTTGCCCATGCCCGCTTCCAGGTCGGCGCCCACCACCAGGTCGGCAAAGCCGTCGCCGTTCACATCGCCCGGCACCGTCAGCGCCGTGCCAAACTGACCGCCCGCCACGCCGCTGACCAGCGTCTGATCGGGCGTGGCATCCTCAATGCCGGTGGCAGAGCCATGATAGAGATAGACTTTGCCCGCATTCAGACCAACTTCGTTGTTTTGGGGCGCGCCCACCACAACCGAAGCGGGGTTTTCGCCGCGCAACAGACCGCCCCCAACCGCAAAGCCATAGTTATCGTTGGGCGCTTCGCCGGTCAGGGTCAACGCCAGCGTCGCGGTCAGATTGCCGCCATAATAGATATAGGCCTGCCCCGTATTCAGATTCGTGCGCGAGGCGCCGACGACAAAATCGCTGAAGCCGTTGGCATTCAGATCATCCGTAGCGGCAATGGTTTCACCAAAACCGTCGCCGCTGGCTTCGCCCGTCGCTGTAAAGTAGGCAGTGGGTGTCCAGTCTTCCTCGCCTGCGGGGGCATACCAGACTGCGCGCCCGGCTTCAGACGCGCCGACAACGAAGTTACCCACATTGCCCAGCTCCGCCGCGCGCACCGTTGCCACATCGGCCCCATAAAAATCATTGTCTTCTTCGCCGGTCAGCGTATAGATGGCGCTGGGCAAAATGCCTTCTTCCGCGCCCGGATAGATAAAGACCGCCCCCGGTGCAAGGGTCGCACTAATCGCATAACGGGGCGCGGTCACCATGACATCCACATAGCCATCGCCATCATAATCGCCCACATTCTGCACCACATAGCCAAACTGCTCCAGGGGGGCACCACCTTCCACGCTCCAATCGGGGTCAGATGCGCCCGCTGCCCAGGCCGGTAGCCCGTTGAACGCGAAGAGCAACGCGCCCAGAAATGCAGTTGCCGTGCCCAGCGTCAGCAGCGAAAATCGCGCAGATTTCGCGCGGGGAGCAATCTGCGCCCCTGCGTTGGTTGGCGGCGCAGCCTGCGCGCCGGCGGGTATAGAATCCAGTCTTGTCGGTTGCTTATTCATCATAGCCTCTCACTCCAGTTCTCACTCGTATTGGGTCTACGGCTCAATGGGGATATGGGCGCACGCTGCCCCCGGTTATGCCCTCTATATGGAAATCTACACGTCATATCGCCTGTATATAGCCTGTTATAATTCGCGGTGAGGCAGGCAATCTGTGGATTAAAAATCAGACCAGATACCCGGCAAGCCTGCCCGAGCATCTGGCCCAATCCTCTTTACAAATTACAGCCGCGTGTGCCTATCCAATCTAACACCACACCTAGCGCTTGGTTACAGTGGGAATGAACAGCCCCGGCAACGCGCCGGCTTTGGGCACAATGGCCCACCCATCCACAGTTGGCCCGGCAACCCCATCGGCATCGAACATCTGCACCCGCCAGAAATAGTCGGTTTCAGTGAGATTGGTCACGGGTGTATAGCGGGTGTTATCGGTACGCACGGCCCGCCCACTATCCACAGCCTGCGCGGTGTTGGCAATGCGCACTTCGTAATAGGCCGCGCCATCTACCGGCGACCACACAAAGTTGGGAATGCCGCCGGGCACATCGGCGACATCGGTTTCGCTTTCGCCCTGGGCCGGGCTGATGAGCACCGGGCGCAGATATTCCTTGCGGAATTGCTGA
>JBBDIO010000181.1:0-383 GCA_040880365.1 Litorilinea sp.
GCCAGACCCACGGCCGCGCGCGGGTGCAAGGGCACTTATTCGCCATGAGCCAATCCACGCAACCCTCATCCCACCCGCCCAAAACCGAAAACGCTGCGCCATCAGGCCCAACCCCACCCGGCGCAACCTTGCTAGACTATCACGCCACCTCCTTTTCGGCGGGGCGCATGGATTTCCAGTGGGAGGAGCTGAGCGAAGAAGACCGCGCCCAGACCTATGCCGATTGGGCTGCGGGCAAAGGTCTCATGGGCGGCGATCCTCGCCAGCGACCCGACGCCCATCTGCTGCCCGATTGGGGCATCGACCACCCCTTCTTCCGCGCGCTGACCCAGGATGACACGCGCGGCAACAATGGCGCGCGCCTGCGCGCCGATCTGGCAACG
>JBBDIO010000181.1:393-21174 GCA_040880365.1 Litorilinea sp.
CCGCCGCTATCCCGACCGCCTGTACATCGGCTACGAGGTCAAAACCAAGGCCGTGCGCCTCATGCTGGATCGATTGGCCCGCTTCGAGGTGGATAACGTGTGGCTCAGCGACGACGACTGTCGCTTTAATCTGCCCCATATGCTACCCGATGGCCGCGTCGACGCCATCCACATTCTCTTTCCCGACCCGTGGTGGAAGCCCCAGCATCGGGTCAAACGGCTCTTTTCGCCGCCCTTTGTGGATCTGCTGGCGGCCAAGCTGCGGCCCGACGGTTTGCTGCATTTCCGAAGCGATGTCGCGGAATATGGCGCGTGGGTGCGCTATCTTGTGCGCCAGCATCCTGCCCTGCGCGAATATGACCCCACCACGCCCGACCTGGACGCCGCCCTGCTCGGCCCCCATGTACCCACCCACCGCGAATTCTGGTGTCGCCGGCGAAATCGCCCCGTCTACAGCGCGTATTTTGCCCGCCACGCGACCGCGATCACCGGCAATTGGGGAGACGTGCCGGTACATTTTCCCCCGGCGCAACTCCCACAGGCGTGAGATCGCGCATGACACCCATTCAAAAAAACGCTGCCCAGACCACAGAGGTCATCGAAGTGCCGTCGCCGGCGGGACGCGGGCTACTCCAGTGGGATGGCAAAAGTCATCCGGCCCCGGTCACCGCGCCGCCCTTTCAATTGTGCGAAGTGCACACTCCGCCTGTACCCTGTGGCGCGCCTGCAGAATCAGGTACAGACCCCGCAAGCCTCAACCGGCTCTATCACGGTGACAACCGGGATGTGCTGGCGCATCTGCTTGCCACGGGCTGGGGCGGCACGCTACGCCTGATCTACATCGACCCACCCTTCGACAGCGGATTGGCCTATGCAGGCAAATTGCGCACGCGCGGCCCCCATCGCCGCACCCTGGGACAGGCCGTGCAATATCGCGACATCTGGGAAGGCGACGCCTATCTCCAGTTCATGTATGAACGGCTCTTGCTGTTGCGCCCCCTGCTGGCCGCAGACGGCGTAATCTGGCTCCACTGCGACTATCGTCAGGCCCACCGCCTCCAGTTGATTCTGGAAGAAGTCTTTGGCGCAGACAACTATCTCAACACAATCGCCTGGCGCAGCCAGGTGGCCCGCGGCGCAAAAGTCAACGCCTTCTACTTTCCCAACAGCACCCACTTTCTGCATGTCTTTGCCAAAGATCGCCAGGCCGACCCCTGCTGGCAACCGCCGCGCAAGCGACTGTTCTTTACCCGTCGCCAGGCCGCGGCCCAGTTTATGGAAGATGCCGGCGGCTTTTTCCGCACCTCCGACCCCGGCTCCTACAGCTTTGCCCGGCTCAAAGAACTCCACGCAGAGGGACGCCTCTATGCGCCCTTTGGCGGCGAGATTTGCATTGATGAGGCCAACCAGACGGTGCGCTGTTCCAATGGCGGCAACGTGGGGGTGAAATACTATCTCACCCCCGAAGGTAAAAACCGCTTTAGCGTGGAACGCGCAGTAGACAATCTCTGGGACGACATCCCCGGCCTGGGCACGACCCCCGGCGAAGATGTGGGCTATCCCACCCAAAAGACCGAGGCCCTGCTAGAGCGAGTGATTGCCGCCTCCAGCGCGCCGGGCGATTGGGTGCTGGATTGTTTCACCGGATCGGGCACCACGCCCGCGGTAGCGCAACGGCTGGGGCGACGCTGGATTGCCTGCGACGCAGGCTATGGCGCCATTCAGACCACGCGCCGCCGTCTGCTGGCAAACACGGCGTCTGCCTCCGAAAATACGCCTGGCTTTGGGGTATACCGGCCCGCCACGCCAGCAACATCCGCCATACCCGACACAGCAGAATCGCGGCCAATGCAGGCGGAACTCCCCGCGCTGCGCGTGTGCGTCACCGAACAGGGCGACCTGCGCCGCGTCGAGATCCGACCCATTGCCCCGCCTGCCACAGATTCAAACATTGCAGACCCAAACATTACCGACTGGCGCGCGTGGATCGATGCCGTAGAGGTCGATCCGTGTTACGATGGCAATATCTTTCGCCCGCACGCGATTGATGCACCGCCCAAACGCACTGCGCTGATTGTGGGCAGCTATGTCGTGGCCCAGCACGCGCCGGGCACAATTCTGGCCGTGCGCATCACCTATGTGACAGGCCACGAAGCGACGTTCCAGTTGGCGCACGCCACCGGCAACGCCGACCCAATCGCACTATAACGGCACAGAACCCTGTGCGCGCAAAATAGCTAGCGCAGACGCATAGATGAAAGGATTGACTATGACTACACCGGTATCGACTCCGGTTTCGACGCCGGTTCTCACGGTGTTGGAAGAAGATCGCCATGCCTGGTTTGCCGGACGCACGCGCGCCATTCAGAAATTTCTGGATGCCGAACTCGGCCCCACCCTGGGCAAACGCCGTATTCTGGATATTGGCTGTGGCGCGGGCAATATGGCCCACCACCTGGCCCATTATGGAACCGTGATCGGGCTGGATAACAACCCGCGCCCGCTGGCAGTTGCCGCCCAACGCGCCCTGGATGTGACACAAGGGCTGGGCGACGATCTGCCCTTTGCCGATGATTCATTTGATGTACTTGCGCTGCTGGATACCATCGAACATATACCCGACGAGCTGGAAACCCTGCGCGAGTGTTTTCGCATCTTGAAGCCGGGCGGCAAACTGCTGATCACCGTGCCCGCGTTTATGTGGCTGTGGAGCTATAACGACGAAATCAACGCGCACCAACGCCGCTATACCGCCCCCGAACTGCAACAAAAGCTGGAAATGATGGGCTTTACCATGCGCCGCCTGAGCTACAACAACTTTTTCCTGTTTCCGCTCATCGCGGGCATCCGCCTGTTGCGCCCCTATAAACCGGACCTGGAAAGCCCGCACCTGACCCAGGACGAGGACGTCTATCAGGTAGAGATGGAACCGATTCCCGAACCCATGAATACAATTTTGCATGTGGTGGGGTGGGTCGAAGGCGAGCTTTTGGCCCGCACCGCGCTGCCTTTTGGCACCAGCGTACTCTGCATTGCCGAAAAGCCGCAGGTTCGCTAAGCCATGCGCACGGTGTTGATCACCGGGGTCACTGGCCTGGTAGGTCGCCGGCTGGCCGAACAATTGGTGGCCGCGCCCGATATCCAGGTGCGCGGGCTGGCGCGTCAACCCGCAAAGGCCGCGGATCTGGCCGCAGTGGGCGTGGAGATTATGGCGGGCGATGTGACCGATCCGCCGTCGCTGGCCGCGGCCTGCGCAGGCTGTGATTGGGTGTTCCACTGTGCCGCGTTTGTGGAAGAAGGCGGCGACCGCGCCGCGATCTGGGCGGTGAACGTAGAGGGCACCCGTCACATACTACACGCCGCGCAGCAGGCCGGTGTGCAACGCTTTATCCATGTGAGCACCTGCGCAGTCTATGGTTCGGTGCAAAGCCTGGACATTGACGAAACCATGCCCATACGTCGCCGGGGCAATCTCTATGCCGATTCCAAAGTGGAAGCCGAAGAGGTGGTACAGGCTTTCGCCACGGGTTTTTCCCCAGGTGTCGCCACAGATTCCACCACCGATCCCGAAAACCGGATGGAGACGGTCATCGCTCGCCCGTCCCAGGTCTACGGACCTCGCTCCTATCAGTTCACCGTGCGCCCCATCGAAGCGATTCGCAGCGGCAAGATGATTCTGGTAGACGGCGGCAAACACTGGTGCAAGCCCGTCTATATTGATAACCTGGTGGAAGGTCTGATCGCCTGTGCGCGCGTGCCCGCAGCCGCGGGCCAAGCGTTCAACCTGACCGACGGCGTGACTGTGCCCTGGCATACGTTTTTCGGGGCCTACGCGCGCATGTTGGACAAACCGCGCTTGCCCTCGGTGCCCTATCCGCTGGCCTGGGTGGCGGCCCGCTGGTTCGAATGGCAGGCCCAGCGCACGGGCAAAAAAGCCTTGATCACACGGGCCGCTTTGGCGGCAATCCGCAGCCGCAATAGCTTCAGCATCGAAAAGGCGCACCGCATTTTAGGCTGGACCCCGCGCCTGGATCTGGAAGCGGGCATGGCGCGCACCCAGGCGTGGCTGGCCGCCGAAGGCTATTTAAGCAAATGACCGCAAACCGGATTCCAACCGAATTCGCCTGCCGCGTAGGGTGCGGCGCGTGCTGCATTGCGCCTTCGATCTCCTCGCCCATCCCCGGTATGCCCCACGGCAAACCCGCGGGCGTGCGCTGTGTGCAACTCACCGCCGACAATCGCTGCGCGCTCTTTGGCCTGCCCGAACGGCCCGCAGTCTGCACCCATCTGCGTCCCACGCCCGAAATGTGCCACGATTCGGCCGCAGCCGCGCTCATCTATTTGACTGAACTGGAAGCCTATACCGCGCCCCCGCGCGCGGCTGAGGGCATACTTTCATATACGCGTAGGTCACCGTTCCTGCGGTGACAAGTGGGCAATCGGAAGATGTCACGCCGGGAGGCATGTGTGTCTGCATCAGTCACGCCGGGAGGCATGACCTACGTCAGCGGCAAGCTGTAGGCTAGCGCGGGGTCAGTGGATGAAGCGGCGAGGCGGCCGCGTCGGCATCTGTTGTATGCGTGGCCGCGTCGGTTGCGCTGTGGCTTGCAGCGTGGGTTGCACTGTGCGTCACCGCCAACTGCCAGCCTGCCTGGGTGAGCAGATAGGTCGCGGCGGGAAATTTCATGTTGCCTACCAGCAAACCCTGGGCGCGCAACATCGCCACATCGTGCATGGCGACGGTCGTCTGCACCGTGCCATCGGCGCGATGAAGAGAGTAAACCTTGTCGCCATCCACAGTGCGGTGCGATTTCAGATGCGCGCCATGCACCAGCGCGCGCAATATCTCTAATTGGGCCGGAGTGGAACGGGTAGAGGGGTGGGGCAATAAATCGCGCAGCAAGGGCACACGGGCCAGCCACTGCACGAGTAAAGCCAGGCGGGTGCTAACCCAGTTCGCCCACATGCTGTTGCAGCTCGCGCTGAGAAATCTTGATAAAGCGGTCCGTGTAAATATCCGCCATCTCGGCTTCGCTCAGACGCACGCGCAAAATCTCCAGCGCGTCTTCGGGCGATTCGCCATAGGCCAGTTTCTTCTTGCCGCTTTTGAGATCAAACAGATACATATAGTGAGGATTGCTGAAACTGCTCATGAGTTTTGGCCTTTGACCTGTCTTCGCCTTCGCCCTACGCCTTAATCAACGTGCCCTGATACAAATCCGCGCCGTGGGTCACATCGTCCAACCCCTGGTTGATCTCGGCATCGAACTTGCCCGCCAACAGCTCGCGATAGAACGCATAGTCAATCCCCTTGACCTTTTCATCATCAGGGAAGCGGTGATAATTATCATTGCTCATCAGGCTCTTGCCCTCGGCGATAAGCTGGAAGCCCAATGCCGAACCGGGATAAGGCGCATAGTAGGAAATAGACGGGAAAACCCACTTCATGCGTTTGAGCATACGCATGGTTTTGAAAGCATCTTCGCGGGTCTCGCCGGGAATCCCCAGCATAATATTGGCCCAGAAGCGCACGGGTTCACGGCCCTGGCGCACCAGTTCATCGCCCAGCCGGTTGAGCAAATCAATCGCGAAGTTGTTGTCTTCCTCGGTACATTCCTTGTTCAAAAGACGTAAAATGCGGTCGCTGCCCGATTCAAAGCCAATTGAGACGGTTTGCCAATTGGTCTCGCGCACCAGCGCCTCGAACAGATCGGGCCATTGGCGCACAGTATCCGAACGACCTGCCGCCCAATAGGGCCAAACCTTGTTCGCCTTGCGCGGATACAGCTCGATCCACTCTTTCAGCCAGCGCGGATTCTGAAAGAACATGGAATCGTGAATGACCACCGACCCCACGCCATATTTGTTATCCAGATAGTTCAGCTCGTCGATCACCGCTTCGACAGGCCGCCGTCCCATGTTGGGAATATAGGAATTTTCGTTGCAAAAAACACACTGCCACGGGCAGACCCGGCTGGTGAGGATCGTTGCCACCGGCCCTGGCCCCCAGCCACATTCGGGTTCCATCGGCCAATTAAATTTGCGGCGAATCTTGCGTCCGGCGGGTTGCGGCCACAGCGTGCGGTCGATCATCGGCCAGTCTGCCATCGAACGCGCGCCCTGCCCCTGGATCACACGCGGAAAACTTTCGGGATCGCGCACCAGGTCCACAATCACATTTTCGCCCGGCCCCTGGCAGATGTGATCAAATTCGGCGATGCGCTCCATCTCGTCGAGCGCCACCGTGGCGTGCATCCCACCCGCCAGAATCAGACCTTCGGGATTCAGTTCCTTAAAAAGCTGGGCCGCTTTATACGCCACCGGAAAGGTATAGCTGCGCACATTCATGATCAGGGTCTTATAGCCCTTGATCTGCTTCGCCAGTTGTTCCCACGAAGTAACGGCTCGGGTCGAGGCCAAATCGGTCTGGATGCCATTGTTGTGCAAAATGGTGCGCAACAACCCCAGGCCATGATCCTGCCATTGTTCGTGCGGCCCATCGGGGTTGACCAGATCGCCCAGGTCGCCCAGGTCCAGCCATAAAATGTCCGACGTGCGCTTCGAATTTCCAGAACCAAAGGGCCATGCGAGCGGCCAGGATAAAGTCACAGTCCAAATGCCTCCGTACGGAATTTATCAGGGTACAGAATTTATCAGCGGACACAACCAGCCCACATGTAAAACCATCTACATGCCGACCCGTTTAGCCCATATTCTACGCCGCGGGAGTATACCATAGCGCCCTGGGTGCGTCAATTTTTATGAAAAAGATGATAAATATCTGCGGGGTCATCTGCGGGGGTATCGGCAGAGGTTATGGACGGGGAACGATACGCATGTGACCGCTGTGAAATTCTGTACAAACGGAGTTTGTGAAAAAAGGTACTTGACACAAATTGAAGCGCACAAGTATAATCTCGGCAGCACATCTGCCAGGGCTTTGCGCGCAGGGAGCATTTGGCAGCCGTGCTGGACAGGCATATTATCCAGCCGGGCCGGAGATTCGGAGATCAAGCATAGGCAAACACGTTTGAGAGCGCGGAGAATCTCCAAAAAATTGCTTTTCAACTTGATTTTGTGTAGAATCGGAAGAATTATACCCCACTTCGCGCGCAATCATTTCTGGCCCGACAGAAATGATTGACCCAATCGGGTTTGAAACAGGTTCAACAGAGAATCAGTTGCATATATTAGTTGTGTAACTGGCAAAATGTATAACTGGCAAAATGACCGACAAATCGAAAATCTAATGAGCCGGTTGAAATCGTTCCAGACTGTGTATCTTCTATATACAGCTATCAAAAGCAAAGGGTAAACGAAACAATGGCGAACGGCCCTACAGAGCGGTTTCGTGAACTAAAGCAAGCCCAGGTCCAACAATATCTCCACGACTCGATTGCCGTGCCCGACGATTTGCAGGGCAACGTGTTGGTGACCACGCTCGACAAGGTCTACAACTGGAGTCGGCGGTCGAGTATGTGGCCGCTTTTGTTTGGTTTGGCCTGTTGTGCAATCGAAATGATTGCCACGGCAGCCAGCCGCTATGATTTGGCACGCTTTGGCATGGAAGTTATGCGCCCCAGCCCCCGCCAGAGCGATCTGATGATCGTTTCGGGCACGGTCACCAAAAAGATGGTACCGGCGATTGTCCGCATTTACAACCAGATGGCGGAACCCCGCTATGTGTTGAGCATGGGTGCGTGCGCCACGGGTGGCGGTCCCTTCAAAGAAGGCTACAACGTGGTCAGCGGCATCGACAAGTATATTCCCGTCGATGTATATGTGCCCGGCTGCCCGCCCACGCCCGAAGCCCTCATCTACGGTCTGCTCAAAGTCCACGAAAAGGTGGAACGCCAGAGCATCACCCAGGTGTCGTGGTATCGCAAGGATAACAGCGGCTATGTCCCCGTCCCGGTATTAGGGCCCGACATTTTCGATCCTCGCCAGATCCAACTGATCAAAGAACATACGCTGGCGAAAGCCGCCACGACAGGTGATGCCAAAAAGAGCAGTGGCGAAGGTAGCGAAGCCCGTCAGGCCGCAGCCGCACCGGCCCAGGTTTCCGACAAGGCCAAAGCGCGCATCGAACAGGCCAAAGCCCGCCATCGCGCCAAACAGCAGACGGTTTAAGAGAGAGGCAGCAGATTGTTATGAGTGATGCAAACGCTGTAGCCGAAGCCCCGGCTATTGATGAAAGCCTGCCCTACAACGGCGTCGCCGACGGTGCAGTGATTGGCCGCTATGCCGAAGAGACCGAAGCCGCGCTGGTAGTCGCACCCGACAAGCTCATCCCCTTCCTCACCTATCTGCGTGATGAAGAAGGCTATGATTTCCTGTCGTCCGTCACCTGCGTAGACTACAGCGCCTATAAGGGCAAACTGCGCAGCGGTATCTCCGATCGCTTCGAGACGGTCTATCACCTGTATAGCACCAGCAAGGGCGGCGGCGCACTCGTGTTGCATGTGCGCGTGCCCCAAAACGAGACCGTACCTTCCGCGACGCTGGTCTATCCCGGCGCCAACCTGCAAGAGCGTGAGGTCTATGACCTCTACGGCGTCAAATTTGAAGGGCATCCCAACCTGCGCCGCGTGTTAACGTGGGAAGGCTTTCACGGCCATCCTATGCGCAAGGATTGGAAAGAAGCCTATTTCGACGAAGAACAAAAGCCGTTCCGCTCGCGCCACCCGGCGGGGGCCTATAGCTGGCACGAAGACCATTTGCCCTGGGGCAAAAACACCACCTACCCGTCCGGTTGGGATCCCGATAGCTGGCAGGAACCCGTCACCTATGTGCCCGTGAGCCAGGCGCCCGAAGATCGGGACGGCATTGAGCTGGAAACCGAAAGCATCGTGGTCAATCTGGGACCCCATCACCCCAGCACCCACGGCGTATTCCGCATGTTGGCCCGGCTCGAAGGTGAAACCATCCTCGCGCTGGAGCCGGAAATGGGCTATTTGCACCGCAATCACGAAAAGATTGGCGAGCGCAATACCTGGCTCATGAACATGCCTTTCACCGACCGCCTGGATTATCTCAATTCCATGAGCAACAACCTGGGCTACGCCCTGGCGGTGGAGAAGCTCACCAGCACCGAAGTGCCCGAACGCGCCCAATATATCCGCGTGATCATGGCCGAAATGACCCGCATTGTGAATCACCTGTGGTCCATCGGCTTCATTCTCAACGACCTGGGTGCGCTGCAAACGCCTGCGCTCATCGCCATCGAAGAGCGCGAGATGATCCTCGACCTCTTCGAAGAAGTGAGCGGCGCGCGCATGATGTGTAACTACATGCGCTTTGGCGGAGTCTGGCGCGACCTGCCCGATGGCTGGCTCAAGCGAGCCAACTTTGTGGTCAACGACCGCATTCCGCGTGTGCTGGAAAAGCTTGACAATCTCCTGAGCGACAACGAAATCGTCCGGGCGCGTGGCGTGGGCGTAGGCTATCTTTCGCCCGAAGATCTAATTTCACTGAGTATCAGCGGCCCCATGATTCGTGCGGCAGGCGTGCCCTATGATATTCGCAAGGCCGAACCCTATTGCATCTATGACCGCTTCGATTTCGACATTCCTACCCTGCCCGGCAGCGACATCTATGCTCGCTACTACATCCGTCTGCTGGAAGCCTGGGAAAGCGTGAAAATTCTGAAGCAGGCCCTGCGCGACATTCCCGAAGGCGAAATTCTCGGCGGACGCGGCGGCTATACCGTACGCCCGCCCGAAGGCGAAGCCTATGCCCGCGTCGAAGCGCCCAAGGGTGAACTTGGCTTCTATGTGGTCAGCGACGGCAAACCCAATCCCTATCGCTATCATGTACGCGCCCCCAGCTTCATCAATCTCAACGGCCTGGGTCCCATGTCGGTCGGCTATATGATTGCCGACGCCGTGGTCATCCTGGGCGCGATTGATATTGTGCTGGGCGAAGTGGATCGCTAGTGCCTAGTTAAGTTGAAGTTTGTATTTGTCGTAGGTCACGTCTCCTGGCGTGACATGGGTCTACAGGGTTGTCACAGCAGGAGCTGTGACCTACGCAAGAATTCAAAATCCTTGTAAACAGCGCACTAGGCGGACATCACGCCAATTTGCGAGTTCTGTTGTTACAAGTCGCAGTTTTGAACGACGAAATGATTCGTAATTTGCAATCGGGAAGCGGATAGTTGGGAAACAGAGAGCAGGATGTCTCTGCATACTGATTCCACATTGCCGGTTGCCAATTGCCGCAGTTATACACGGGAGGGTTGCCAATGTTTGGTTCGGGATTGTTAAAAGGGTTGGGCATCACGCTCAAACACTTCACCGATACCTTTGCGGATGATCGGAAGCAGGTTCCCAGCCGCTATGAAGATAGCCTGAAGCTGGATGATCGGCGGCGTATTATCGAGCAGCCCATCGACCAGGAAGGCCTTGTCACGATTCAATATCCGGAAGAAAAGCGGCTGTTGCCCGAACGCTTCCGCTATATTCCCATGTTGATCTGGGACACTGAAAAAGGCGAAGACCGCTGTACGGCCTGTGGCATTTGCGCCAAGGTCTGCCCGCCCCAGTGCATCTGGATCGTGCGCGATTCCGACGAGAACGGCAAGCCGGTCACCCGCCCTGCCGAATTCTACATTGATGCCTCGGTCTGCATGAGCTGTAATTTCTGTGTGGAATTCTGCCCGTTCGACGCCATCAAAATGAACCACGATTTTGAGCTGGCGGCCTACGACCGTTTTCCGCATCTGGTCTACGATAAGGCCGAGCTGACTGTGCCCATCGAATATTATGCGGCGCTGTGGCCCGCACGCTATACCGAAGAAGAGGCCGCCATCCGCAAGGCCGAAGAAGAAGATCGCGCCAAGGCCGAAGCCAAGGCCCGTGCCGATGCCGAGAAGGCCAAAGCCGCCGCCGCCAAGCCCGAACGCTCGCCGGAGGAAGTAGAAGCCATGAAGCAGAAGGCTGCCGAGCGCACCGCAGCCGCCAAAGCCCGCGCGGGTGGTGGCAATGCTGCGGGTGACAAAGCCGGGGGCGATAAAGCCGAAGCAAATGGCGCGGATACAGGCGCAGATGCAGAGGCCGACGCCAAGCGGGCACGGCTGGAAGAGCTGAAACGTAAAGCCGCAGAAAAAGCCAAGGCACGCAAAGAAGAGAGCGAATAGATGACCCGCGCGCCATTGGCGCTGGGCACTTCTACACCGGGCACAATCGCCCTGGATACCGCCACTTGCACGCGGGCAGTTTGCACAGCCGCAAACCGGCCAAAGCTCGAGGCGTATCCCTGTGTGCATATCTTCTTGGCGAGTCTCGAATTCTGGGGGCGTGGCGTTGTTGGGCCTGGGGCGTTGAATATGCGCCGCGGCCAACGCATGCATCTGCCCCACAGATCGAATTGAGCAAACGTTCACAGCCAGACTTGCCAGGCCGGTAAGTCTGGTTTGTCTTTTGTAGATATGGCTGTGGACATCATACATCTTTGTCCCATTTCACATGTTCTACTTGCCGTGTTGCACGACAGCGCGATATGACGGCGTGACATGGCAGAGAGAGGAATACACTTGTCACTTAAACTGACCTACTACGGACATTCTACTTTTGCGCTGGATGCCGACGGGACTAAGCTTGTCATCGACCCGTTCCTGGCGCCGAATAATCCATTGTCGCCCGTGACCGCCGAAGAGGTGGAAGCGGATTTCATCCTGATTTCGCATGGGCACGGCGATCACATTGCCGATGCAGTGGCGCTGGCAAAGCGCACAGGCGCCCAGGTCATCAGCAATTTTGAAATTATCGGCTGGCTGGAACAGCAGGGCGTGGAAAATGGGCACGGCATGAACACGGGCGGCGCATTCACCTTTGCCTTTGGCCGTGTCAAAATGGTGGTGGCGCATCACAGTTCGGCCTTGCCCGATGGCGCGAATGGCGGCAACCCTATGGGCATTGTCATCCAATTCAACGACGGCCACGATCTCTATTTCGCAGGCGATACCTCGCTCACCTACGACATGAAGCTCATCGGCGAAGCCGGCGGCGTGGATTTGGCGCTCTTGCCCATCGGCGACAATTTCACAATGGGGCCGGATGATGCTGTGCGCGCCGCGCAGTTTGTCCAGGCCAAACATGTCATTCCCATTCACTACAACACATTCCCGCCCATTCGCCAGGACGCCGCCGCCTTTGGCGAAAAACTGCGCGCAGCCGCCGAAATCGACTGCACGGTGCTGGCGCCCGGCGAATCGTTTACACTGGACTAGGCCACCCACCCGGCTCGATGCGCTTCAAGTCCAGTAGGTCACCGCTCCTGCGGTGACAAGTTGGCAATCGAAAGGCGTCACGCCAGGAGGCATGACCTACACTGGCCCCCGGCTTGATTCGATCCGATGCAAGTCCAGTCCATTCGATGGAAGAGGAAACACAAGACTCTCCAGAATTTGACACGCTCGTGTATGCTTATAGGGAACCCGAACCATGAATTCAGACGGATGAATTCGGACGGGCAACTGGAGTAAAGGAAGAAACAGCATGTCGACAGTGATAGCGTGGTTGGGATTTCTGCTGGCAATTGGCGCGGCAGGCTTTGCCTGGAAATTGAACCAGGAGCTGGAAACTACACGCCGCCGGCTGGATCGCTATAACAAAGCGTTGTTCGATGTCAACGACGAAGTGCGCCAGCTGCGCGCGACATTGGCCGAAAGCAACGCCGCGCTGCGCGTGGAATTGATGCACCGCACGGGAACCCCCGCGTTTACATCCGAAATGACTGTGCGCGAAGTGCAGCTCATGCATCCCCAGGCCGGGGAAGTGCTGGGCGCGTTCCACCTGGGTGGCTGCAGCAGTTGTGCCGTAGAACCCGATGATACACTGGCAACCGTCTGCGCCCAATCGGGTGTGCCCACAGCCCAGGTACTGAACAATCTGAATCTGCTCCTGGGTGACTTTGCGGGCCAGGCTATGCCCGCCAATGGCACAGCAGCCAACGGCACAGGGAGCAACGGCGCAGGCAACACCCACGCCGCCAAGTCCGCACAACACCAGCCGTTCATACCCCAGCCGGTGAAATTACCCAATGTGGAGTTCGATATTTAGGACCTATCCGTAAATTCGATAGCTGCAGGCCGTGTTATATAGGCCGTGTTTTAAAAGTCGTGTAGTGTACAAGGCGTCACTGCTCGAATTTACGGATAAATACTTAACGGACGCAGGGAAGACGAGTACGTTGTGATAGAGAGAAGGGAAGAATTATCCTATGTCCGAAATCAGTGAATTTGCCGTCCATGCCAAGGCCGAACTGCTATTCCCCGCCCACCTGATACCCTCGCTGCGCGAATTGCGGGGCGAAGAATGGCGCGATCTGGTGGATCGCGTGGCGGCGTTGCCCGAAACCCATCCCGATAGCCTGGCGTTTGTGCTCCTCATGATCGAGCTGAACGGCTGTCTGAAGTGCAACAGCAATAATTACAAATTTCTCCGAGGCTGTTATCTGTGCGCCACCCAAACCGTACAATCGTATAAAGGCACCGATGGCGAATTGCTAGAGATGTATCAACGCGCGCGCAAAGAGTTGAGCGCCAACTTGCAGCAAGGATTGCGGCCCAGCGAATTTTCGCTGGCTGCCTAGATCGTCAGCCATGCCCCAACTACCCGCGGCCGACGCGGCCCAGCGCCCAGGCCGCGCGCATCCACCCTTGCAGATTGCGATCATCGGCGGCGGCATAGCCGGGCTGACCGCCGCCTACGATCTGGCGCGACAAAGCCCGGTGGCAGTAGGCGCGCAGCGTGTGCCGCTGGCCGTCACCGTCTATGAGAGCAGCGACCGGCTAGGCGGCCTGGCGGCAGGCTTTCGCGGCCGTCCCGAATGGGAATGGCCCCTGGAACATTTCTATCATCACCTCTTTACCAACGACGACGCCATCATTGGCCTGACCCACGAATTGGGGTTGGGGTCGGCGCTGGAGATACACAAACCCACCACCGCGCTCTTTGCCGAGGGGCATAACTATCCGCTAGACACGCCCCTGCGCGTGCTGCAATTTCCCCGCATCCCCATTTGGGATCGCCTGCGCATGGGGCTGGTGCTGGCCTATCTGCGCTATCATCCTGCGCGACCGTGGCGCACCTTCGACCGCATCCAGGCCGATTCCTGGCTGGAACGCTGGATGGGTCGCCGCGCCTATCAGGCCGTGTGGCAGCCCATGCTCCAGGGAAAATTTGGCCCCCACTTCCAGGAAGTCAATCTGGCCTGGTTTTGGGCGCGCATCTACAAACGCACACCCCAGCTGGCCTACTATCGGGGCGGCTTCCAGGCGTTGGTCGATGGGTTGGCCGCGGCCTGCCGCGCTGCGGGGGTGCAGATCCACACCAATGCGCCGGTGCGGGCGGTGACGCGTGCCGCCGATAATACATTTGAAGTCACACTGGCAGCCGACGCAGCCGCGACACCAGACGCCGCCGATCCCGCGCCCCAGCCCTATGCGCGCGTCTTGAGCACCGTCAGTCCTGGTCTCATGCAGCGCATCGCGCCCGATTTGCCCGCGACCTATACGGCGCAATTGGCGGCACTGCGCAGCACCGGCGCGATTGTGCTCACCATCGCGCTGGATCGCCAGCTGATGACCGATGGCGTCTATTGGGCCAATATTCCCTCGACTGCCGGCCTGCCTTTTCTGGCCCTGGTCGAGCACACCAACATGATCGACCCCCGCCACTATGGCGGCGATCATCTGCTCTACATCGGCCACTATCTGCCGCCCGACCACCCCTATTTCGACATGAGCACGGCAGAGTTACTCGCCGAATTTTCGCCCCATCTGCGCCATTTCAACGCCGCCTTCGACCCCGCCTGGATCACCGGCGCGTGGTCACATTCGGCCCGCTATGCCCAACCCGTGCCGCCCGTGGGCTATGCCGATATGATCCCCGCGGTGCGCACCCCGTGGGCGGGTCTCTATTTCGCCTCGATGAGCCAGGTCTATCCGTGGGATCGGGGCACAAACTATGCAGTGGAGATGGGGCGCGACGTGGCCGGTATGATGCTGGCCGATCTGGCCCAGGGGTGACACAGCTTTTCATGACCAATTGCCATTTAGCATACACGCCCGTACAGGAACCTATAGTACGCTTTAGTCACAATCAATTAGCGCATGGCGCGTAAGGAATAGAGCATGTTTGGCAAAAAAGAAAACGGCATCACAGAGGAAAGCATCCGCCAGGCCCTGAGCACCGTCCAGGAACCGGAACTGCACAACGATCTGGTGAGCCTGAATATGATCAAGGATATTACCATCGCGGGCAAGGATGTGGGCTTCACCATTGTACTCACCACGCCCGCCTGCCCCTTGCGCAGCGTGATGGAACAAGAAAGCACCGAAGCCGTGAAAAAACTGGTGCCCGGTGTGGAAAATGTGGCCGTGCGCTTCGATGCCCAGGTGCGCACCGATCATCGCATCATCGGCAAGCTCAATATTCCGGTCAAGAATATTCTGGCGGTTGCCAGCGGCAAGGGCGGTGTGGGCAAGAGTACCGTGAGCACCAACCTGGCGGTGAGTCTGGCGCTGGATGGCGCCAAAGTGGGCGTGCTGGATGCCGATATCTATGGCCCCAACATCCCCATGATGTTTGGATTGGCCGGCAAACCGCGCATCGACAACAACAAAATGGTGCCTTTCGAAGCCTATGGCGTGGAAGTCATCAGCATGGGCTTTCTCATGCCCGAAGGCGAAGCCGTCGTCTGGCGCGGTCCCATGTTGCACAAGGCCATCCAGCAGCTCTTCACCGATGTGCGCTGGGGCGATCTGGACTATCTGATTGTGGATCTGCCCCCCGGCACCGGCGACGCGCAGTTGAGCCTTGCCCAGAGTGTGCCCCTCACCGGCGGCGTTATTGTCACCGGCCCCCAGGCTGTGGCAATCAGCGATGCCCGCCGCGGCGCAACCGCGTTCAAGCGGCTGGAAGTGCCGATCATCGGCCTGATCGAAAACATGAGCGGTGAAATCTTCGGTTCCGGGGGCGGCGTAGATGCAGCCCAGCTCATGGAGATCGAATATCTGGGCGCGGTGGAGCTGGATCCTGAAATTCGCAAGGGGGGCGACAGCGGACACCCTATTGTGGTGCAAGCGCCCGAAAGCCCCGCGGCGCTGCAATTCCGCGCCCTGGCGCGCAAGATTGCAGCGCGCGTCAGTGTGATGATGCTCATGCCCGACCCCGAATTGAAGATCATTTAGGGCACGCGCAAATCCTACTCTTATTTTTATAGTGCCCAAATTGACAAGCCTGTAGGGCCTGAGTATAATCAATTCTAGTTGAACAGTTATACAGATTGTCACACTGGACCAGTATCCAGACTTGCGTATTTAGACTGACATATTTAGACTTGCGTATTCAGACAGTCTATTCAGAAAGACTAGCCAGACTATAGTTTATGCAAATTAACTCGATTGCTGCATCGTTCCCAATCTGTTGCTTGTGTCTCTAGCGGGTGCCGCCGGCATGGTGCCGGTAGCCCCGCGTGTTTGTATAGACCAAGCGATGGACGGCGCAAATCGAGTTTGGCAATGCCATCCGTAAGCTGAGTAGACCACGCCCTGCGCGTTGGTTCTACGCCGTAGTGACCCCCATGCTCACAAAGCAGGTCACTACACACGCCACGGATTTCACAAAGTCATACCCGCCGGGACCATCCGCTTGGATGGTCCCGGCTTTTTTTTATTGGTTCTCACACCTGTTTTGAACCAACCGTTTGAACCAATCGCAAAATTCTGCACCAAACCTGAATTTACGCACTATGATCAAGGAGATTGATTGCATGGCTACAGTATATATTCCGGCACCGCTGCGCCGCCTGACGGGTGGACAGTCGAAAGTTTCGGCGACAAGCGCCAATATCGCCGGCCTGATCCAGGCCGTGGATGGCGAATATCCCGGCGTGGCCGAAAAAGTGTTGGACGATCAGGGCAACGTGAAACGCTTCATCAACATCTTCGTCAATGATGATGAAATTCGCACGCTGCAAGGGTTGGACACGCCCGTATCCGACCAGGACCGGGTCTCCATCGTGCCCGCGATGGCCGGCGGTGGACACCGGTAGTCAACCGGCAACTGCTCTGGTGCAGTTCCTTGAGGGTGGGCGGCAGGCAGTTTACAGCGAGATTCGTTCCGCAATAGATATTTAGCACGACTTATTCACAGAGACTTGTTCAGAGAACCTGAGGAGAAATGACAATGGCTCAATTAAACCGAGACCAACTTGTCCAACTCGCCAAAAGCGAGATTGAAGAAATGAGCGTCCACGATCTGCATGATCGCCTGGACCAGCACGAAAACCTGACACTGGTAGACATCCGCGAACGCGATGAATTTGTGCAGGGACATCTGCCCAGCGCAACCTTCATCCCCCGCGGTTTTCTGGAACTACAGATCGAACAGCACCAGCCCGACCGCGATGCGCCGGTTGTCGTCTATTGCGCCGGTGGCGTGCGCTCGGCCCTGGCAGTGCGCAATCTCAAAGAAATGGGCTATTCCAACGTAATCTCGCTCATCGGCGGGTTCAACGGCTGGAAGAACGCGGGCTTCGATTTCAAGATTCCCACCGTGCTCACCGAAGACCAGCGCATCCGCTACAGCCGCCACACCATGCTCAACGAGCTGGGCGAGGCAGGCCAGATCAAGCTGCTGGAGAGCAAGGTTCTGCTCATCGGCGCGGGCGGCTTGGGCAGCCCTGCCGCCATCTATCTGGCCGCGGCGGGCGTGGGCACTATCGGCATCGTCGATTTCGACACGGTAGATACCTCTAACCTGCAACGGCAGATTCTGCACGGGCAGAAGGACGTGGGCCGCCCCAAGACCGAATCGGCAGCCGACCGCCTGCGCGACATCAATCCCGATGTGAAGGTCATCGGTCACAACGAGCCGATTTCCAGCCACAACGCGATGGATATGATCAAGAACTATGATGTGGTGCTCAACGGGTCCGACAACTTCCCCACCCGCTATCTGGTCAACGATGCCTGCCAATTCCTGGGCAAGCCGCTGGTAGATGCCAGCATCTTCATGTTCGAAGGTCAGGCGACGGTCTATCAACCCGCCGACGAAGCCAAGGGTATCGAAGGCGGGCCTTGCTATCGCTGCCTCTACCCGGACCCGCCCCCTCCCGGCGAAGTGCCCAGCTGCTCCGAAGCCGGTGTATTGGGCGTGCTGCCCGGCATCGTCGGCTCGGTCCAGGCCATCGAAGCCATCAAGCTGATTGCCGGCATCGGGGAACCGCTGGTGGGCAAGCTGCTCATGATCGACACGCTGGATATGAGCTTCCGCACGCTCAAGGTCAGTCGCGACGCGAACTGCCCGGTCTGCGGTGAGCACCCCATCGTGACCGAACTGATTGACTACAACCAATTCTGCGGACTGCCTTCGAGCAACGGTGCTTCTGCCAATGGCGCAACCAGCCCGGCAGAACGGGAATTGGTCGCAGCGTAGATCAACAGTAGATAAACAGGTGACAGGGTGCCGGAGTGGCACGCGAAGAAGTGAAGCACCACCTCCGCCCCCTGTCATCTGGATACGTTCGATTTTTTGGGACCAGATGGGAGCCATTGATGGCCTTGTCCGAAATGATCACAAAAGAAGCCTTGCACGCGGCGGCGGCCGTGCTCGTCAATGGGCGTCCGGCCCAGTCGGAAAGCATTCTGGATCGCATCGGCAATACACCGCTATTGGATCTGAGCACATTTGCCCACGCCTATGGCGTTGCGCCGGGTGTGCGTGTGCTGGCAAAAGCCGAATGGTATAACCCCAGCGGCTCGGTGAAGGCGCGCGCGGCGTTGCGCATTGTGGAAGACGCGGAACGCGACGGTCTGCTGACTCCCGACAAAATTCTCATCGACAGCAGCTCCGGCAATACGGGCATTGCCTTCGCCCTGATTGGCGCAGTGAAGGGCTATCGCGTGCAACTGGTCATGCCCGCCAATGTGAGCAGCGAACGCAAGGCATTGGCCCGGGCCTATGGCGCGGAACTCATCGAATCGGACCCCCTGGAAGGTTCCGACGGCGCGATTACCCAGGTGCGCGAATTGGTGAGCAAATCGCCCGCCACCTACTACTACGCCAACCAATACAACAATCCGTCGAACTGGCGCGCGCATTACTGCACCACCGGGCCGGAAATCTGGCGGCAGACCCACGGCACCATCACCCATTTCATCGCGGGCATGGGCACCACAGGCACGTTCATGGGCGTCGGTCGCTATCTCCAGACGCGCAGCGAAACGGTACAATTGGTCTCGCTCCAGCCCGAAGACGAGCTTTCGGTGATCGAGGGGCTGAAATATCTGCCCACGGCCATTCGCCCGGAAATCTACGAAGAAGAGCTGGCGCATACCAATCTGGGCGTGGACACCGAAAATACATGGGAAACGACCCGTGCCCTGGCGCGCAAAGCGGGGCTATTCGTAGGTCTCAGTTCGGGTGCAGCCGTGCGCGGGGCCATCGAGCTGGGCTTGACGCTGGATGAAGGTGTTCTGGTTACGATTCTGCCCGATGACGGCAGCAAATATGTGAGCCTGGGCGTCTTCGATTAGCCATTCGCATTTTTCGCATATCGTAAAACTGGTTTAGCGGATTCTCTTTTCTATTTCTCTCATCTATACGAGGCTCGGTCTACTCATGGCAGCTCGCGTCGATTACAGCGCCCTGCGCACCAACCAGGCGCTCATTGTGCTTTTTCTGATTCTAAGTTTTCTGCTGGATCAACGGTGGCTGGTGGGCTTTGTGGCCGCGGTCATGCTGGTGGGCACAATCTGGCCCCAATATAGCCTGTTCAAGCTGCTCTATAGCAGTGTGCTGCGCCCGGCAGGGCTGATCAAGGCCGATGTGCACCACGAAGAACCCCAGCCCCATCTGTTTGCCCAGGCCCTGGGCGCGATCTTCTTGCTGGGGGCCGTGGCCGCCTTTCTGCTGAGCGCGCCGCTGGTGGCCTGGAGCCTGAGCTTCGCGGTGGCGGGGCTGGCATTTGTCAACCTCTTTTTCGACTTTTGCCTGGGCTGTTTCATCTTCTTTCAATTGGGTCGCGTGGGTCTGCGCCCCGAACTGCCCCAGTGGCGCGGAAACGGCTAGGCCTGGTCCTCTCTGCATCATCATCCCTGGATAACTAGACAAGACACTCACCTATGCTTCTGGAACGTATACTCATTCTGTTGGTCATTGCGGCCATTGGCACGGCGTTCTATGCCGTCTGGCGGCTGTGGCAAAGCCGCCGCCTGCAACAACTGGCGGCCACCGATGCGCCCCTTGCGCTACGTCAACTGCTGGGCGCGACGCAAGGCCCGGCCATCCTCTATTTCACCGCCGCCGATTGCAGCCAGTGTCGCTATCGCCAGACACCGATTCTCACCAGCCTGCTGGAACACCTGCCCATCGCGCTCCACACCATCGACGCGCCTTCCCAGCCCGAACTGGTGCGCCACTACGGCATCCTGACCGTGCCTAGCACAGTCGTGCTCACGCCCGAACTGCGTCCAGTCGCAATCAACCACGGCCTGGCAACCCGCCCCCAGCTCCAGGAACAGCTGGGCAACTGGTAGCGCGCACGCCCAACACGGCCAACAACACAGCCTCCCCTCTTGCCCGGATCGCCTCAGGTTTGTCTCTGTCTGCGAATCTTCGTATAATTCACCCATGCGGAAAAATGACTCCCAGGCCCAAACCTGGACTACAGCCGACATGATGCCCGATGCTATGCCCGACACAGCGTCCGATACGACGCGGGCGCGTGAACAACTGATGCGCGAAATGCGCGATGCTCAGACCGATGTGGTGC
>JBBDIO010000182.1:0-12439 GCA_040880365.1 Litorilinea sp.
GCATGTTATTTTGTATTGAATCTATCGGCGCGCCCCGCGCCGCCTACCGTAAACCGATCCTGCTGTGGGCAATTGTCGTGTGGGTGAGCCTCACATTGGCCGCTTGTGGCAAAAGTGAATCCCACGAGGCTATGCCTGCCCATGCACCCGCGGCGAGCCAATCGTCGTCTGGCACCGGATTGGGCGTCGACCGCCCGGTGCGCGATGCAACGACTGTTGATGTAACAATTTTTGACTTTGGCTATGAGCTGGATGTGTCCGACCTTGTGCCGGGGGCGGTGCAATTTGTGGTCACCAACACTGGCAATATGCCCCACGATTTCGCAATTCGGGGCAATGGGGTCGATGCCAAAACCACTATGCTGCGCCCTGGGCAGAGCGCTACCCTGTTGGTCGAGCTGGCGGCGGGCGACTATCGCTATATTTGTACGATTCCGGGGCACGACATGCTGGGTATGCAAGGCGATTTCACTGTGGAGTGAGGCGTGGAGTGAGCCGTGCAGCAAGCCTGCCCCGTGCGTCTTTCTCTGATGTGCCTGTTCTGTCCGAAAGCCGGGAAGAGCCGTGATAGCTCTTTCCGGCTTTTTTTGACAGGCACCCATAGACTATGCTACTCTCTATTAGTTGTAAGCATAATTGAAGAAGTGACGGATTAGATTCCGTCTGCTTCGTCAACCCGCTGGAGTCCCGGTTATAGGTTGACAGGCGTAGCCGCTTGACGCGCGTAGGGTAGAGTTGCCGATTGGCAATTCGGTCACCCAACACGGTTCACTGTGTAATAACCAGTGTATAAGCGTCCAGCACGTATAACCGTTACGGTTGTGCGCCATGCAATTGCTATTGCAGTTGCGCAGATAGCTACGTCTTACATCTATACCGATATATCTGAACCGATATATCTATACCGTTATGACGCCAGAGTGGGTGATGCCACACAGAACCGCAATTGAGATGCCGCAGGCGCGCGAAGGCCGCGGCAGACATTGGGTCTGTGGGATATGACGCAGCACAACAACACCCTGGGGCGATGGCCGACAGGGTGTTTTTTATTGGTACGCAGCGGATTTGGCAAGCAGGGCCACGCCACAACAGGAAGACTTCATGCGCACAGTTTTTTGGGAAGACCAAAAAGTAAAAATGATCGACCAGCGGCTCCTGCCCGGCGAATTTGAGATCGCCGAGTTCGACACGGTCGAGGGTGTGGCGCGCAGTATTCGTGAAATGTATGTGCGCGGTGCCCCGGCAATCGGCGCGACTGCGGCCTATGGCATGGCCCTGGCGGCGCAGATCAGCCCCGCCACCACCCGCGACGCGCTGTTACAGGATCTGGACACGGCCAGGTCTACCCTGGATGCGGCCCGCCCGACTGCGGTCAATCTGGCATGGGCGACCCGCCGTATGGCGAAGCTTGCCCAACAGATGACGGATGAGAACGTGGATGATATTCGGCGCGCGTTATTGGACGAAGCCGAAGCCCTGGCCGATGAAGATGTGGCAATCAACCGGCGCATGGGGCATCACGGTGCGGAAGTTGTGCCCGACGGCGCCAACCTGTTGCATCACTGCAACACGGGCGCGCTGGCGGCTGTGGATTTTGGCACTGCATTGGGTGTGGTCTATGCCTGTCAGGAACAGGGCAAACAGATTCACGTATGGGTAGATGAGACTCGCCCGCGCTTGCAGGGCGCACGTCTGACGGCCTGGGAACTTATGCGCGCCGAAGTGCCTATGCACCTGATCGCCGACAATGCCGCGGGCTATCTCATGCGCACGGGCAAGGTCGATGTGGTGATCTTTGGCGCCGACCGCGTGGCGGCCAATGGTGATGTTGCCAACAAGATCGGCACCTATAAGCTGGGCGTGGTTGCCCGCGAAAACGGCATTCCCGTCTATGCGGTGGTGCCGACCAGCACCATCGACCTGGATTTGCCCGCGGGCGATGATATTCCCATTGAAGAGCGCGACGCCGAAGAGGTGACGCTGGTGGGCGATACCCGCATTGCACCCGAAGACGTGCCGGTCTACAACCCCGCGTTCGATATTACACCCCATCGCTATCTCACCGGCATTGTGACCGAAGAAGGCATCTGTTATCCGCCGTTTTCCCAGAGCCTGCGGCGCGCCAAGGCCGCAGCAGAAGCGCGCATCGAAACAGACCGCACAGAGCGCATGCGCCCATCAGGTGCCACGCGTGCTTGAGTTTTCGGCGCTGTGTGTGTTCTGCGGGGCGAATGGGGGTAAGAACCATCGCTATTTGCAGGCTGCCACCGAGTTGGGCACAAGTTTGGGCGCACGCGGGATAGATTTGGTCTATGGCGGGGGCAGCGTAGGCATGATGGGCGCAGTCGCCCAGGCCGCGCAAGCGCACGGCAGCCGCGTAACCGGCGTCATCCCCGCGTCGCTGACGACCAAAGAATTGATGGGCGCGCCGATTGGTGAGCTGATCGTGGTAGACACCATGCACGAGCGCAAAGCGAAGATGGCCGCGCTTGCCCAGGGGTTTATCGGGCTACCCGGTGGCTTTGGCACACTGGAAGAGCTGTTCGAAAGCATAACCTGGGGGCAGTTGGGCATTCACCAAAAGCCGATAGGGCTGCTCAATGTGGAAGGCTATTTCGACTCCTTGATTCGCTTTATCGATCACGGTGTAGCCGAAGGCTTTATCCGGGCCGAACACCGCAACTTGCTCTGTGTGGCGGCAACGGCGGATGCGCTTTTGGCGGCAATGGCCGACTATACGCCGCCGCCCGGTCTGGTGCGCTGGTTGCAGATTGATGAAACCTAGCCTGTGTGCGCCGGCGGATAAGATGCGCCAGAGGATAGGCGCACCAGAGGGTAATCCAACACGTTGCTATATCTTGCTATATCTATAGCAATGACCCGCTGCCATAGAGTGCAGCAATCAAGTGCAGTACCAAAGTGTAGAAAGGAAATCAACATTTCCATGTCATTTATTATCACCGGCTCGGTCGCCTACGACTATCTGATGCGCTTTCCAGGGCGCTTTCGCGATCATATTCTGCCCGATGAACTGGATAATTTGAGTTTGAGCTTTTTGGCCGACCATATGGCGCGGGAACGCGGCGGGGTCGCCGCCAATATCGCCTATACCATGAAATTGCTGGGCGACGATCCGCTGATCATGGCTACAGTTGGCTATGATTTTGGCGATTATCGCCGCTGGTTAGAAGAACAGGGTCTGCGCACCGAGCAGATCATCGAGATCAAAGATGTGCTGACCGCCACCTTTTTTGTGAGCACCGATCTGGATCACAACCAGATCGCGAATTTTTATACAGGCGCGATGGGCTATGCCAAAGAGTATTCGCTGGCTTCGCAAAAGCTGACCGACGCCGAACTGGTGCTGATTAGCCCCAACGATCCCGTCGCCATGCTGAACTTTGCCCGTGAATGTCAGGAGATGGGGATTGCCTATGCCTACGATCCCAGCCAACAGATTGCCCGCCTGAGCGCTGACGATCTGGAAACCAGCGTGCCAGGCGCGGCCTATCTGCTCTGCAATGAGTATGAGCTGGCGATGGTACGCAACAAGACCGGCTGGAGTGAGGACGCCATTAAGGAAAAAGTGGGCGCGCTGGTCCTCACGCTGGGCAAAAAGGGCAGTGTGATCTATGCCCAGGGCGAGACCTATGAAATTCCCGTGGCGACGCCAGATGCAATTGAAGACCCAACCGGCGCAGGTGATGCTTATCGCGGTGGATTTTTTGCCGCACGCGGCGCAGGATTGGATCTGGCGGTAAGTGGGCGCATTGGTTCGCTGTGCAGCGCCTATGCACTGGAGCATGTGGGCACGACAACCCACCAATTTTCACTGGCGGAGTTTGTCGCCCGCTATGAGACAGTGTTCGGGGCCGAACCGGCTTTGTCGCGTTTGGCCAATACCGAATCCCACGCCGCGACGATGTCTTCCTGAGGTTTGGGGAAGCCATCGGCAATG
Organism: Litorilinea sp.; assembly: GCA_040880365.1. Taxonomy (GTDB): domain Bacteria; phylum Chloroflexota; class Anaerolineae; order Caldilineales; family Caldilineaceae; genus JBBDIO01. Next base: position 3,959 of record JBBDIO010000182.1, read on the forward strand.
ATTGTGCGAGGCAAAACTGTGGCAGACGCTGATGCGCACACTGGAAATCACGCCGGGGATTCAGAAGAGTATATGGCAGCGATGCCTGTCGATCTGGTCCTGATTCGTTCGGCGCTGATGGCTGATCCGGTAGGCAATGTCTATATGCTGGCCGATCTTCAGCCCCAGTATGCGCCGGCGTGCCGCTGGCATGTCCAGCGGCAGAACGAGGCAATTGCGGTTCTGCTCATCTATCTGGGGCTAGAGCCGCCGATAATTCTGGCAACGGGGCCGGAACATCTGATTGCCGACGCCTTGAACGCAGCCGATCTGCCGCCGGCGCTCTATATGAACGTGTCGGAATCGGTCTGTGATCTGTTACGCCATTATTATGATTTTGGCGATGATATCCGCTACATGTCGCGGATGGTTCTACACTATCCGCGTGCCTCTGGCGATTTCACTGGGGGCGAGCCTGCCGACTCTGCTGGACACCGCCCCTGGTGGGGCGACGCGTTGGATGCCCAACTGCTGGCCCAGGGTTTTCGACTCGTCTCTCTCACTACCGCCGATGTGGCGCGTCTGGAACAGCTCTATGCCCACGGCGGCGATTTTACGCCCGATGGATTTGCTGCATATCAACTGGAAGACGGCACATTCTTTGGGATTGAAACCGCTGCTGGAGAACTGGTCGCTACCGGCGGCACGCATGTCGTGGATATCACGAGCCGGATTGCGGCGGTGGGCAATATGTATACGCAACCGCAATGGCGCGGGCGCGGCCTTGCCAAGGCTGTGTTGGGGGCAATTGTCGCCGAGTTGTATCGGCGGGATATTGCCCATATCGTGCTCAATGTTGATCAGCGTAACAACATCGCCCGGCGTTTGTATGAACAAATGGGCTTTCATGTTCACTGTGAATATGTAGAAGGCAATGGCGTTCGCCATGCGGATCCAAACTGATTCCGCATCTGTGCAACGTAAAATGAAGACTGGTGTCGAGGAGCACCAAATTTATGGCAACACCAACTAAACTCAAATCGAACGAATTGAATTATGACATTGCAGATATCAACCTGGCCGACCGCGGACGTTTTCGCATGGACTGGGCGGCCAAGGAAATGCCGGTGTTGGCGCTCTTGGAAGAACGCTATACCAAAGAACAGCCTTTCCGTGGTGTGCGCGTGGCGGCTGCGATGCATGTAACCTCCGAGACGGCGAACCTCATGCGTATTCTGATTGCGGGTGGGGCCGAAGTGGCCCTGTGTGCCAGCAATCCGCTGAGCACGCAAGACGATATCGCCGCCGCGCTGGTCACCCATTATGAAATGCCGGTCTATGCCATCAAGGGCGAGACCAACGAACAATATAATCGTCATATGGATGCTGTGTTGGACATTGAGCCCAACATTACCATGGACGACGGCATGGACCTGGTTGCCATGTTGCACACCAAGCGCAGCGAATTGCTGCCCGATGTTGTGGGCGGCACCGAGGAAACAACCACAGGTGTGATCCGGCTGCGCGCGATGGCGGCACAGGGGATGTTGAAGTTCCCGGTGATCGCGGTGAACGACGCCATGACCAAGCACTTTTTCGATAACCGCTATGGCACAGGCCAAAGCACCATCGACGGCATTGTGCGCGCCACCAATATTTTGTTGGCGGGCAAGAATTTCGTGGTGGGCGGCTATGGCTGGTGCAGCAAGGGGATCGCCATGCGCGCCAAAGGCATGGGTTCCAATGTGATCGTCACCGAAATCGATCCGCTGCGCGCGCTGGAAGCCGTGATGGATGGTTTCCGCGTGATGCCCATGGCCGAAGCCGCGCAAGTGGGCCACATTTTCTGTAGCGCCACCGGCGATATGCATGTGATTGACGAGCATCATATTGATGTCATGCGCGACGGCGCGATTCTTGCCAATAGCGGTCACTTTGATATTGAGATCAATATGAAGGCCCTCACGGCCCGCGCCCAGAAGGTGACGCGCGTGCGCGATTCGCTGGACGAATATCTGCTGGAAGATGGACGCCGCATCTATGTAGCGGGCGAAGGACGTCTGGTCAACCTGGCGGCTGCCGAAGGCCATCCTAGCGCCGTGATGGATATGAGCTTTGCCAACCAGGCAATGGCAGCAGAATATATTTTGAAGGAAGGTCCGAGCCTGGGCAATCAGGTCTATGATGTACCGGAAGAACTCGACCGTGAGATTGCCGCGCTGAAGCTGAAAGCAATGGGCGTGGATATTGATGTGTTGACACCGGAGCAGGACGCGTATCTTAATGAATGGAGCATGGGGACAGGCCACTAATATGAATACATTTATGACTTCACCCAGTCTGCTCTTCACCAGTGAATCGGTGACAGAGGGACACCCGGACAAAATGTGCGATCAGATCAGCGATGCCGTATTGGATGCGATTTTTGCGGAAGACCCCTTTGCGCGAGTCGCGTGCGAAACTGCCGTCAAAACCGGCTTTGTCATGCTGCTGGGCGAAATTACCACCAATTGCCATGTGAATTTAGATGAATTGGTGCGTCAGGTCGTGCTGGATATTGGCTTTGATCACAGCGACAAGGGCTTTGATGGCAACACCTGTGGCGTGCAGATCGCCGTTGCTTCGCAAAGCCCCGATATCGCTTTGGGCGTGAACCAGGCGTTGGAATCCAAGCAAGGCAATATGCAGGATCAGGTAGAATCGGTGGGCGCGGGCGACCAGGGCATGATGTTTGGCTTTGCGTGTGATGAAACCCCTACGCTCATGCCGATGCCTATCTTCCTGGCCCACAAATTGGCCCGGCGGCTTACGGAGACGCGCAAAGAGGGTGTATTGCCCTGGCTGCGCCCCGATGGCAAGACCCAGGTCACGGTGGAATATGCTCAGGGCAAGCCCAAGCGCATACACACTGTTTTGATCAGCACCCAGCACGATCCCGATATTTCGCAGGATGAGATCCGCACGGAGTTGATCGAAAAGATCATCATGCCCAGCTTGCCGCGCGATCTGGTAGATGACGATCTGTTGATCTATACCAATCCCACCGGGCGGTTTGTGGTGGGGGGGCCAATGGGCGATGCCGGTCTGACCGGGCGCAAGATCGTCGTAGATACCTATGGCGGCATGGGACGCCACGGCGGTGGCGCGTTCAGCGGCAAAGATTGCACCAAGGTGGATCGCAGCGCAGCCTATGCGGCGCGCTGGGTCGCCAAAAATGTGGTCGCCGCGGGGCTGGCTTCGCGCTGCGAGATTCAGCTGGCCTATGCCATTGGTGTGGCGCGGCCGCTGAGTATCAGCGTCGAAACCTTTGGCACCGGACGCATCGACGATGATAAAATCGCCGAATTGATCGACCAGAACTTCGATCTGCGCCCCGGCGCCATTATCCGCGATCTGAATCTGCGCCGCCCCATCTATCGCCAGACTGCCGCCTACGGCCATTTCGGCCGCGAGGATGTGGCCTTGCCCTGGGAAGCGACCAATCGCGCCGAAACCTTGCGCGAGGCCGCGGGCCTGCACAAGGCCATTCCCGCCTAGATGGCTTAGGTGGGCCAGTGGGCGCGTCTTGCGGCCACAACGATAAATAAGCATGTTGTGTGCGATGCGAGCGTCTGGCATAGACAGAGCAGACGGGCATTGGATGCAAAAACACACAGGGGTGTCGGCCGCGTGCCGCGCCTCTGTGTGTTTTTTGCGTGCCGCCATCGGGCGAGTTCGTATCATGAACTGTGTAATCATGAACTGTGTAATTCAATGGGTGGGCCAATCTGGGTAACTCTTCGTCCAGGCGGTATAATGCAGGCTATGCGCCCTATTATTGGATTGTGTTTTACGCTTCTGGTTGTGTCTGCGTCGCTGGTCGGTTGTAGCCGTCCTTTTGCCCGCTCTTTCGCTACCCCTGCTGTCACCCCTTCTGCCGTGCGTCCGCAAATGCCCGATTTTGTGCCGCCGCGTGTGGTGCCCGGTGCGGCGGTGCAATTGACTGTCGATGCGCACCGCGATGTGCAGCCCGGTGATCCGGTCGCGATTCGGGTAGCAGCCGGTGATCCCCAGCAAACCGATGCCTTGCGCCTGGCAATCGACGGTGCGGATACTGGCTGGCGTGCCCAGGCATCGCTCGACGCCGGTGAATTGCGCTATGAATGGACCGCAGGCGAACCGGATACGTATGAGATTGTGGCGCAGGCGCGCAATATGGATGGCAGCGTGGCGCAGAGCAGCCTGACCTTATCAGTCGGTACACATTCGGTCGGTACACCCCAACCGGTTGGCACACCTCCGGCAACTGTCCAACCCACTGTCCAACCCACTGTCCAACCCACTGTCCAGACCTATACTGCGCCCTCTCACACGCCCCAGCCTGTGGCGCATCGTGTTAGCCATGCGGACTCTGATGATTTCTTCGCTCCCAGCAAGTTGCCCGAACTGCCGCGCATTTGGGAATCTACAGTCACCTTGCCCACATATCCCTATTGGGATTTTCAGACCGCGGCGGTGGATGCGCGGTATAATTGGCCCTATCAGCAGTTCGATGCGGCGGCCTTTGCCGCGGCTGCGCCAGACCCGCAACCAAAAACGTATTCAGTGATAGTGCTGGAAAATCAGTATCTGCGCATTTGGCTTTTGCCCGAACTGGGGGGGCGCATCTGGCAGGTGGAACACAAGCCAACGGGCAACGTCATGTTCTATCAAAACCCTGTGGTGAAGCCTTCGCCGTGGGGGCCGCCCCAGCAATTGGGGTGGCTGGCTCTGGGAGGCATGGAGTGGAGCGCGCCGGTTTTTGAACATGGTTATGACTGGGGAACACCGTGGCAGGTGGAGACGTTTTCCCATGCAGATGGCGCACTGGGCGCGCGCATTGCCACGCCCGACGATGGAAGACTACTGACACTCGAAATAGAATTGACGCTGCCGCCCCATGCGGCCTATTTTGAGATCGCGCCCCGGCTCCACAATCGGGCCGATACGCAACTGGACTATGATTTCTGGCTGAATGCCATGCTCGCGCCCGGCACCGGCAACGCGCCCAGCGCCGCGACTCGGTTTGTGATGCCCGGTCGCCTGATGCAGGTGCACAGCCGAGGCGATAACGCTTTGCCGCTCGATGCACAGCCGCTGCGCTGGCCCTATTACGGGACACAGAATCTCTCGGTGTTGGGCAACTATGTCCACTATATGGGCTTTTTTGAATATCCCCACGCCCAAGGCCCCTTTGTCGGGGTCTATGATGGCGACGCCGATGCCGGCGTTGTGCGCGTCTATCCGCCAGAGGTGGCGCGGGGCAGCAAGGTCTTCACGCTGGGTTGGGACGATCCGATTCCCAGCCACTATTATACGGATGACGATTCGGCCTATGTGGAGTTGCATGGCGGCGTGGCGCGCTCGTTCTTCGAACGGGCATCGCTGGCGTCTGGCGCTTCGGTGACCTGGCGCGAACGCTGGTATCCTGTGCATGGGCTGGGCGATCTCACCTATGCCAATGATTGGGGTGCGTTGCATGTCACTGCCCCTGCTGATTCACCTGCTAATTCACCCGGTGATGAACCGCCCGCCACCGGCATTAAGGTTGCCACCGGCGTTGAGGTGCATCTGTATGCGGTGCAGGCGACGACCGGCGTTGTGCAATTGCTGGCAGGTGGGCGCGTGGTCGCGCAGCAACCTTTTTCTGCCGATCCTTTTCTGCCGGCGTCGGTAGAATTTCCCGAAATCGGCGGACTCGTGGATATTACAGAAATTCGCGTCGCAGGTCGCGCGCCGGTTGCGCTTCCCGTGATGGGCGGTGTCGGTGCCCCAGAGTTAGATGCACGCGTGTTAGATGCACGCGTGTTAGATGCACCGGAGTTGAATGGCCCAGAGTTGGAAAATACGCAGTTCGCGCATGTCTTTTTAAGTTATTATCCAGGTCGAAAATAATGCGAAATTCACCGCAAGACGGAGGGTTCCCCTCCTGGCTATTATGGATTATCGGGCCGGTGACGATTTTGGCGATTGCGCTGATTATCGTGGCGGTTGTATTGGGTGTGCAGGCAGGCCAACGCCAGGCCGAGATGCAGCGTGTGCAACAGGTGGGCATTGCCCATCAGCGCGCCATCGATTTGCGCGCCGAAGGTCTCTTTGCCGAAGCGCGGCGCGAGTATGAGCGCGTGCTGGTGCTGGATCCTACAAATTCTGCGGCTATCGTGGGCTTGCAGGAATTGGCGAACATGGGCCAGGCCAGCGCGGTCATCAATGATGCGTCGGGTGATGCCGGTGGCGCGCGCGTTGAAAATTCTGGTGATAGTGAATCTGACACGGGTGAACCGGCGGCAGGCGGTGCGCCCGTCCAGGCGTCGCCTGCGGTTGCCAATCCGGCTGCCGATCAGGTGATGGCGCAGGCGGTCGGCGTGTATCAGGACGGGCAGTGGGCGCAGGCTGCCGACTATCTGGAGACCTTGCAGGCCTCGTATGCCGATTATGAGTCGGAGCGGGTCCAGCAGATGCTCTATACGGCCTATGTCAATCTGGCAGCCGCCGACGATCAGTCGGGCGATTTGGCCGGTGCGCTCGAATATGTGGACAAGGCGCTGGAATTGCGCCCCGACGCGGCCGAGCTGCGCACGGCGCGCACGCTGGTGGCCCAATATGTAGAGGCGGCAGAGTTGGGCAACCGGGATTTGGACCGCCAGGTGGAATTGCTGGGCAACATCTTTGAAGAAAATCCTGAATATCGCGATGTGCGCGCGCGATATGTTGAGGCTTTGCTGGCCTATGGCGAGCAACTGGCCGCGGACGATGAGGTCTGCGATGCTATGCGACAATATCAGGTTTCCGTTGCTATCGAAGTGACGCCGGGGTCGATCTTCCGGCGCGATACGCTGGAAGGCGAATGTGTGGAGCGGCGGCGGCTCGCCAATGCAGGCATTCCGACTTTTACGCCCGCGCCCGGTTCGGTGCAGCCGACCCCTGCGCCGACTCTGACGCCGGTGCCCGACGTACTGGACACGACGACCGATGCGGACACGACTGATATTGATAGCGACACGCCGGATAGTGACACGACGGACGCGGTAGCGACGCCCGCCCCGGTCGTCAGCGGCGCACCTGCAGGGGGTCGTTTGATCTACTCTGCGCCCGATTCGGTGGATGGGCGCAGCCATATTTGGGTCCAGCATGTGGGCAGCGGCACCGCGCCGTCGATTCTGGTCGAAGATGCCCAGCAGCCGGCCATGCGTCCCGATGGTCAGCGCATTGCCTTCCGCAACCTGGACGAGGGCGCACGGGGAATTTCGACCTATGATCCGGCCACAGGGCTGGAACTGCGCTTTACGACCTTTGCCGAAGATTTCTTCCCCAGCTGGAACGCCGAGGGCAACCGGGTGGCATTTGCCAGCAATCGCGAAGGCGACCGGCGCTGGCGGGTTTATCAGGTGTGGGGCGATGTGGATAATCAGGCCCAGGGCATCGAATTTGGCACATCCCCGGCCTATCACACGACCGTGGATCGCATGGCTTTTCGCGGCTGTGACGAAACGGGCAACCGCTGCGGGATCTGGGCTATGAACACCGGCGGTGGTGACCGTGTCCCATTGACCACCGTGCCCGCGGATGATCGCCCGCACTGGGCACCCAATGGCGCATTTGCCGTGTTTATGAGCGAGGGGCGGCACGGCAATATGGAGATTTATCGGGTGAATGTGGCAAGCGGCGAGGTCACGCGGCTGACCGAGGATGGCGCACTGGATGTGACGCCGGTGGTCAGTCCCGATGGGCAATGGGTGGCTTTTTTCAGCAATCGCAGCGGCGTGTGGGCAGTGTGGGCGGTGCCTAGCAGCGGTGGGGCCGCACAGTTGGTGCTGGAACTGCCCGGCGGATTGGGCGATTGGACCCAGCACGGTTTGCAGTGGATGAATTAGGGCCGCAGGTTAGCCGGATCTATCAGCGTGGCGCGGCCAACCATGCTGCAATCCGGTCGCGCAGGCGCACCGCTCGCCGGGGTTCGGTGCCGCCTGTGCCGATTGCCACCACGACCGGGGCGTCGTCTTCCACACCGCGATAGACCGCGGGCACATGAAAAGAGCCTTCGTGGGGCGCATCTACTACATTACAGAGAATACCCCGCTGTTGGGCTTCGTGGGCCACCGCCCGATTCACCGCGCGCACATCTGTGGCGGCTACCGCCAGCCCCGCATCTTCCAGATCCCCGGCCTGCCAGGGCCGATTGTGCCACGCGATGTGCCCTGCCGCGTGTCGCTCTGCCAGTTCTATCGTAAGCTGAGGACTGATGACGCGCACAGTGGCCTGGGCCGCCAGCAACCCCCGCACTTTGCGGGTGGCAATTGTGCCGCCTCCCACCACCACACACACAATGCGATCCAGGTTGGTTAGAAAAATCGGATAGACGGTTTGCGCCTGTTCCACAATTTTTTCCTGTCGGTTCCTTGCTGACTGCACTTTTCTGTCTGTGATCGCGCCTATGCGCTGGCAATGCGGGCGACTGTGTGAGAGGCAGTCGCGGGCGCGCCG
>JBBDIO010000182.1:12539-16990 GCA_040880365.1 Litorilinea sp.
CGCCTATGCGCTGGCAATGCGGGCGACTGTGTGAGAGGCAGTCGCGGGCGCGCCGGGCATGGGCACGAAACCCAGCTCATCGCCCGCGGGGCGAAACCAATCCAGCGAATCGTGGAGAGCTGCGACATCGCCGATGACGATGACTGCCGGAGAAGGCAGGGCACGCGCGGCCAGGGTCGCGGGCAGTTGCGCCAGCGGCGCGGTGACGACCTGCTGTTCGGCAGTGGTCGCCCAGCTGATGGCGGCGGCGGGCGTTTGGGGATGTTTGCCGGCGTTTAGCAATTGGGCGGTAATGGCGGCAATCTTGCTCACGCCCATGAGTATCACCAGGGTGGGCATGGCAGCCAGCCCGCGCCAATAGTCGCTTGCTTGCGCAGGGTCGGCACCGTTCTCGATATCGTCGGCATGGTCGGCACATTCGTGGCCGGTGACTACGGCAAAGGCCGTGGCAACGCCGCGCTGGGTCACCGGGATGCCGGCATAGGCGGGGGCCGCCAGCGCCGAGGAGACGCCGGGCACCACTTCGAAGGCCAGCCCCGCCTGCACCAGCGCGAGGGCTTCTTCGCCGCCACGGCCAAAAACAAAGGGGTCGCCGCCTTTGAGACGCACCACCTGTTTGCCCTGGCGTACCCGATCTACCAACAGCGCGTTGATTTCCGTCTGGTGCAGGGTATGGCGTCCGGGCGCTTTGCCCACAAAGACCTGTTCGGCGTCGGCGCGCGCCTCATCCAGCAGTTCCTGGGCAATTAGCCGGTCGTAGACTACCACATCGGCGCGCTGCAACAGGCGCAGACCGCGCACGGTGATGAGATCGGCATTTCCGGGGCCGGCACCGATGAGAAATGCTTTGCCGCGCCGGGCGCGGGGTTCTAGGCGTATCGTCTTCATACAGATCTCTGTTCCTGTTTGATAATCCGCCGAAAATTGGCGGTCATTGGTTTATCGGTTGCCCTGGTCGTCTATGAGAGTGGCACTGGGTTCGGCAATCGCATCCAGCCGGTCGCGAATGACATCTACCAGGCGCAGGTCATAGTCCAGATGCTGGGCGGCGCGGAATTCGATCTGCGGCCAGGTTGTGCGCGCCTGCGCCACCAGCTGGGGCAGGTCTTCGCGCACGTGGCGACCCAGATGCAGAAAATAGGGCAGGGTAATGAGCCGCTGCACGCCCGCCTGGGCCAGTTCGGCGATGCCTTCGGGAATATCGGGCGTGTTACAGTCCAGAAAGGCGACGCGCCCGTGGGCGATGCCAGTGCGCCGCAGCAGATCTGCCAGCACGTGGGCCAGGGGCGCATTGGCCGCGGCAATAGGTGTGCCGTGGGCCATGAGCAACAAGCCCCGCTCGCCGGTATTGGTTGTGCCGGTGTTGATTGTGGAGGCGGGCTGTGCCAATTCCGGCGCGGCCGCGGCCAGGCGCGTGTAGGCCAGATCGACCAGGGCTGGATGATAGCCGAATGCGGGCGCAAGGCTGGCGGTCAGGCCGGGAAATTTCGCCAGCGTGGTTTCTAGCAGCTGGGGCAGGTCTTGCTGGACATAAGCCCCGGCAATCAGAAAGTAGGGCTGGACGTGCACGTGGCGCGCGCCGTTTTCTGCACAACGTTGCAGGGCATCGGCCAGGGTCGGGCGGCTAAAGTTGAGAAATGCCGGCTCTATCTGGTCGGCAATGCCTTCGGCGCGCAGCCGTGCGGCAATGCGAATCATCGCCGCACCACTGGCCGAGCGCAGACTGCCATGCCCGATGAGGACAACCGCGGGGAGAGGCCCATCCTGCCCGGCGTCGCCTGCTGTTGTATCTGCTGTGCTATGGGGCAGACTGTCTGCCGTTTTTTGCGCGGGCGCGGTCACATTCAGCTTTCCCATCAGCTTACCAGGTGCAGACCGCATTCGGTCTTGTCGAGTCCGCTCCAACGCCCGGCGCGTAGTTCTTCGCCCGGCTGTACCGCGCGCGTGCAGGGCCAGCAGCCCACGCTGGGATAGTTCTGGTCGTGGAGACGGTTATAGGGCAGGTTGTGCTGCTGCACATAGTCCCAGATATCGCCTTCGGTCCAGTGGATCAGTGGCGAAAGTTTGACCATGTTATAGCGTTCATTCCAGACGACCGCGGGCGTGCGCGCCCGGCTTGCCGATTGGTCGCGGCGCAGCGCGGTGGCCCAGGCTGTGCTGTCGGTGAGCGCGGTTTGCAGGGGCGCGACTTTGCGTAGCTGACAGCACAAATCGGGGTCGCGATTATAGAGCCGCGGCCCGTGTTGGTGCGTTTGCTCCTCCACGCTCAGGTTTGTGCTGACGCGCCGAAACGGTCGCTGGTAGTGATCTTCCAGCCGCCGGATCAGGGCGTGGGTTTCGGGGAAGAAATAGCCCGTGTCGATGTAGAAGATATCCACATCGGGCTGGAGGCGCAGGGTTACATCCATGAGTACGATCCCACTGGTGCCGAATGATGTGCCCAGTGTGAGACCGCGCCCGAAGGTTTCCAGCGCCCAGCCCAGAATGTCCTGGGCCGAGCCATGTTCGAATTGCTGGTTGAGCCGGGAGAAGACCAGATGTGTCCAATCGCGAAAACCCGGCGTGGCGACATCCGCGCGGGCTGCGATGGGGTCTGGTCTCCCGGTAGGGAATCCTGTGCTGTCTGGAACAGCGTTCATCGCAAAGCTCCTTATGCGGTTATCGGCGCGGATTTGTCGGCACTGGCATGTTCGACACTGGTTTGCTGGGCAACATGCTGGGCAATTGTTTCTGCGCCCAGGCGGCTGGCCCAATCGCCCACCCGCTCCTGGGGTGTGCGCGTCGCCAGATAGGCTGTGAGCACATTGCGCACCAGCTGGGGTAATTCGGCGGCGGGCACCAATTCCTGATAGAGCGTGTTAAGCCGCGTGCCTTCCATATTGCCGCCCAGATGGAGATTGTATTTGCCCAGCGTGCGCCCCACAATGCCCAGATCCGCTACATAGGGACGGGCACAGCCATTGGGGCAGCCGGTCATGCGGATGGAAAAATCTTCCTGATCCAGACCCAATTCGGCCACAATCGGCTCCAGTTCATCAATTAGGCTGGGCAGATAGCGTTCGGCTTCGGCCAGCGCCAGGCCGCAGGAAGGCAGCGCAGGGCAGGCCATGCTGTGGCGGCGCACACGCGAGAGCGACTCGATAGGCGCGATGTTGTATTCGGCCAGCAGAGCATCGACCGCATCGCGTTCTTCGGCCTGAAAGCCGCTGAGGATGATGTTCTGTTGGCCGGTGATGGTCACATTGGGTTTATATTTTTGGATCACCGCGCGCAGACCGCTGCGGATTCGGGTCGCGCCCGCGTCGGCCACACGCCCATTTTCTACATAGATGCCGCAGAACCAACGCCCGTCACGCTGTTCGTGCCAGCCCATGTGATCGTCGTAGCCCATATCGGGCATGGGGTGAACCGGCTCCAGCTCGTAGCCCAGATATTCAAAGACTTTGGCGCGGAAAGCTTCGATGCCCCAGTTGTAGACCAGATACTTCATGCGCGCCAGCTTGCGATCTTCCCGGTTGCCAAAATCGCGCTGGACCAGGACGATCTTTTCCACCACATCCAGCACCTGTTCGTGCGAGGCGTAGCCCAGCGGCTCGGCCAGATGGGGGAAGGTTTCGGCTGCGTTGTGGGTTTGTCCCAGCCCGCCGCCCACATAGAGATTGTAACCGTGCACGGTTTCGCCGTCTTCCGCCACCAGACCGACCAGGCCAATGTCGTTGCTGAAAATATCGGTGCAGTTATCTCCGGGGAAGGCCAGCGCAATCTTGAATTTGCGCGGCATATAGGTTTTGCCATAGATCGGCTCGATTTCGGCTGTCGTATCTGTGGCTGCCGTATCTGTGGCTGCGGCTTCCTGGGCGGCGCTTTCCAGCGACTGGCGCACCTTGTTGCCCTCTTCATCTTCCAGCCAGATTTCGTGATAGGCACGGGTATGGGGGCGCAAATGGTCGGAAATGGCCTGGGCGACGGCCTGGATCTGTTCGCGCACCGGGTCGCCAAAGGGCGCGGGGCAGAACATGACGTTGCGGGCGACATCGCCACACGCGGCGAGCGTGCTGATCAGGGTTTCGTTGAGGCCGCGCAGGGTGGGTTTGAGATTTTCTTTGATGACGCCGTGTAACTGGATACCCTGGCGTGTGGTCAGGCGTAAATCGTGCTGCCCAAAGGCATCGGCGAGCGCGTCGTGGATCAGATATTGGAAGGCGTTCAGGCGTCCACCGGGGATGCGGCTGCGCACCATGAAGGAATAGACACGATTGTTGCGCCCGCGCACATCGCGGTCGTGTTGCTGGTAGATGCCGTGGAACTTGAGCAGATTCTTCACGTCGTCGTCAAACAGGGGCGTGGGCTGGGCCAATTGGATGGGCAGCGCACCGCGCAGACCGTTGCTGGTCGCTTTCAGGGTTTCGACTGAACCGGACATAATATTTCTTCCTCTGTTTCTCTCTAAG
>JBBDIO010000182.1:17090-21132 GCA_040880365.1 Litorilinea sp.
TGTCTTGCCAATCGCAAATCTGTTGCGCAAACCTGTGCGCGTCAAACGCAAGTGTGCGCCTGCGCCAGAACGGTTATCTGCTGGGCACAAATATGCGTGGTGTGTCGCGGTAGACTGTGCGTGGGCGAATTGTCGTCTGATCCAATGCAAATGCACAGACAAGCGCAAACACAGCCGATGTCTATCCGGCTAACGTGCAGGCGACGCCGTTCGTGGCGCGTTCGATTATGCGATTCTGGGTGGGATTTCGGGCGCTACCGAAAAGTTCGGATTGCGCCTAGCGACAGCTACAACAGGAAGGACAACAACAGGAGGTGAGGGTGGGGCAGGCGGCGATGTGGGATGCGGTGTGAGGCAGAAGGGTGGAGACAACAGGATGGGCCGCGGACGCGCGACGGAAACCGTCGGGTCTGCGGGCAGTCGTCGGATTTGGCACCGACATATTTGGCACCGACGCCGAGGTCAGTATCAAGGAATACCGCATAGGCTCACCTCAATCTAAGATCTAATCAAGCTAACGGGAAAATGTTGTCAAGCGTACTCTGCTTTTTACGAACCGTGCCAGTATAGTAGAGACGGGCGGCACCTGTCAAATATGTACAGCTATTCAGATGTGCCCGGTGCGCCGGATGCGGGCGGGGCGCCCGGTGCAGGCGCGGTGGCCTGCGAATAGCCGCCGATAGTCTGCCCGCCGTCGATGACCATTGTCGCGCCGGTGGTATAGCTGGACGCCGCCGACGCCAGATAGAGGGCCATGCCGGTGAGTTCTTCCACTTCGCCCATGCGCTGTTGCGGAATCGCGGCCACAATGGGGTCGTTGTAGGCGGGGTTGGACCAGATGGCTTCGCTGAAACGGGTCTTGACAAAGCCGGGCGCGATGGCATTGACCTGGATATTGTCGGGCGCCAGCTCCGCGGCCAATACCTGGGTCAGCATGAGCACCGCGGCTTTTGTGATGCCATACATGCCCATATCGGGCAGGGGATGCAGACCGGCAATCGAAGCCATGTTGATGATTTTGCCGCCACCGCGCCGGCGCATGGTCGGCGCGACTGCCTGGATCGCGTGAAAGTAGCCTTGCACATTGATGGCGAAGGCTTTCTCCCACTGTGCGGCTTCGGCGCTGAGCAGGGGACCAAAGTGGGGGCTGGTCGCGGCATTGTTGACCAGGATATCCACGCCGCCCCACGTGTCTTCTACCGCCGATACCAGTTTCTGGATGGATTCGGGCACGCCTGTGTGGGCAGCCCATGCGCGCGCTTCGCCACCGGCAGCAGTGATAGTCTGTGCCACTTCGTCTACGCTTGCCTGTTTGCGGCTGCAAAGCGCGACGCGCGCGCCCGCGGCGGCGTAGGTCTGCGCGATGGCGGCGCCGATGCCGCGCGACGCGCCGGTGATGAGCGCGACGCGGCCCGACAGGTCAAATGGTGACATAGTGAAAGTCCCCTGTATGATTTTGCAACCCTGGTTAGCGATGGTCTGTAGAATTTTCTGACAATTTATACTCTGTCATCTGATTCGCAGATTTCGCGCCATTTTATGCGCCATTGGCAGTAGTGTAAGGGCAATTGGCGGTCTTGGGCGAAAAGCAGAGGCGCGCGGGGACGAATCGCCCGCGCGGCGCGGCTTTTCCGGTTGCGCGTGTCTGCCGCGTTAATCGCGTTCGATGCTGGGTAGGAACGTCTTGAACGGGTCGTCGTCGATTTCGGGCGGCTGAATGGTAAACAGGGCGACGCCTGCGCTCCCGGCATTGGGATCCGGATTGGCGACTGTCACCGGGACAGGGAGCGCTGCCGCCACGTCTGCCGCGCTGATTTGCGCCTCCAGACGGCTGGCGTTGACAAACGTCGTGGGCCGCGCCTCGCCGTTCCAGAGTACCGCCGCGCCTTCGGCAAATCCGCTGCCTTCCACTACCAGCGTAAACCCGGCGCTTGCCACCGGCGCAGTGTTCGGCGTCAGTTCGCTAATGGCAGCCGCGGCATGAGATACCAGGAACGCGTGGGGCGTGGATGTGAGCGCGAGTGCAGCGCCCGGCGCGACTTCGACCTGATGTAGTCCGGCGTGGTCGAGCTGGTCGGCTTCGACCGTGACCAGCAGCGTACCCGCATCTACCAGCGTGGGGGTGAGGACGCTGCCTTCCCAGAGCACGACGGTGTTGGCGTCGAAACCCGTGCCGCTAATCGTGAGCGTCGTACTCACGCCCACAGTTGCAGAGATGGGGTCGAGCGCGGTAAGCGTGAGGGTTGGCCCGGCTCCCAGATTGGTTTGCGCCCAGCTCTGTGGGTTTTCCGGGTCTGCCGTGTGGGGCCATGCGGCGTTGGCATCCGCCAGATAATGACCCAATTGCAGGGCTACCTGCCGATTCCAGCCGCCCAGCAGGTCGGCATGGATGCGCAGTTCCGCGCGCCAGGCGGTGGCGTCGCCGCTGATATGCGCCTCTACGCCACTGGGGATGGGCGTGGGCGCGGTACCATTGAGGACAATCAGTGTACCATCCAGTTCCACAAAGAAGCCGAGATCGCCGGTCTGGATTGTGCTCTCCTGGCTGTTGTCCACATCGAGGTGAATGCCTGCGGATTCGCCTGTGCCTTGCAGACCTTGCAGGCAGACCCACAGATGGTCGTCGGTGCGCGCGAGGGTTGCAGTGGCGGCATCACCCGCGGCATCGCCGGTGGTATAGGGTGCAAGGGGCAGGCTGAGCGTAGCATAGCCCACATCACTGCATTTGCCGTCCAGCGCCAAGCCACTCGCCCGCGGGACATTGAGCGGTGCCACATAGAAGGGAACCTGCGCACTGCCTTGTTGTGCGTCGGAATCGGTTGCTTCCAGCGTCGCGGTGAATGTGCCGGGCGGCAGGCCCAACGCAACCGCGGTGCGAGAAGGAATTTCCATGCCGGACAAACGCCACACGAAGGCATTGTCGTTCAGAATGCCGTCTTCGGCATCGAAGGCATCGCCGCGCAGTGGGATCGGCGTGCCCGCGGCGAACCATTGCCCGGCTTCGGGCGCGGTGATCTGAACATCGGGCGCGCGTGGCGCAACGCTGAAGGGCGCAGAGGTGGCAATGCCCGTGTTGTAGCCATCGCTGGCGAGCACGCGCAACAGTGCAGTTGCGCCCGCCGTGCCCGGCTGCCCGCGCAGATCCAGCAACAGGCTTTCCGGCTGGCCCTGCCCCGGTCCGGGCAGATCGACGACCAGCGAGTACCAGGTCTCACCCAAATCGGGGCTGTATTGCACGCTATACAACAACCAGGGCGGATCGTCGGCGTCAGTCGCCGTCCATTCCAGTGTGAATGTCGCGTCCACATTCGCGCCGCCTGTGGGTGCAAGAATGGTTATCGCAGGCGTGGCCGCGCCCGTCTGATGGCTGTGGAGTACGGTTTCCCCCGAAAGCAACTGTATTGTTTGCGCCGGTTCTGCGGGCGCAGGGAAAATCACATGGAAGGAATAAACTTCCGGCTCATCCTGTTCTTCGATTTCGATCAACTCGACGACACGGTCGCTGAGGATCTCGCCTTCGGCGCCCAACACGCGCACGTGGTAGGGTTCATCGGTCCAGGGCACTGCGACGTCAGCTTCCCATTTCTGGATCAGCTCTGCGCCGGCGTCTGCCGTGGGATAGGTCCAGATGGAGATCAGTTCACCGCTGGCAAGCGTGGGTGTCAGCATACCCGATGCCAGCACATAGGCATCCGCCTGAGCGGTGGCGCGGCTCTCGGCTGTGCCTGCGCTGCCCGAAAGAGGAAACAGGGGGCCGGCATCGCGGGTATTATTCACGATGGCTTTCCAGGTGTAATCGCTGACCCAGCGCGGGCCGCAATAGGACATATAATCGCGACTGGCATCGGGCGCAAGCGGCTCCACCAGGCGCGTATCAAAGCCAAAGTGGGTCGAACTTACGTCGAGGGCGCGGTCATCCAGGGTCATGGTGTCATAGGTGTAGTTGGTATCGGGCCGTTTGGGGTTGCCACAGTCGATGTGGCGGCGGTTGTAGTTGTGGCCGATTTCGTGGACAAAGGTTATGCCCAGACCTGAACGCCGG
>JBBDIO010000183.1:0-12738 GCA_040880365.1 Litorilinea sp.
AGCGCCCACACAGTGAGCACCACCAGCGCACCCAGCGCCACCCCCAGCAACCGCACCAGATGCGGCTCGCTGATGCCGGATGGGGCAGGCTGAAAAACCCGATAGGCAAACGGAAAGTCGGGGTTTACCAGGGGAAAGCCCGCAAACGGGGGCACCAGCGTCCACGCCCGGTTGAGCTGCACCACCCCCGCGGCCAATGCGTAGTAGAGCGGGGCCTGATGCCATTCGTAGCTGGAGGTCACATAGCCGTTGAGCCAGAATGATGCGGTTTGGGGCGCTGGCGGGGCGGGCGGCTGGCCGGTTTCGGCGATTGACAGCACATAAAGAAAATGCGCCGGTTCATCCGGCGCTTCCCACAGCGGTATTGACAGGGCGTAGGTGATGCCCAGGGCCAGATAGAGCGCCACAATCAGACTGATGGCGGCCCAGCCGTTCCCAGATTGACGGTGATACTGGCTGTGCGGCTGACTGTGCGGTTGGCTGTGATCCATCCGGCGCGTTTAACGAGCCAGCCCGCGCCGCTCGAGTTCCTGGGTAGCCGCATCCACATGATCGGTCGCGGTCTGGTTGCGCACCCAATCCACCAACACCTCGACGCCATCTTCAAAGCGCACTTTGGGTTCATAGCCCAACGCCTGCTGGATCTTGGAAATATCCGCGTAGCAGTGGCGAATATCGCCCTCGCGAAATTTTTCCACAATCGTGGGCGGCAGATCGACTTGCAGATGTTCGGCCAACGCTTCGGCCACATCTTTCACCGTGAGCGCACGGCCTGTGCCCACATTGAAGACCTCGTAGTTGGCCGCGTCCGATTCCAGCGCCAGCAGATTGGCCTGCACAATATCCGACACATGCGTAAAATCGCGCGATTGCAGGCCATCTTCAAAAATCAGCGGCGCATTGCCATTGAGCAGACGCCCCGAAAAAATCGCAGCCACACCCGTATAGGGATTGGAGAGAGCCTGGCGCGTGCCATAGACATTGAAATAGCGCAGCGCGACCGTGGGAATGTTATACGCGCGCCCCACGCTCAAAAACATCTCTTCGTGGTCGCGTTTGTTGATGGCATAGACCGACGTGGGAAAGAGAGGCTTGTCTTCGTCGGTAGGCTGGGCCTGCACCGTGACGCCACAGCGCGGACAGCGCACTTCCCAATCGCGGTCTGCCAGTTGCGGCGTGGGCCGCAGTTTGGGATAGACCACGCCGTGTTCGGGACACAGATACTGACCTTCGCCATAAATCGACATGGACGAAGCCACGATGACTTTCTGGATGTGATGCTTTTCATTCGCCAGAATGTCCAGCACCGTGGCCCCGCCCAGCGTATTGATTTCCGTATAGCGCAATATATCGTACATGGATTGGCCCACGCCCACCGCGGCCGCCTGGTGATAGACCACATCCACATCGGCCATGACGCCTGCCAGCCTGGCCCGGTCGCGCACATCGCCCTGGATGAAGCGCGCATCGGGGTTCAAATAGTCGGGCTTGGTCGCGTTTTCGCCGTGCACCTGGGCATCCAGGTTATCGTAGACCCAGACTTCGTGGCCCTTTTCCAACAGGGCGTCGGTAATGTGCGAACCGATAAAGCCCGCGCCGCCGGTCACCAAAATCCGCTTGTTCTCATTCGCCATGACGGGTATTTCCTCTTGATGATTATCGAAGCATGGCGGGCGCAAAGATGCGATGCTTGGCGCTATCTACCCGCGACGCCGCCACAATGATGGGAACTTCACTATACCATGTGGACGTATTATACCCGTCATCGGCCACAAATTTAATATAGTAAGTGCCTTGCGCAACGCCAGCGGTATCCCACACATGAGATTCCTTTCCTGGTTGCACCGTGGCAATCAGGGTGTCGTTGCTGCCCGCAGCCTGGGCTTCGCTGCCGCTCGCGGCCTGGGTGTAATAGAGGCGCACGGTCGTGGGGTGGTCTGCATTTTTCACATTCCAGCGAATCGTCGTGCGCCCGCGCGCCACCGGGTCCGAGGTCAACAAAATCTGGTCCAGGTGAAATGTGCTGGCATAGGCCACTTCGGTGGGGTCGAAGCGGAACTGGGCAATGCGCCCGCGCGCGTTGTTCCAACCCGGGTTGCTCTGGCCGAGGATAGCGCCTTCCGGCTCCAGTTGCATCTCTTGCAGATTAAACTGATAGGTGTGCCAGCCCTCTTGCGCACCGTAGCTGGGCCAACCATCCAATGTGATAACGTCATCCAGGGTCGAAGTATCATTGGGGAACATGGTGGGCGTCCACAGCAAACGGAAGGCCCACCCGCCAAGGACATCCTGCCAGCCTTCTTGCCAATAGCGCACGGTCACATACTTGAAGCGTTCGGCGTCGATATATTGGCTGGGGTCTGCCCCCACGCGTAGCCAGACCTGGGGATCGCCACAATCGGCCAGACAGCCACTGTGCAAGCCCTCTTGCACCGTGGCCTGCATCCCCTGTGGACCATAGCTGATGTTGACCAGCTCATCGGTGCGCACCACCGAGCTGCTGTCCCGGAAATTCCAGGGCTTGCCCAAAACCGTGGTGGCATAGTCGTCGCCCGATGCCATGCTGGGGGCCAGAATTTCGATCACCGGCGCCGCGTTAATCTCCACGGGGTTCTGGGCATAGGACACAATGGGGGCCAGGTCGGCCGCGCTCTGAGGCGTAGCATTGGCTGTGAGCAGGCCCACCCAATCAATCTGCACATTCACGTCCGGCTCGGTCACGGGGTCCAGGCGAAATTCCAGCACTGTCCCCGACCACGCGCCCGCCGCGATATTCTGGGGGTCCTTCAGGTCGATCAACAGCGTCTGCCAGCCCGGATCGATAAGCGTGAATTGAGTCGTCCCCCCCCACGGGCCGGGATCGCCTGCCCGCGTCCACATGGCATTGACATAGGCTATCTCGCTGGTGTTGATGCGCACGGCCAGATAGCGATAGAGCGACGTATCGATGGGTTGATTGGGGTCTATCCGCATCAGCATCTGGGAATCGTTGGTAGCCGACTGGCCGCGGAAGACGGAACCTTGCAGCGACACATTGTTGAAATTGTCCATGCGCGCCATATCGTGCGCGCCGTCGAAGTCCCAGGGATTTTCCAACACGTTCCCGGCGTAGTCGATGCCCATCTGGGCGCGCACCTGATATTCGCCAGGCGGCAAGCCCTGTGTATCCCAGTCCAGAGAACCACTGGCCTGATGCGAAATGCCCGAAGCTACGGTATAGACCAGGGCGGGTTGCTGGCGGGCGTTGTTTTCTACCAGCGCCACCGATACCACCGAACTGGACCCATTTTGCAGATTGCTGTTCCAGGCAATTTCCGAACGCGCCGTGGTTTGAGGATTGATCAGGCGCGCCCAATCCAGCCGAATCTCCACGCCGGTAACCGTCGCCATGCTAGTCGAAGTCGGGTCAATGCGCAGGCCGGTGATCTCCCCGCTCCAACTGCCCGTTGCCACATTGGCCGGGTTGGAAAGATCCAGATTATAGACATTCCAGCCGTCTTGCCCGGTCAGCGGCACCGACATCCCCGAAGGTTGTCCGGTGCTTTCATCGCCCGCCTTGTACCAATAGACACGAATCGGCACATTCGGACCGGCGCCGTTGCGCGCCATCCGAAACGACATCTGGGAAAAGCGCGCGGCGTCGATGGGCGCGCCCAGCCCGCTATAGGGCTTGATGTTGTTCGCCAGCGGATAGCCCTGGTGCAACAGCCAGAAATAGCTATCGTGGGAGATAGTCACCCCGCGAAAGATGCCGTTCTGAAAGCTCACATCGCGAAAGCCGTTGTTCGGGTTGCGATTCATGGGGCCAATGGGACGCATATCGATACTCTGCTCCATATCCCACGGATTGCCCAGCACAACAGTGGCATAATCTTCGCTCTCGGCGACGCGATTTTCCAGATTGCCGGGCGGGTTGTTCAATGTGAATTCGGAAAGGATGGCAGCTGTGCCGGTCGCGCTATCCTGACCTGCGGTAGCAGGTGCGGATTGCGCGGCAACCGGGGCGGGCCAGGCGCCGGGCAACGCAATGCCCAACGCCAGCACAAAACCCCAGACAAGAACTCCATAGTAACCCTGTGTTCGCATGTTTCTATATACCTTTTTCACGTAGTTCACTCTTCCCCCATCATCACCGATATAGCAATCGATATAGCAGGCGACGCTGGGTTGGAAGCGCCTGTTTTTGTGAAACTCAGCAGCGTAAGAATCATACAAAGAATCGATTTTTCACGACTATGCCGTTATCTTTCGCCGAAGTGTTCGTAAAATCTCTTTGCCCAGATGCACCACACCACCGTGGTCATAGTGCAACTTGATTCTATGCAGAACACTCGCCAAAGACATCGGTCTTATGTCGGAGATGCCATCCGTTATTTGTCCCGCTCCCGCCCCGCTCAAGCGCGAGTCTGTTTGTCTCGCCCCCCCAAAAGGTGAGCGCATATGTCCGCCCGCGCCGGCAGCCACGGGGAATGCGCGGCGCGCGCGGGCGTCCAGATAGTCCATCTGTAGCGTGGGCACACCCTCCAGCGTGCCCGCCAAATCAATCACCGCACAGATATGATTGTCGTAGACAGTGCCGTTGAGCCGGATTCCGCCATAGGTGAACACTCGAAAGGCAATGTTGGGAATGCGGCTCAACTGGTGCGCCATGATATCCGGTGTAAAAAAGTTGACGTGGGTCGATTCCAGCAAATGCCAGGGGACCACCAGATGGGGGGCCATGCGCGTGACGCTTTCGATATTGGGCACGCTCAAAATGACACGGCGGCGCGCCACCCGCAGAATTTCGGCCAATGAACGCTCCCAGTGGGGGATGTGCTCCAATACCTCGATGGCGGTGACGGTATCAAAGCTGTCATCAGCGTGGGGAATCGTAAAGCCATCGTAGTGGGCCACGCGCCGGCCCAACGCCAGGCCGCGCGCCACATGCGCCGCGCTGACCTCCAGCCCCCACGCCTCCACGCCCTTTTTCTGCAATGCCTCTACATACACGCCGATGCCACAGCCAAAATCCAGCAGCGTGGTCCCCGCGCGCGCCTGCTGAATGAGATCCAGCACCAGTGCATTGGCGACTTCATTGGGGGGGCCAGAGCAGTAAATAGAATCGCGGCCCATCACTTCCCCGGCCTGGGCCGCGGCAGAAAAAGTCTCCCAGTAGGGATTGGCGCGGTTGTGCACGCGGAAACTCGCTTCGCCTACAACCACGCGTTGGTCCCCCACCTGGGCATAACAGGTCAACGTATGCGCACCCTCGGCCAGAGGCGTCACATCGATCCACGCCAAAAAGCCCGCCATCCCCGGCCCGCCCACGCCGGAAAGCGGGGACGCAGGCAGATATGAAATGGGCGCGTCGAGCGCCTCACCGTCCAGGTGCAAGGTCAACTGTGGTTTGTCTTCCGGAGCGGCAACCCAGCCGCCCACCCGCAAAACGCCATCTACCGGCGCGCCGGAGGAGGGCGCTTCCAATGCGCCCCGCTGTCCTTCTGTGCTTTGCATCATACGATTGTATATCTCATGTCTGATTGACGATTAAATGGACAGTTCCAAATAGGCAGGACTAACTGGACAGGACTGTGACCGCATCCGGGCATCTACTCGGCAAGCCGCCGCTGCAAAAAGCCCAGCAGTTCATAGAGCAGACCCCGGACACCGCCCTGCCGATAATGGGCATAGGCTTCGCGCGCCAGTTGCCCCAACCCCTTGCCGGGTGCGCGCTGCGCAGTGACGGACTCCCCGACGCGGGCCTGTGCAGAACCCGCGCGGCCGCCCGCCGGGGATTCCACCTGTGCCGGACTGCGTTTATACGGCATCCGACAAAACGCATCCAACGGCGCAATAGCATCTGCGTCGGCTTCCCCGGTTGCGTCGCCAAGCGCAAAGGCGACCACGTCCGCCATCCCAGCCGGTTGCAAACTCGGCAAAACCGCGGCGCGGCGTGCAGGCGTGTCACAGGTCACAAAATCGACTCCGCTGAACAGCTCTGCTACCTGTGACGTCATCTCCGAAGGCAACGGCTCGGTCAAATCCAGCTCGGTCAAATCCAGCTCGGCCAAATCCAGCGCGAGCGGCGTGGAAACGCCCTCCAGATTTGCCAACGCCGCCACCCCGCAGACCACAATCACATCGGGCAAACACTTGTGGACCACCGCGTGGACCCGCCCCGGTTCCCAGGCCAACTCGTAGGCGCGCGGCGTCGCATCGGGCCGAGCATTCACAGCCGCGCGCGGCATGGCATATAACACTTCATGTCCCAGCGCGGTCAAAGCCTGTCCTATTCTCCACGGCCTTGCCGCCGCTTCGGTAAGCTTCCCTACCCCGGTCGGTGAAGCGTGGGCAGGCGATAGGGATCGCGCCTGATCGGGCGCGCGCGCTACGTCTGGGCTACGCTGCGCCTCGCTGGTGACCAGCAGAATACGTCGCCCGGTGGCTGCGAACAGTTCACCGATGCCCAACGCCTTGACCACGGCATAGTGCGTGCGCGTATAGGGGATATCGGTGGCGGGTATATTCATGGTGTGGGCGTAGAGCGGTTGCCCGAAGCGCGCAAAGATCTCGGCATCGGGGCGGCGGCGGCGCGCCTGGAGCGCGCGCCGTTTTTCCAGCAGGCGCGGCAGATTTTCTACCACCTCGTTGGCCGCGACCAGCACCGCCAGCCCGGATCGGCTCACCGCTTCAGTTAGTTCGGGGTCGTCTGCGGTCCGAGGGGCGCGGATGTCATAGTCCGCCGCCTGCCAGCCATCCACCCGCAGCAAGCGGATGCAGCGCGCAATCAACAGCATGAGCGCACCGGGCAGCACCGTTGCCAGATTGGCGTCAT
Source organism: Litorilinea sp. (assembly GCA_040880365.1). Classification (GTDB taxonomy): domain Bacteria; phylum Chloroflexota; class Anaerolineae; order Caldilineales; family Caldilineaceae; genus JBBDIO01. The sequence continues at coordinate 6,818 of JBBDIO010000183.1, forward strand.
CATAGTTTTTGATGACTGTCATCAGCGCGTTGCGCTCGAACAACACCCACTTGCGAAAGGGCGTAAGCGTGCCCGTGGTCGCATGCAGCCGGTGATAGGTGATGGCCTGGGGCACCGACAGCACGCGATAGCCCATGAGCCAGAGCCGCCAGCCCAGGTCTACATCTTCATAAAAGGCAAAGTGGTCGGCATCAAAGCCGCCTGTCTCTACAAAGAGATCGCGGCGCACCAACATCGCGCCGCCACACGCGAAAAGCGTGGGCGCGGGGGTGTTGCCATCGCCATCGCGGGAACGCGTCATCGCCGGCAGCGACCACCCCTGATCCTTCTGAAAGGCAAAGCCGTGGAAATTCATCCATCCTGTGCCAAAATCCAGCCGCCGCCCCTCCCAATCCAGCATGGTCGCCCCGGTGCAGACCACATCGGCGTGGTCCAGACACGGCTGCATCAGGGCACGCAGCCAATCTGGCTCTACCCGCGTATCATTGTTGAGGAAGGCAATATAGTCACCAGTCGCCACCGCCGCGCCGGCATTGTTACCCGCGGCAAAACCCAGATTTTCGCCCGTTTCCAGCACGCGCACCTGGGGAAAGTGGGCGCACACATAGGCTACCGAATCATCGGCAGATGCGTTATCTACAAACAGCAGTTCCAGCCTATGGGCAGGATAGTCCAGTTGCAACAGCGAGGTGAGACAGGTCTGCAAGTGATGCTTGCCGTTGTAATTCAGCACAATCACCGTGACCGCAGGCCACTCGGTGTTTGCATCTGTAGCCGGGCCTGTGACTCGGCCTGTGACCGGGCGTGCATCTGTGGCCGGTGGTCTATTCACTTGTGACGGCGAACTGGACATGAAGATTGCGGTCTCGCGTGGGCGCGGCAGATGGCACACGCCGCCTATTTGGAAAGCCGCCGCTGGAGAAAGCCCAGGGATTCATAGAGAAACCCGCGCACACCACCCCGGCGGAAATGGTACATCGCCTCGCCCGCCAGCGTGCGCACACCCTTGCGCGGCAGGCCCGTGGGCGCAGGCGCGTGGGCCGATGGCTTCGCAGGCAATGCGGACGTCTGCGCAGTCCGCACGCGCTTATAGGGCTTGCGACAGAACTGGTCGATGGGTTCGGTGGTGTTGGCCCAATTGAAGGATTGTTCGGCCAGGCGGCGCGCGTTCTGGCCGCGCGCCGTCAGAATTTCGGGGTTTTTGAGAATCTCGTCAAAGGTTTGCGTCATGGCCTGGGCATCGGTGGGATCCAGACACCAGCCTGCCTCGGCTGCGCCAATATAGTCGGAAAGCTCGGCATAATCGTTATAGATGACCGGCAGGCCACACCAGAGATATTCCACGGTGCGTGTGGTCACAGCCAGCTCGCGTTCGGGGTTGCGCGCCATGAGATCAATCGCAGCATCGGCCTGGGCATATTCGGCCAGCAGCGCATCGCGGCTCAACATGGGCGAAACTTCGACCCGCGGGCTTTGGGTCAGCTGCTCGATCAGCGCTTCGAACTCGCGGGTATCAATGGGGATAAACGGATGTTTGCCGCCGAATATCTTGAGCTTGCCCGTGCCCAGCGCATCCATGCGCGCCACTAGCGTGGTCAACGCCAGCAAAGGGTCTTGCCAGGGCAGAAAGACGCCGCCATAGACAAAGACAGGGCCGGGATTGGGCGAGGGGTTGGACGACTGGGTTTTGACCGCGGGCCATTCGCCACCCAGCGAAACATGCACCACCGCCGATTCGGCGTCGGGATTCTGGAAACCGGCTTCTTCCAGCCAGGGCAGAAAATATTGACGCTGGCGTTCCCCGGCGCAGGTAAAGAAATCGGCCTTGGCAAGCCCATAGAGCTTTTCCTGACGATTTACGGCTTCGTCCAGATGCTTCTGAAAGCGACGTTCCAGCAAATGGGGGCCGTGCTGATCCAGAATCACCGGCGTCGAGACGCCTTCCAGATTGGCAAGCGTGGACCAGCCACACGCCACGATGACATCGGGCTGGGCCTTGCGCACCACTTCATGAATCTTGCCCGCTTCCCAGAACAATTCCCAGGCCCGATTTTCGCCGCGCTGCTCGCGGCCTTCCATCGCGGCTTTGGGCATGGAATAGAGCACTTCGTGGCCGCGTTCGATCAGTCCTTGCCCAATCGACCAGGCACGCAACCCCGCGCCGGTGGTGGGCAGCCCCGCAAAAGGCAGCAAATCGCTGGCAACTACCAGCACGCGCCGCCCGGTGTGGGCAAAGAGATCGGCAATCCCCAGTTCATGCAACACATTGGATTGCGCCGCCACATAGAGTTCATCCACCGCGGGAAATTCCAGCGTGTGGGCCAGCATGGGTTGCCCAAAGCGGACAAAGACTTCGGCATCGCTGCGCTTGCGTTTGGCCTGCACCGCGCGCCGCTTTTCCAGAATGTGGGGCAGATTCTCTACCACCTCGTTGGCCGCGACCAGCACGGCCAGCCCCGAACGGCTCACCGCTTCGGTCAGCCCCGTCTCGGCCGGGTTGCGAATGTCATAGGCATCGGTGCGCCACCCATTGGCGCGCATGAGCCGTGTCGCGCGGGCAATCATCAGCATGAGCGCGCCCGGCAAAATCTTTGCCAGATTGGCGTCATCGTAGTTTTTGATCAGCGTGACCAGCGCATTGCGCTCGAACAGCACCCACTTGCGAAAGGCCGAAAAAGCATCCATCGTAGCGTGCAGGCGATGATAGACAATTGCTTCGGGCGCAAAGACGACTCGATAGCCCATGAGCCAGAGCCGCCAGCCCAGGTCCATATCCTCGAAATAGATGAAATAGTCTTCATCAAAGCCGCCAATGTCCAAAAAGACCGTACGGTTGATGAGCATCGCGCCGCCACAGGCAAAAATCAGCTCGCGTTCGGCATGTGCCAGGTCGAGCAGACCGTGTTCGGGCTGGAACGCAAAGCCATGAAAATTGATGGTGGCGCGCACAAAATCGGCCTTTTTGCCATCCCAGTCCAGCATCTTCGACGCGGCGCAGACAGTCTCCGCGTCGGCGAGACAGGGTTGCACCAGGGCGCGCAGCCAGTTGGGATCCACGCGCGTATCGTTGTTCAAAAACGCGATATAGTCCCCGGTGGCGGCGCGGGCACCCACGTTGTTGCCCGCGGCAAAGCCCAGGTTTTCGCCATTTTCCACCACGCGCACCGTGGGGAAATTGGCGCGCACATAGGCCGCCGAACCGTCCCCCGAGGCATTGTCCACCAGCAGCAATTCCAGCTTATCCGCGGGATAATCCATCTGCACCAGTGAAGACAGGCAGGTTTGCAGATGATTTTTCCCGTTAAAGTTCAAAACAATAACGCTGATTTTTGGCAATTCCATACGATAACAGACCCTGATCCCGTTGCGATTGTATTCCGTTTTTGGCTTCGATGATTGTTTTGCACAGCGTGTGCAAAACAGAAATATGGGTGGCCCTATTCAGGCTTGCGCGCCACCACATAAGCTTCAAACGGCCCGTTGAGTGATTGCAAGCCCACAGCCACGGCGTGGGTTTCGCCTTGCAACGTGCGAATCTGTTCGGTCTGAATCTGGATATATTGTTCCAGCCGCGCCTTGTCGCTGATCAATCCGTCCAGCTCGTCACGCACGTTGGCATAGAGCTTGTCCACCACGGGCAGCACCAGCCAGTTATTCAGACGCCGCTTGAGCGCATAGCTCAGGCGGGCCAGCAGTCCGCGGCCCTGCAGAGGGATTTCGCGTTCGCGCACATAGCGCGCGCGGCCTGGAAGCGTCCCTGCGCCGGGCCGCGCGGCAAATCCGCCGGTAGCAGACTGGTTCGCGGCGGGCGTGGCCGCGGCCATTGCAGGCGCACCGCGCTGCAAAATGGGCCGCAATTCGGGCAGCATGGGCGAGGCGGTATGCTGATTTTCGCCGCTTTCTATCTCCGCGAAGTGCTCATGATCCAGAAAAAAGCTCAACAGGCGCGGGTGATAGAAAGTAATGTGCCCAAAGTGGAGATAGAACATCTCCAGGTGCGAAAAGAGCGAACGCACATTGGGCGTGACCAGCACAATCTTGCCGCCGGGCCGCAACACGCGATAGGACTGGCGCACCAGTTCCAGCACCTTGGGAAAAGGCAGATGCTCTACCAGATGCGCCGCGAAGATGCCGTCTACAGCGTTATCGGGCAGATCGGCCAGATAGGCAAAGACATCGCGCTGCACCACCGGCAGATTTTTGCCCTGTGCCACGGCAAACGACTGGGGATCAGAATCCACGCCCAGCGCGTCAATGCCCGCTTCTTGCAGCAATTCGACAAAATCCGCATCGCCACAGCCCAGGTCGATCACCTTTTGGCAGCCTGCGAAATAGGGAATATAGAACTGCTGGATCTGTCGCTGGTTTTCGGCGATGACGCCAATATAGCGCAGAAAATCAAAATCCAGGCCTTCGAATGATTGGTCCATTAGGCGAATACGTCCACTAGCCATCTCTGTTTGTTAATAGTTGCGGCATAAATTTGCCGGGCATTAAAGGGCGTTTGAATCCGGTTGATGACGCCGGGCCGTGTCGCCTGTGCTGCTTTCAGTAGCACCACCGACAGCGTTGCCATTCGCATAGGGCGCGGCGGGCGCGGGCTGTGTCTGCCAGGTTCCACCCAACGCCAGCAGCCCATAGCGTTCGCGGCTTGCGCCCGGATAGACCTGGAAGCGGCACGCCCGGTGCCAGTAATCATAGGTCTCGGTGTCCGAGCGGTTGATAATCGCGGTAGAAAGCACATACGCGCCTTCCAGCAACGCCAGCGCCGGAATCGTATATTCTACCACGCCTGCGCCGCTGGCCTGTTCAATCGTCACCCCGTCGAAGTCCGTATTGGGTCCCGCAATGTGGGTTCCGTTTTCGTGGAACAGGGCAATTCCGAAAATCGGGTCTTCGATCGTCTCGCGAGTCGTGTAGTGGATGCGCACGGTGAGCGGCGCGCCCGTGGCAAAAACCAGGCGCGGGGTCGCGGTCGGGTCCAGCAACTCCACGGCATGAACCCGCATCCGCCCTGTGCCCCAGCGGCGACGGCCATCGGCGTCGGCCCCAGTCTCTGAATTTGTCGCGGGGGAAGCCTCTCCGCCATGCGTGGCGGCCTGGGCCAGCCGTTTACGCTCTTCTTTCTGCGCCACATGGTTGAGATAGTGCATCACCACCTCGGTGGGTTTGCCCTGGGCGTGCAGATGGCCGTCTTCCAGCCAGAGCACTCGATCACAAATAGTCTGGATGGCGTTCAGATCGTGAGACACCAGAATAATCGTGCCGCCGCGCGCGCGAAAATTGTGAATGCTCGTCAGACATTTATGCTGAAACGTGGCATCGCCCACCGCCAACACTTCATCCAGAATCAGAATGTCGGGATCGGTGTGAATCGCCACGGCAAAGCCCAGCCGCACATACATGCCCGATGAATAATGCTTGACCGGCATGTCGATGAATTCGCCGATCTCGGCATATTCCACAATCTCATCCATGCGCGCGGCAATTTCCCGGCGGCTCATGCCATAGATGGAGCCGTTGAGATAGACATTCTCGCGGCCGGTCAGATCCGGATGAAAACCGGCGCCCAGCTCTAGCAAAGAAGAAATGCGCCCGCGCATGATTACCCGGCCCGTGGTCGGTTCCAAAATTCCCACCAACAATTTGAGCAGTGTACTCTTGCCCGAACCATTTGGCCCTACCAGCCCAATGCTTTCGCCCGGTTCGATAGTCAACGACAGTTGACGCACAGGCCAGAATTCAGACGCGCGCGTAGTCCGCTTCCGCTGCCAGAATGCGGTAAACATCTCCTGGAACGAACGATGTGCTCCGCTTTGCAGCCGGAACACCTTGGAAACGTCTTGCAATTCAACGACCGGTTGCCCGGGTTCACGCGTCTTGAGATATTCGTACACTACACGTCCTTACTACACGTCCTT
>JBBDIO010000183.1:12838-15133 GCA_040880365.1 Litorilinea sp.
ACTACACGTCCTTACTACACGTCCTTCAACTACACGTCCTTCAAAAACGCTAAAACTGTGAACGGACAGCAAACCGGCCTGCGTGTTCAGACTATAGCTCCTCGCCAAAGCGCCCGCTATAGCGAGTGAAGAACCAATAGCCCACCACCAATACGCCGCCCGAAGTGACCGCGGTGCGCAAGAAGAAATCGGCCTGGGTATAGGTGCCCCAATAGAGCAGATCGCGATAGGTATTAATGATCGATGCCATAGGATTCACAATATACATGATGCGGTGCACATCCCAGGTGATGCCAAGGAGAAAATATTCTTTGGGCAAGATATCCAGCGGATAGAAGACCGGCGTCAGAAAGAACCACGCCAGCACCACCACATCCATAATCATGCCCACATCGCGATAGAACACATTCAGTGTGCTGAGAATAAACGCCAGCCCAATGATAAAACAGGTCTGCATAAGAATCACGATGGGCAACATCCACAACCAGGGGCTGAAGTTCCCCTGGAAGACCAGCAGCGCGACAAAGAGCACCACCAGCGCCAGCAAAAAGTTGACCAACTGCGATAACACCGCGGCAATCGGCAGAATTTCGCGCGGGAAATAGACTTTCTTCACCAGCGGCGAATTGCCCACCACGCTGTGGACGCTCGCCAGCAAACTCGCGCTGAAGAAATTCCAGGGCAACAAGCCACACAAAATATAGATGGGATAGAGGGGGATATCATAGGTCGGAATCATAAAAGTGAAGACAGCGCTAAAGACCAGCATCATCGCCAGCGGATTGAGCAGACTCCACAAAAAGCCCAGCACGCTGTTTTTGTAGCGGGCTTTTAATTCGCGGATCACCAGATTCTGGATCAAATCCCGATAGGCGACCAGATCCGCCAGGCGTCGTGCCATACTGGGGCGCGCCATGCTGGTGCGCGCCGGCGGGCGGGGTGGATTTTCTTCGGCGTGCGCCGCCGTCGTGCCGGGTGTGCTCATCTGAACAACGTCATTTCGCAATCGTCATTTCTGCAAAAAGGCATCAGGCCCCTATCACCAGGGCACAGGATACACGGTATAAGGCACAACCAGAATCTAGGGGATGGGAAACGGCACGGCCAACGCATCTATATTGCGCAACGACCAGTCGCGAAAAGCCTCGCCCGCCGGCGTAATCTCGCCCGAACTGGCGCCAAACAAACGCCCGTGGTGATTTTGATTGTCGGAATTAAATATATACCAGTTCCACGCCTGCACCAGCTTGCAACCATCCCCATGAAAACCGATGTTGCAATCTTCGGTATTCAGGAAATAGTCGAACGTCTGCAACATAAAATCAACTGTAGGTGTCGGGTCGCTATTGGCAAAGAGACCATTGGTGAAGATGGAATGGTTGTAATAGAGCACGCCATATTCGGTAACAATCAGCGGTTTTTCCTGTTGTCCCCGTTCCTTCATCCACTCGCGAAAGGCGCGAATCTGCTGATCGAAGATTCCCATGTCCACATGATAGGCATCGTTGCGCCGATCCACATAGGCTCCCGTCGGCTCGCTGGCTCCCGGCGGCACCCCCGCGCCCCAATCTCCATTGGTGCCTTCACGCAAAATGAAATTATGTGTATTCCACACATCCACGGGCATGGGTACGCCAAATTTACGCTCATAGATATCCCACACCTTGGTCAGATACTCCAGGCGCAAAGACGTAGGCTGGACGATGCCGCCGATGGCGATTTTGGCGCTGGGGTCGCGCCGCTTGATATACCAATAGATGTCATGATAGGCCTGGGCATACAGTCCGGGCATCATCTCATCCTGGTAGCCTACGCTGCGGAAAGCCGGTCGCCCCCAGTCTACCCGATCCATCTCATTGCCGATGATCCAGAGCGTGCCGGGAAAGCGGCGGGCGATATCACCAACGCGATACAGCCCCGAACGCACAGTATAGCTGTATGGCTCTACATAGGGACAGCGGTCTCGATTAAAATCGGTGCCGGTGGGACATTCCAGATCCTGGTGGATGCGGACGGTCTGGACATATTGCATCCCTTCGATCTGGCTGGATCTACCCTGCACAGTCCAGTCGTGATACCATCCGGCGCGCAGGGTGGCGGCTTCGGGATAGGCCTCAAACGTGCGCGGCGCGCTCATGCCAAAGCCCAGGCGGTGGCTCAATTGCGGTATATAGCTGTGGTGCGGCGCGTACAACATATGCTCTTGCTGCGCCAGGCTTGCAGCATGGTCCAAACGCGCCGCTTCAGCCGCAGAATCCACAGAGACAGCCGCAGCCGTATCTACAGACCCGGCGT
>JBBDIO010000183.1:15233-20356 GCA_040880365.1 Litorilinea sp.
TCGGGGTTTTCCCACGCGGGCACAAAATAGCGTTCGAAGCCGAGTTCCGCAGAGGAGTCACCCAGCGCATCGGGCGCATCTATGGTCGGCAGTTCGGTGCGGTCTCCCATTGCCCAGGCAGCAGGCGTGGTGGGCAACAGAACCATGCCGGCAATCGCCAGCGCGTGGACCAATGTCGCCCACCCTGCGCGCCAAACGCGCGCCCCCATCCTCTGATTTCCCACATACTTGCCAATAAGTTTACAACCGATAGAATCGACTGCTGTATACAATCTTGCCATAATTAGAAAATTCCATTGCGAACGAAAGCCTTGGAAGCCGCGCGCCAAACAACCTGCGCTCTCCCCCTCATCACTATCCCATCCCCACTATCCCATCACCATCACCCGGCGCGCAGCCGGGATTCAGTCATTGCCGCCCAGGGGAAACCCGGTATTAGGACGGAAGACACCGGGGTGGCATATCGGGCGAAGTATCATATGGCGGCGGCGGCGCATGGGCAACATCTACCACATAATCCGCCATCATCTTCACCGTCCAATCAAAGTAATAGGGCGAAAGAATATTCACATCCAGCGCAGGGGCGGGGTTAAAGAGATCGATGGCATAGGGGACACCGTTGCGCACGGCAAAATCGATGCAGTTCATATCATAGCCCAATGCCCGGCTCAATACCTGCGCATCGTGCGCGACCCGATCACGCAATGCCAGCTCCAGAATCGGCTCATCCACCAGATAGACACCGGCATCGGGGTCAAAGGGGATGGGCAACACATTGTCGCGCCCGATGCAGAGACAGCGCACAAAGACATCCCATTCGATATATTCCTGGAACAACATGACCGCGCCATCGCTGTGGTCATAGGCAAACAGCAGCGATTCCAGGCTATCGATTACCGCATAATACTGGCGTCCGCCCATCACATCCTTCAACACGGCGGGCGTGCCCACATAATGCAACATGGCCTGCCAATCCAGGGGATATTCGAGATTGCGCAGACTTTCCTCATCAATACCGGGGGGATAGGTTTTCATGGGCAGCAACACCGTGCGCGGCACCGCTACGCCCAGTTTTTCTGCCAGCCCGGTCTGAAAAAAACTATCGTCGGCACTCCACAAAAAAGGGTTGTTGATGATATACGCGCCCTGCAAGGCAGCCTGCTTCAGATAGGTGCGATAATAGGGCACTTCGTGGCTGATACGATCCACAATCACATCATAGGGGCAGGGCGCATCCAGACGTATGCCCCCCAGTTGCACATATTCCGCGCTCACACCCGCCTCGCGCCGGTTGATTTCCTCGACAAACGCGGGGGGGAAACTCCATTCGCGTCCGAATAACAGACCGACACGCTTTTCGGTGTGCTTTTCGGTGCGCGGTTCGGTCCGGGTTGCGGACTGTGTTTCAGGGTGATCTTCAGAGGGATTCATCTAATCTGCCTGTTGCTGCCACTCGTCCCAGTCGACGCCAAAACCAAAGCCAGGTTCCCGGGCATCCGGGTTACGAAATTCCAGCACCATCTCAAATTCCTGGGTGTCCAATACCTGCATCTCCGTATCCGACATGCCCAGGGTCAGCTCGGCAATCACGCGATAGCGTGTACCCGGCGTCGGCTTGCGCATGTGCAGCGTGGTTTCAATCCGCTGCTCGCTGCGCATCATCATATAGACGCTGTTGTCTTCGGTGCCGTCGGGGTTGAGCACACGCAACTCGATATTGGGGTGTTGATCCTCCACCGCGGTAACCCAGCAGCGCGCCCATATTTTCTGTAAATCTGGATAGGGATAGAGAATAATGCGCTCAAAACGCAGCGTCGCCTCGGCATCGAACAGTGGTATTTCCATCATTCACTCAATATAGTTCTAGCATAAAGCTACGCATTGCAGATATTACGACCTTTTCACCGACATGCACAGGCATATAGCCGCAATCTGATCGCCAATCGAATCGGCAATGGCATAACCCTATGGCATTGACAGCAGGGGTATACATTTATATATACGCATACCGTGCAAAAAAAATACACAAAAGTACAAGATTGCACCGAACCCTGCCTACACACACGAATCACGCGCGTATATAGACACAGCGCAACCACAGCGCAACGACCGGGCACAATTGCCCACAACTATACAGGCAGACGCGCAAGTTGTAAAAGGATTGGGGTGCAAATGCTGCACGCCAAAACGGATAACACAGGAAGAAAACATGTGGTGAGGAGATACCGTGACAGCATAGGCTGAGGAACCATAACGCCGCGAACGCCTGCAACAGATGCAGTGCGAACACACAGTGCGGGAAGGCGTGGGAGTCGAACCCACCGCAGCCGGCTCAGCGCCGCCTGCCACTGGTTTTGAAGACCAGGGCACCCACCGGGATACAAGCCCCCCCACGTCGATTGTACAAGCCCGCCGCTCACAACCCAAAACCGCACGCGCATCGTATCCTATCATTTTTGCACGGCGTATTGGTTCAGAGACGCCAATCGGGCGCGCTTTGCGCGAGCACAACGCCATAGGCTAGAATGACGGGCATTCTACCTGGCTAAACGCTTGCCTAATCTACCCACTATAGACAGAGGGGTTGGCTTTGATTATCCGAACAGAAACCATGCTGCAACTACGTGCGGGTGCGACGTCCCCTCCACGCGCGCGCCGTTTTGTGATGGCGATGACCGCCATGTTGATGAGCCTGGCGCTGATTGCGTGTGGCGGCGCAGAACCCGCCGCACCCGCGCCTACCGCCGACGCCGCCAATGCCACCGCTGCGACCAGTGCAGATGCCCAAACCAGTTCCAGCACAGTTGCGCCTATCGAACCCCTGGCGCTGGAACAGAGCCAACCACCCGTGCGCCTGCAAATTCCCGATCTGGGGCTGGATATACCGGTCACCGAAATGGGATGGCAGGTGACGATGGCCGATGATACGCGCACCACAACCTGGGTTGTGCCCGAAACAAGCCTGGGCTGGCACGCCAACAGTGCCGGCGTGGGCGCAGCCGGCAATACCATTCTATCGGGACGACAGGTAGGCGACAGTGCCCCATTGGCCGCGCTGGCACTGGGTGATATTCAAATCGGCCAGGAAGTCCACATCACCGATGTCGATGGCCTGGTCTTCATCTACCGCATTTCCGAAATCAGCGATCCCATACCCGCCGCGGGCGCGACCGAGGCCGACGAAAGCCGAGCCGCAACCTACTTTGGCCCCACCAATACCGCCCGTCTGACCCTGGCAACCGGATGGCCCGAGTTTACCACCACCCACCGCATTTTCGCCGTGGGTGAGCTTATCGGCGTCGCCCCATAGGCTAGCCGCGCAGTCGCCAACCCGAGATCACCCGGTGCGCGCGACGCAGCAGCCGACATGACATCCACACCTCATGACAAGCACACTAAGCGTGAATGAACCCAGCGCGGCGACCCCGACCGCACAGCCGGCAAAGCACTCTGCCGGCAATTCTGCGCACGCGCCCGACTCGACTGTGACCGGGCAACCAGGTTCCCACGCGGCGCGCGCCAGCTCTGCGCCTCTCTGCGCCGCCTCTATCATCGTGCCCGTCTACAATGGGGCCGAGGTAATCACACGCTGTCTGGATGCGCTGGTCGGGCAAACTATAGACGCCGACGCGTGGGAAGTGATTGTCATTGCCGATGGTTCCACCGATGCCACTCCCGCCGTCGTGGAACGCTGGATCGCCGAACACCCCCAGGTGCAGGCACGCCTAGTACAACAGGCCAATGCCGGGCCTGCCGCGGCTCGCAACCGGGGTGCAGAAGTGGCAAACGCGCCCATCCTGCTCTTCACCGATGCCGACTGTGCACCCACATCCGACTGGACTGCCCAGTTGCTTGCCGTCTTTGCCGACCCCGACATCGCCGGCGCAAAAGGCGTCTACCTGTCGGATCAGACAGCGTGGGTGGCCCGGTTTGTGCAGGCCGAATATGAAGACCGCTATGACCGCATGGCCGGTCTGCCCCAAATCGACGCCATCGACACCTATGCCGCAGGCTATCGGCGCGCGGTCTTTTTGGAAAATGGCGGCTTCGACCCGACCTTTGTCAAAGCGGCCTGTGAAGACCACGATCTCAGTTTTCGACTGGCCCAGCGTGGCTATCGGATGGTCTTCGCCCCCCAGGTGCAGGTGCATCATCTGCATGTAGAAACCCTGTGGGGCTATATGCGGCGGAAATATCATGTAGGATTCTGGAAATCGTTGTTGACCCGACGCCACCCCCAGCGCATCGTCTATGATACGCACACGCCCCAGACCCTGAAGCTACAAATCCTGTTGAGCGGGGTGCTTGTGGCGGCGAGCGGGCTGGGCATCGTCAGTATCTGGCTGCCCGCGCTGGCAGTTGTCTGGTGGATTGTCGGCCTGGCTTTGGTTGTATTTTATCTCTCGGCAGGTGGATTTCTGGCGAAACTATGGCGCCGTTCACCCAGCCTGGCGTTGGCGGGCCTGGTCTTGCTACAGGCCCGCGCCCTGGCTTCGGGCGTCGGCTATCTCATAGGCACGCTCTACTTTGCGCGCACGACCTGATAGCAATACACCAGAACACGCATCCGAGACTTGCAGAAGAACAGGTAAGGAGTTGAGGTATATGAATACACGCTTGAAGAATCAGATTAAGACTCAGAAAAAGGCGCAGACCACCGCGCTGGGCCATCTGCGCCGCCACTGGCTGTTGACCGTGGTCGCCACGCTGGTCGTCGCCATTTCGACGCTGAGCGTGCCCGCCTGGGCAGGCCCGGTTGCCGCCCCCCTGAATCAGACGGTGCCGCCGGCCACACCCACCCCGCCCTTTAACCAGGAGGTTCCCACCGCGACCCCCCTCCCCCTCGACGCCCCAGAAGACACCGACGAGAATGACAACGACGATGACGACGCGTCCTCCGGCGGTTCAACGGGCAATGGGGTGGGCGATGGGGCAGGTGATGACGGGGAAGAGATTGATCCCAATTCCGTCCCCTTCCAGATGCCGGAAAGCACCGGCGAGAGTGCCGAAACCACAGTGGCGCAGGCGGGCGACGAATTGACCGCCAACGTTTCGGTCGGCACCCTCAATGTGCGCGAAGGCCCGGGCACGGGTTTCCCGGTTATCGGCACCTTTAGCCTAAA
>JBBDIO010000184.1:0-7144 GCA_040880365.1 Litorilinea sp.
ATACACTGTGTAACTCGCAATAAACACGAATGTAAAGAGGGGGACGACTCTTGCCGGGTCGTCCCCCTTTTTATTGCGAATCGTCTTGGTAATTCTTCGCTACTGGCCCACTTTTTCGGTATTGCCAAACCGCAGCAGCGCATTTTCCACGCGCGGGGGCACGGTGGGCGCACGCTGTTTCAAAAACTCCAGAATGCGCGCCGCCGGAATCTTCTGTTCCAAAGCCCGTTTCAGACTGCGCTGATTGATCTGATAGACATATTCGGGATAGCTGGCTTGCCAACCGGCAAACCGTTCGACACGGAAACGGTCGAAAAGCGACACCCCATGCGGCACATGGATCGTAAAGTCCTCTTCCACCGAAATGCCGGGGTGGGGCGGCTCGTGCGGTTGCGGCGTCTCTTGCCCCAGCCAGAACGATCCCCACTGTGTGACCGAAAAAAGCATATCATCGCCTGCCGAAGGTTCTGCCAGATCGGCAAAACGCAGCCAATGTAGCGGACCCGCCACCAGAAAACGCACCAACGCCCCCTCCACATCATCCCAGTGGGCAAAGCCGCGCAGAAATTCCTGCGAATTCACATCGCGGATATACCAGGAATCGTAATCGCCCGTAGGACGCTGGAAATCGGGTTCCACCGTGCGGATGGCTTCGATCACCTGGGTGCGGCTATACCACGCCCCAGCCTGGATCTGCGCCAGCAGGTGTACAATCCGCGCGCGGGTCTGCAAGGGATCGTTGCGCCAATTGCCCGTCTCGGCACACTCTAGCCCAGGGATGCGGCACAGATCGTTCCATTCGGCAGAATTGAACCATGCATCCCACACCGCGCGCCGCTGTTCGGCCCGCGTCATCTCCAGGAACCGGCTCACCGGATTCACCGTTAATTGAATGGTTTCGTTTTCGCCACGGCGCAGCCAGCCCAGGCGGTTGGCAAGATGCAAAATCAGGCCCAGGCGCACATTCAGTTCGGGCAAATCCCCCGAAAAAGGCATCTGTAGCCGCCGGACAAACAGATCGATATCTTCCGGGTGGGGACCGGCATCGGTCACACGCAGGCGCTCGGTATAGAGAAAGCCCAGCAGCGTGCCCATATCATCCAGAAAGCTGTCATCCCCGGCGATGACGCGCGCAGTAGGCGGCGGCGCAACCGGCTGGACCGGCAGCCCCCCTTCTGCCACCTGATTCTGGGGGTGAGGCAGCCACGGCACCACATCGGTGGGCAAAAATATGACGGGATGGGCGGCCTGGCCTGCGCCCCGAAATGCCCGCCCAATCAGACCGTTGTAGTAGAGCATCTCTGCCACACTCTGGGGCGCAACCCAGGGCATTTCTCGCTCCAGCTTGGCCGGCCCCATCTGGCGAATGGCCCCAAATTGGCGGCTGAATTGCGCTTCGGCGATCTCGCCGCCTTCCTTGAGCAGCAGCTCGATAGCTTTGTGGCTTTCCGGCGCATCGTAGCCCACATCTTCGTAGACCATCTGCACCGAGGTGGGATCGGTCATCTGCGCCGCCAGCAACTCCAGCAACTGTTCGCGCGTTTCGGCAACGTCGGTCATCGCGCCGCGCAGTTCCGCCAACACCTGGAACATAATATCCGGATAGTCACGCAACATCTGAGAAGTGGTAGGCATAGGGCTTTTGGCACAACTGGAATTGAGAATGCGAGTTGAACAACAGAAAAACGGTTGTCAGCGCGTATAAAATTCGTTATACTCTAACCATTCCGCATAGGCACAATACAGGCACAATCGCCTATCTATTCAAACTCGTGGATAATGACACGCAAACAACAATTATTGATAATTTTCTATAATTCGCACATCACATTGATAAATACGGCGTTTAATGGCACGACAGTTAATAGCACAATTCATAACACAAGTAATGACACAAGTAATAACAAGGAGACTGACTAAGGACTATGCAATATAACCAGAACGGATTTGCCAACGGATCGATGGGATCTATGCGCGGTGCGCCACGACCCGGCGGTGGCTGGGGTTTTGGCGCGATTGTGCGTGATCTCATTGCGGCCTGGCGTCTGCTTTGGGATCCTGCCGTCCCTGGTCTGCTCAAGCTGGCAATCCCATTTCTCGCCATGCTCTATTTTATTTGGCCGCTCGATCTCTTGCCCGGCTTGCCGTTCGACGATATCGGCATTCTGCTGCTGGCATCGCGGCTCTTTGTACGTCTTGCGCCCCAGGATCGGGCCTACAAAGCCTATCCCGGGAGCGGTCACGCGTCAAGTAGCCATGATTTTGACGGCGACAGTCGCCGCAATGGCAAACCCGACGACGATGACCACGATGTCATTGACACTACCTGGCAAGTGGTGGATGACAAATAGCATCCGACAACCCAACGCCGATTAACCAACACCGATTAGCCAACACAGTTCCGTCGCACGCACCAGCAGACACCGATTCTCTGATGCGTGGCGTATGGGTACGACTGAATCGACATGACCGGACAGCGATATGGCAAGTTCCAATACGGCACATCCCAATCCCGAAACCGATGATGACCGCAATTCCGATGCCCACAATTCCATAGGGAGCGGGCGCGCCACAGGCAACCAGAACCACAACGCGGCGGGCTTCACCTTTGCCCAGGTTGCCAATCATCTGAACGTTGCGCCCGACACCTTGCGCCGTTTGACGCGCCGGTTTGATCGTCACCTGGGCGACGGCATCTATGCCCAGGACTCGCACTTCAGCGGGGCCGACGTTGCCGCGCTGGTCACCGTGCAACAACTGTTGAGCCAGGGCTATGACGATGCGCAGATCCACCAGCAGCTGACGCCCACTGCCGCCGCCGACCTGCCGTCCGATCCGTCCCTCAGTCAAATATCCGGTCAGTCCCCTAGTCAGCCCCCCGGTCAATCGGCGCGTACTGCGCTCTCCACCATTGTAGACAACGACCAGGTACCGGCGCATCTGGGCCAGACCAGCGGACAATCGGGCCTGCCCAAAGCCATCAACGATGTATTGGATACGCTGGTGGGCGGGCAGAAGGCTGTGCTCAACAGCCAGGCATCGGTGCGTGAAATGCTGGGTGTGGTGGCACAAGACAATTTTAATCTCAAGGAAGAGAATCGCAAACTGCGCGAGCGAATGCTCGAATTGGAGCGCGCACACGGCGAATATCTGCGCCGAGATGAAGCGCGCCGCGAACGTATGGAAAATCGCATCCACGCGCTGGAAGCCACCGTTGGCGCGCTCCAGCAACAGGTCGCGCAACTGGTGCAAGCCTTCCGCCGCCCGCCCCCCAAGCGGCGCGGCTGGTTTGGATAAACACACCCGCCCTGTCTTGCCCTGTTTATCCTCTCACATCGTGAGCAAATAGGCCACCAACGCCCGCTGCACAGGCAACAGGTTCGCCTTCTGCGCATATCCCACAAACCCTGCATAGGTCAACGGATCGAAGGCAAGCTCTGCGCCCACGGTAAAGGGCGGCGTGGGCAGCAGCCTGGGATAACCCAGTTGCGCCAGATGCGCCACGCGCAGCGACCAGTCCTGCGCGGCAGGGTCCTGTGCGGCATAATCAGTAGGCCACCCGTCGGTAATCACCAAATCCACAGCCGCCGCGCCCACAGCACGCAGATCATGGAAACGCACATGGGACTTGGCGGTGTGAAACTTGGGCGCGCAGAAGTGGTCGATTTCAAAATCCAGCACCTGGGCCAATTCCACCCACGAGGCAAAGACATTCGTCGGCGGCCCCCACAGCGCAATGCGGCACTGGGTCAACTCGCCCACTGCCGACTGCACCCACGCCGCATCGGCCAGCACTTCGCACGGATGCCCGCCGCGCGACATAGCGTTGATCACAGGACGGCACGACGCCGCCGCAAATTCACAAAGCCGGGCATGGTCGGCGGCGCGGATCACATATAAACCGTAGAAGGGATCGAGATAGCCGGCGATGTCCTGTACGCGTTCGCCGGTTTGGAGCAGATTGGGCAACTCGATGTAATTTAGCCCCAACTGGGCAAAAGCCTGGAGAAACGTGGTGCGTGTGCGGATGCCGTTGCCCTCGAACGACCAGGCCACGGAACCCGGCACGCGCGTCAGACGTGCGGGCGGTTGTTGTGCCTGTGCCCAGATTGCGCGCACATCTGACGCAGTAAGATCAGTGAGTTGGATCAGATTAGGCATGGGCACAACCAAATTGCACGATGCACATGTTTGCACTGTGCAATTGTGAGTACTACTCGCCCAGCAAAATCTCTGCGCGCGAGCTAGAGAAAGTCTCGGTCACCAGCGGTTCGCCGACCAGGTCATAGGCCATCGCGCTGTTGATATGCACATCCAGCATCTCGCCCACAGGCACGCCACGAATGCCGGGAATCAGCACCAGACCGTCCACTTCGGGCGCATCGCGATAGCTTCGCCCCAGCAGCAAGGGCGTATCACTGCCTTCAATTTCCCCTTCGCCCTCCACCAGCACCGTCAGTTGCTTGCCCACCTGCGCCTGATTCTTGCGCAGACTGATGGGTTGTTGCAGCTCCATGAGCCGGGCATAGCGTTCGGCCTTCACTTCGTCATCCACCTGGTCGGGCAGCGTTGCCGAAGGTGTCCCCGGTTCGGGGCTAAACTCAAATGCGCCGACCCGGTCAAACTCAATCGCCTGGGCAAAATCCAGCAGCCCCTGAAATTCCTCTTCGGTCTCGCCCGGATAGCCCACGATGAAAGTCGTGCGCAGGGCAATATTGGGCATAGCGGCGCGCAGCTTTGCCATGTGGTCATGCACCATCTCCAGCCGGCTGGGGCGACGCATACGGCGCAGGGTGCGCGGGTCGCCGTGCTGCAAGGGCATATCCAGATAGGGCACAATCTTCTCCTCGCGCGCCATCACCTCCACCAGCTCGTCGCTCACATGCCCCGGATAGGCATACATGAGACGCACCCAGCGCAGGCGTTCATCGGTGCGCTGACAGATGGCGCTGAGCAAGCGCGGCAGGCTATTAGGTTCGCCCCAATCGCGGCCATAGTCGGTAGAATCCTGGGCCACAATCACCAGCTCTTTGGCCCCCGCGGCGACCAATGCGCCCGCCTCATCCACCACGGCTTCCAGCGGACGGCTGCGCAGCTTGCCCTTGAAAGACGGAATCGTGCAGAATGCACACGGCGCATTACAGCCATCGGAGATTTTCAGATAGGCGCTGCCCCCCAACACCGGCGGACGCGGCGTCGCCACGCCAAATTCCTGGGCGGGATCGTCTAAAAAGGCGGGCACCGGCAATGCATCATCGCCCAGAATGTGATAGCGCTGCCCACTGCGTTTGCCCGCGCCCTGGCGAATCTGATTCACCAGTTCGGCCACTTCCATCCAGCGGCGCGTGCCCAGCAAGCCATCGACCGTGCCCACGCGCGCCAATACTTCGGCCCCATTGCGCTGGGCCAGACAGCCCGCGGCAATCAGGATCTGGTTGCGCCGTTTTTTGCGCCCCAACTGCTGCAAAACTTCAATCGACTCTTCTTTGGCGGCTTCCAAAAAGCCGCAGGTGTTCACAATCAACACATCCGCCTCGCGCGGCGTCGCGGTCGAAGCATAGGTAGCGTCTTGCAAAAACATTTCAATGCCGTCGCTGTCGACCTTGTTCTTGGGGCATCCCATGGTCACCAGGTGATAGCGTAATCTAGGCTTTGGGCTCATCTTCTTCTCTCAACCAGGCATCCAACATCTGAACCATGGCGGCATATCGTTCTTCGGCATAGCGCCGGGCCGGTTCAGTGTTCATGCTCTCTACAATTTTGCGCACCTTATCGTGCACATATTCATCCAGTTCGGCGCGGCGTTCGTGCAACGACATGCCCACATAGGTATGTGAGCTAAGGCGGTGACTCAACGCGCTCACGCCCAGTTTAGACAATTTATCCGCATCCCACAGCACCGCAGCTTCCAGTGGTTCCAGCGACGGCGCACCCCGCGGGCGCACACTGCCCGAATGGCGGCGGATGGCTTCGACGACAGCTTCAATTTTATCTGTGGGGAAATCCGTGTCATACAAAATCTGGCGAGCCTCACGCGCCCCGGCTTCGGCGTGTTTAGATTGCTCCTTGCGCACATCGTGCAGCCACGCCGCGGCTTCGACAATCTCCAGATCCGCGCCGGTTTCCTCGGCCAGCCCCAGCGCAATGCGTGCCACTTCCATCACATGCTCCCAGCGATGCTGAAAGGGCACGGTCGCGCCGTCTTCGATGGGCCAGGCCGCGAAGGCCTCATCTTCGGCCTGTTGCTGGGCCAGCGCCTGGCAAATCTGACGCCAGTCGTGCAACTGTGCGCGCGAATCGGTAGATGGGGGTTGAGAATTGGCGGTCATTTGGGCGAAATCGGCTCCAGATCTAACACACGATAGGGGTACACATTGATCACTTCGGTCTCCAGAAAGCGCGTCTCGGTCACCACGTTGCGGCGATAGAGATGGATATGACCGTGGAGCAGATAGCGCGGTTTGAACCAGCGCATGAAGGTTCGGAACGCGACAAACCCTCGGTGCGCAGGGTCTTGTTCGTCGTGGATATCACGCGGCGGCGAATGCGCAATCAGAACATCGAGCCAACGCCCATAGCGCATTCGGTTCAGGAGCAGACGCGGGGCCAGATTCATGATATTACGCATCATCTCGCCTTCGGTATACTGATATTTGGGCGCACTGTTATAGCGGATCGAACCTTCCAGACCTGCCATCAGCAGATCACCTTCATGCATCGAACGCTTGTGCAGATTCATGGCGCCCTGGGGTTCGGTCTTTTTCTTCCAGTTGCCGCCCTGATATTCGACTTCTCGACCATGATTCCCAAACACATAGTAGCAGGGTCGATTGATCATGCTGACTACATATTCGATATAATAGAAGGGCAGATCGCCACAACTCACGATCATGTCCAACGGCCCGACATGCCCGCAAATGCCCTCGCTATATAAAATCGGCTCAACTTTATCTGAAATTGCCAAAATACGCATAGCAGTTCATTGTATCAGCGTGCCAGACCAGCGTCAAAGACAACCCGGATCGAATTGTGCAACGCAGACTGCCTCCGGGTGCCGCCCTGGATAGTGCGCTGGGCGATGCGTTGCGCAAACCATCTGCAACATAAACGCGGTGCTGCAACTTTTCGCACACGGGTGCGTATT